>DATFXJ010000086.1:0-29100 GCA_035315965.1 Pseudolabrys sp.
TGTATCCAGTCGTAATGGTCTGCGGCATGGCTTCTCTCCCTCGCGCCCCATGCTGGCAGAACCCTTCCCCGCGCTCAACCACAGCGGTTGAAGTTTGCTGCCTATGCAAACAATACGATGGCCACCGCGCCGAAGCGTAACGAGCCGCTGGCGCATGTCCCTTTGCGGTTCGATGCTCGCGCGAACTCGGGCTACGAATCACCCTGATTGACCAGGCTATCTTTTTCGTTGGCCGATCTTGCGCGCGGCGTGGCAATTAACTTGCCGCCAAGTCCGTCAGCCGCAATTGTACCCGCTCCTCGCCTTGCCAGCGGTCAACGGCGATTGCGCCGGCGGCATGGATGACTCGGCCCCGGTTGTCCAGCAGTGCTTTGCCGAGCGGCTGGCCTATGACACGGAATGCAATCGCATTTACGAATTTTCCATCGCCGGAGCGAAGACGCGCGCGGATGTGGTTTTCGCCGATTGGATCAGCATAGACGAGTGTATGCGCCGGAAGCGCCAGCACCGGCTCTGGATTGCCTGCCCCGAATGGTCCAGCTCGCGCCAGCAGATCCGCGAGCGAGAAATTGAACCCGCTGGCGGCTACCGCTCCGTCGATCAGCAAGGCGCTGTCGCGCCGAGCCAATTCGACCGGCGCCGCCAGCGTGTCCTCAAGAAAGGCGCGGAAGGCGCCCAGAGCGTCTTTTTTCAGCGTCACTCCGGCGGCCATGGCATGACCACCGCCTTTGAGCAGTATGCTCTCCCGCACCGCACGCCGGACGGCGCGGCCAATATCCACTCCGGCAATCGAGCGCCCTGAGCCTGTGCCAGTTCCGCCGGGCTCAAGCGCAATTGCAAAAGCCGGTCGGCCATAACGCTCCTTCAAGCGCGCCGCGACAAGGCCGACAACGCCGGGGTGCCAGCCTTCTGCCGCGGTGACGACCGCGGCTCCTTTCTCTTCCAATCCGAGCGCGGCGAGCGCTTCAGCATCGGCCTGAGCGAGGGTTGCCTGCTCAATCTGCTGACGCTCACGATTGAGGCGATCGAGTTCGGCGGCTATGCGGGCCGCTTCGCTCGGGTCATCCTCTAAAAGAAGACGCGCGCCAAGATCGGCCCGGCCGACGCGACCGCCGGCATTGATGCGCGGGCCTAGGAGAAATCCGAGATGCCACGGCTCCGGGGGGCCATTGAGGCGAGCTACATCCATCAGCGCTGTCGCACCCGGATGCTCGCGTCGTCTCAATGCGATGAGCCCTTTCGCGACGAAGGCGCGATTAAGGCCGTGCAGCGGCACGACATCCGCCACGGTGCCAAGCGCCACTAAATGCAAAAGCGACAGGAGGTCCGGCTCGCTGCGCGCATCAGTCCAGAAATCCCGCCGACGTAATTCCCGCGTCACTGCGACGAGCGTCAGGAACACCAATCCAACAGCGGCAAGGTGCCCAAGACCCGACAAATCGTCGGCGCGATTAGGATCCACCACGGCGGCAGCTATCGGTAGTTCCTCGTCAGCTTGATGATGGTCGATAACCACAGCGTCGAGCCCAAGTTTCTTCGCTTCCGCAAGGGGCTCGACGCTCGTGACACCGCAATCGACTGTGATCAAAAATTTTACGCGGTGCTCGGCGAAGGACTGGATGGCCTCCTTGTGGGGGCCGTAGCCTTCGAAGATTCGGTCCGGGATATGGACAATCGGATCCAGGCCGCAATGACGCAGATACCGGCATAGCAGTGCTGAACTGGTGGCGCCGTCGACATCATAGTCGCCGAATATTGCGACACTTTCGCCACTTGCAATGGCGTCGGCAATGCGCACGCATGCCGCTTTCATATCGGTCAATGTATTCGGATCAGGCATCAACCGCTTGATGGTGGGGTCGAGAAAGTTTGCAACCTGATCCGGATCGACATTTCGGCCGGCCAGAACACGCGCAAGCAACTCGTCGAGGCCATAACGTTGCGCGATCGTCAGCGCGCGCGCCGATCCCCGCTCGTCGAGGCGATCTCTCCATGGGCGGCCAGTCAAAGATTGCTCGACGCCGAGAAAAGAGCGGTTGAAATTTTTCAATGAGACTGCAGGAAACGCCGGCATCGATCAGTCACCATGCTGCCGGCAGACCAAGCCGGGTTTGAATTACGCGGTCAATGGAGGAGAACAACCGCTTCAATACTGACTCAGTCGAGATGAAACTTGTCGAGTTGCCTGTGCTCGGCCAATACGCGCCGCACCGTTCCGGTGACCGAGCGCATAACGACCGTTTCTGTCTCGATCACGTCCTTCCCAAATTTTACCCCGCTCAACATTGCGCCACTGGTGACACCGGTGGCGGCAAAAAGGCAATCGCCTTTCACCATGTCCTCGATGTCGTATTTACGCCTGGCGTCCTTGATGCCCATCTTCAGCGTGCGTTCGCGCAATTGTTCAGTATCGATGATCAGCCTTGTCTGCATCTGACCGCCAATACAACGCAGCGCCGCCGCCGCCAGAACGCCTTCAGGCGCCCCGCCGATTCCGAGGTATATGTCGATGCCGGTTTTGGGGTCGGCGCAATGGATCACGCCGGCCAGGTCGCCGTCGCTGATCAAGCTGACCGCAGCGCCGGTCTTCCGGACCGCCGCGATCATGTCGGCGTGGCGTGGCCGGTCGAGCAAGATGGCGGTAATTTCGGAAGGCTTGACGCCTTTGGCCCTCGCCAGGTGCATGATGTTTTCGTCGGCTGGGGCGTCGAGATCGATGGTGCCTTTTGGATAGCCGGGGCCGATTGCGATCTTTTGCATGTAGCAGTCAGGCGCGTGCAACAGCGTACCGGAATCGGCCATTGCGATGGTCGCGATCGCCCCTGGCATGTTCTTGGCGCAGAGCGTTGTCCCTTCCAGCGGATCAACCGCAATGTCGACCTTCGGGCCATGCTTGGTGCCGACTTTTTCACCGATGAAGAGCATCGGGGCTTCGTCGATCTCGCCCTCGCCGATCACTACCGTGCCGTCGATCGGTAACTTGTTGAGTTCGCGCCGCATGGCATCGACCGCAGCCTGGTCAGAGGCTTTGTCCTTGCCGTGGCCGCGCAGGCGCGCTGAGGACACGGCGGCACGTTCGGTGACGCGGACGATTTCGAGCGTGAGAATGCGTTCCAGCAATAATTCCGGCTGGACGGTAATACTCGCCATTTGACGCTCCCCTCAGAAACGCGAACTTCGCCGCAGGTCGCTTAGTTCTTTTCGATTCGGATGACTTGTGGCCGGCCTGAGATCACCCTATCGCGCCCGACCGCTGCAACAGCCTTACGAACAGCATCCTCGGTGGTTGCATAAGTAATGAGAATGACCGGGACGAAGCCCGCCTTGGTGTCACGGCCGAGATGTGCCGGGTCATGACGCTGCACAATGGATTCCAATGAAATTTCCTGCTCAGCAAGCCGTTTGGCAATAGTCGCTGCGGTGCCCGGCTTGTCGCGAGCGACCAGCCGAATGTAGTAGCCGCCTTCATGGCGCTGCATCGGCGCCTTTCGCACCCCCGCGAGCCGCGTCGTCGGCCGGCCGAAAGGCGCCGTGCGAACGCCCCGAGCTATGTCGCCAATGTCGGAAAGTACTGCCGAGGCGGTAGCCGCGCCGCCAGCACCAGGTCCGACTAACGTTAGCGGATTAATGTCCGAAGCGTCGACCGTCACCGCATTGGTCACGCCCATCACTTGAGCAATCGCGGATTCCTTGCGCACCATGGTTGGATGCACACGCTGCTCGATACCCTTTGGTGTCTTCACTGCTACGCCCAGAAGCTTCACGCGATAGCCAAGCTCATCGGCGGCAGAAAGATCGGCCGGCGTGATCGAGGAAATGCCTTCTACGTAGATCGAGTTTTGGTCGAGTTTGGTGCCGAATGCGAGGCTCGCCAGAATAGCGAGCTTCTGCGCGGTGTCGTGTCCGTCGATATCAAAGCTGGGATCGGCCTCGGCATAACCAAGCCGCTGCGCTTCTTTCAGGCACTCGGCGAACGTCATTTTGTCCTGCTCCATCCGCGTAAGGATGTAGTTGCAGGTGCCGTTCAGGATGCCGTAGATTCGCTCAAACGAATTGCCAGCCATTCCCTCTCGCAATGTTTTGACAATCGGGATTGCACCGCCGACTGCCGCCTCAAAATTCAGTGCCACATGCTTGCTTTCGGCTATCGCCGCAAGCTTGACCCCGTGCCGGGCCAACATGGCTTTATTGGCAGTCACTACCGACTTGCCGGATGCAAGAGCCGCTTCGACCGTGCTCTTGGCCGGCTCACCACCACCGCCCATCAGTTCGACAAACACGTCGATGCTGGGCTCACGCGCGAGCGAGTGCGGGTCAGCGAACCATTTCATTTTCTTGAGATCGATACCGCGATCTTTTTTGCGCGAGCGCGCGCATACCGCGACGATTTCGATGGCTCGGCCACAACGCACCGCCAGCGCGTCCCGCTGATGCGCAACCTGGGAAACCAGCGCAGCACCGACCGTGCCCAAACCGGCGACGCCCACTCTTAGAGGTTGATTGCGCATGATTTTACCCGAAAGCCAGTTGCCATCCCCGAACGGGGTCGAGGACATGATTTTCCGCATCATGCGCTCGGGCTGGAGCCATGAAGGTGTTTGCCCGTAGTTAGCGCCGCGTAGCGAGCGGGACGACGTTGTGCAGCTGCTCCGGTGCGTTCTCCAGAAAGCGCCGGATATTGCGTGCGGCCTGGCGAATGCGCTGCTCGTTTTCCACCAGTGCAATGCGCACAAAGCCTTCGCCGTATTCGCCAAAGCCGATACCGGGCGATACAGCGATATCAGCTTTCTCGATGAGCACTTTGGAAAATTCCACGCTGCCGAGGCTATTGAACGGCTCGGGGATCGGTGCCCACGCGAACATCGAAGCGCGCGGCGCCGGCACATGCCAGCCGGCGCGGTCAAAACTTTCCACCAACACGTCCCGCCGGCGCTTGTAAGTGTGGCGCATCTCCTTGATGCAGTCATCGGGACCGTTGAGCGCGGCGGTCGCTGCCACTTGCACCGGCGTGAAGGCGCCATAATCGAGGTATGATTTCACCCGGCTGAGCGCCGCGATGATGCGCTCATTGCCGACAGCGAAACCAATTCGCCAGCCCGGCATTGAGAACGTCTTCGACATCGAAGTGAATTCAACCGCGATGTCATTTGCGCCCGGCACCTGCAAAATCGACGGCGGCGGATTGCCGTCAAAATAGACTTCGGCATAAGCGAGATCGGACAGCACCAAGACGCCATACTTTTTCGCAAAAGCGATCAGATCCTTGTAGAAGTCGAGCGTCGCGACGTAGGCGGTCGGATTGGCTGGATAGCACACCACCACTACCGTCGGCTTCGGAATGGAATGCACGACGGCCCGCTCCAGGGTGTGGAAAAAGTTCGGCGTCGGGTCCGACGGTACCGAACGGATAGCGCCGCCAGCCATCAGGAAGCCAAAGGCATGGATGGGGTAACTCGGGTTCGGAACAAGGACGACGTCCCCAGGCGCCGTAATCGCCTGCGCGACATTCGCAAAGCCTTCCTTGGAGCCGAGTGTGGTGATGATTTGAGTATCGGGATTGAGCTTCACGCCGAAACGGCGCTCGTAATAGGCTGCCTGTGCGCGCCGCAATCCGGGAATGCCGCGCGAGGCTGAATAACGATCCGTGCGCGGCTTGCCGAGAGTCTCCTTGAGTTTTTCGATCACGTGCGGCGGCGCGGGCAGATCTGGATTGCCCATGCCGAGATCGATGATGTCCGCTCCCGCATTGCGGGCCTTCGCCTTTGCCTTATTCACCTCTTCGAACACATACGGCGGCAACCGGAGAATGCGGTAAAACTCTTCCATCGGCTCAAACCTTAAGGTCGGCTGCCCTTTCCAGCCCGCGGGTACTATCCAGGCTGTTTTTTATCATGGGTTTGGCTTAGCGCCAGCGGTTTGGCCATTTTCAGCCGGTGGCTTTTTGATCGCGGGGGCCGCCTTCTTGCCGGACGGTGAACGCTCTTCCTGGCGATTTCGTATGTTGGTCAGCTCCTTTTCGAGCTTGACCTGCTCTTCTTCGGTCATGGGTACCGAAGTCCGGGCCGGCGGCATGTCATGCACGGCGGGGTACTCGTAGGGCTTTTCTGGCCGTGCCGGCGCGCCTGCGGGCAACCCCATGTCTGCTGGCAATCGGTCGATCACCGGGCCCGGCGAACAGCCGGTAAGGGCGGCGATGAGGCCCGCGGCCCAAAGAGCTCGTTCAAACGCACGTACCATGTGCAAGTTTTGCTGGCCATACGGGAAATTGGTGTGGACTCAATGAATTATAACATGATCCTGCTATAGGGCTATTATGGCCACAGCAAGGTTACGCCTCTGCTACCGCAAGGACGGTGAAACCATGCGCTACAGCTTGCAGGAGCGGCGCGGTCCGGTCACTTTTGTCGTCGGGACGTGAGCGAACTCGGATGGACAAGCCAACCATGGATCCTGCCAAGGTCGGCAATGTCGATGTCGAGGCATTGTCGCGCAACATTGCGCGCCTGATCGAGGAAGGCGGCAAGGCTCTGGCCGCGTATTTGAAGCCGCGTGAGGAAGGCAAGATCAAGGGTGAAGTCGCCGAGGACATCGCCGACGCAGTCAAGTCCATTGGACGGGTGGCGGAATACTGGATGTCCGATCCTCGTCGCGCGCTTGAGCTGCAGACCAGCCTCGGTCGCGCCTATCTTGATCTATGGGCCAGCACAGTGAAGCGCATGGCCGGTGAGCGAACCGAACCGGTCGTCTCCCCTGATTCAAGAGATAAAAGGTTTGCCGATCCGGAATGGTCGCAGAACCAATTTTTCGATTTTCTCAAGCAGGCGTACTTGCTCACCGCGCAATGGGGCGAGCGGCTGGTCAAGGATGCCGTCGGCGTCGACGAGCACACACGCCAGAAAGCCGAGTTCTACGTCAAGCAGATCGCCAACGCAATCGCACCGTCAAACTTTGTGCTTACCAATCCCGAGTTGCTGCGAGAGACATTCTCGTCCAATGCCGAAAATCTTGTGCGAGGCATGCACATGCTTTCAGAGGACATCAAGGCGGGCCAAGGGACTCTCAAAATCCGCCAATCCGATCCCTCCATATTCGACCTGGGTCGCAATCTCGCGGTCACACCCGGTAAAGTCGTGTTTCAGAACGATCTGATTCAGTTGATCCAATATGAAGCGACCACGAAAGAGGTACTAAAGACTCCCCTTTTTATCGTGCCGCCATGGATAAACAAATTTTACATTCTCGACCTCACGCCGGATAAATCTTTCATCAAATGGTGTGTCGATCAGGGCATTACGGTATTCGTGTTGTCCTGGGTCAATCCCGACGCCAGGCTCGCGGAAAAAAGCTTTGAACAGTACATGCGCGAAGGTGTCATCGCGGCCCTCGACGAGGTTATGCTCGCGACCGGCGAAAAAACGGTCAACGCTGTCGGCTATTGCGTGGGCGGCACGCTCCTGTCGATCACCCTTGCCTATCTTGCGGCTAAAAAACTCAAGCGCGTCAAATCGGCAACGTTGTTCGCAGCACAAGTCGATTTCACCTATGCCGGCGACCTAATGGTGTTCGTCGACGAAGAGCGCATAAAACAGCTAGAGACGCACATGCAGAAGCAAGGCTATTTGGAAGCGTCTCGCATGGCTAATACCTTCAACATGCTGCGCTCGAACGACCTGATCTGGCCCTACATTGTCAACAACTACATGCGCGGGAAGAAGCCCTTGCCATTCGATATTCTTTACTGGAATTCGGATGCCACCCGTATGCCCGCGGCAAATCATTCATATTATTTACGCAACTGTTACCTCGACAACAAGCTTACAAAGGGCGAGATGAAAATCGCAGGCGTCACGCTTGATCTGCATAAGGTGACGGTGCCAATCTATAATCTTGCCACCCGCGAAGACCACATCGCGCCGGCAAAATCGGTGCTCTACGGTTCGCAGTTTTTCGGCGGGCCAGTGAAGTATGTGCTCGCAGGATCAGGTCACATCGCTGGAGTGATCAACCCTCCCGACAAGCCAAAATATCAATATTGGACTGGCGAAAAGCCCAGCGGCTCAAACGTCGAAACCTGGCTGAAGAAAGCAACAGAGCATCCCGGCTCGTGGTGGCCGAATTGGCTGGAATGGCTTAGGGAGCAGGGCGCACAAACGGTGCCTGCGCGAAAGATTGGCGGGGGCAAACTCAAGCCAACGGAAGATGCGCCCGGCTCGTACGTTAAAGTGAAAAGCTGGACGTGACCAATTCGATGTGCCCGAGGCGGGACAGCGGCCGCGGCATCGATTATGCTCCGGCTGAAAGTCATCAAGACGGGGAGCAGCAATGACTAAGGAACTGCTGTGGCTGACGCTAACGATCATCCTGACCGGCCTGATGTGGGTGCCTTACATTATCGATCGCGCCATGGTGCGCGGACTGATGGGGACAATGGCCAACCCGTCGCGGAACGCCAAGCCGCAATCGCAGTGGGCGCAGCGACTCTATTTTGCACACACCAATGCGGTCGAAAATTTGATCATTTTTGCGCCGCTGGTGCTTATTCTAGATGCACAGGGTCACTCGACTGAAAGCACCGTTATCGCATGCGCGGTGTATTTCTGGTCGCGCCTGGTCCACGTTATCGTTTATACGATGGGCATCCCCGTGGTACGCTCGCTTGCTTTCACCGTCGGGTTCCTGGCGCAAGTCGCTCTTGTCTTTGCCGTGTTCGGAAAGCTCTAGTTTGCGGGCGCCGCGCGGCAAGCGATAGCGCGCAGATCTATCCCAGAGGGAAGGAGGCCAAACGCTGAGCCGCTATTTGCGCCAAGCCGCGACGCGCAAAATGCATCCGCCACGGCGGACGGCGCGTGCCTGATCAGCAGCGCGGCCTGAAGCGTCAGCACCAGTTCGCGCGTCAGCACGCGCGCCTGCGACTCGTCATTGCGTTCCCGCATGACGAGCAACCGCTTCTCAAGCTGTTCGGTAAACGCTTTGAGTCGCGAGTCCTTGCCATCGCCCAACTCGCGGCGCAGAACGTCAGTCGCATTCGGCATTCGTTCCATTGCGCGCAGCACATCAAGGCACATGATATTGCCCGAGCCTTCCCAGATCGAGTTTACCGGTGCCTCGCGATACAGCCGCGGCATGATGCATTCCTCGATATAGCCGGACCCTCCCAGCACCTCCATCGCCTCGTAGGTTACAAACGGCGTCCGCTTGCATATCCAGAATTTTGCCGCTGGCGTGATCACACGCCGGATTATCTGCGCAGCCTCGTCGCTTTCGTCATAAGCGCGCGCGAGCCGCATGGTAATGACGGTTGCAGCCTCCGATTCGAGAGCCAGGTCGGTCAACACGTTAGTCATCAGCGGCTGATCAATCAGTTTTTTCTGGAATGCGATTCGATGCCAAGCATGATGGATTGCCTGTGCGACGGACTGCCGCATCAAGGCCGACGAGCCGATGCAACAATCCAGTCGCGTATAGTTTCCCATCTCAATGATGGTCGGGATGCCACGACCCTCCTCGCCGACGAGTTGCCCATAGGCGCCGTGAAATTCCACTTCGCTCGACGCGTTCGATCGGTTGCCGAGCTTGTCCTTTAGACGAATTATCTGAATGGCGTTGCGTTCATCGCCCGGCGTCCAACGTGGCACCAGGAAACAGCTCAGGCCCTTCGGCGATTGCGCGAGGACGAGGAAAGCGTCGCACATCGGGGCCGACAAGAACCATTTATGGCCGTGAAGGCGGAAACTACCGTCGCCGGATGGGTCCGCGCGCGTCGTATTCGTGCGTAGATCCGAGCCACCCTGGTTCTCTGTCATGCCCATGCCGACGAGCGCCGCGCTTTTCAGCCTTGCCGGACGGAAACTCCGGTCATAGTCGCGCGAAAAAATCCGCGGCAGCCATTCAGCCGCGATTGCCGGGGCGTGTCGCACTGTCGGCACGGAACCGTAGGTCATTGCCAGCGGGCAATAGACGCCGCTTTCGATTTGTCCGAGCATGTAGGTGCCGGCCGCACGTGCGACGTGCGCGCCGGGCCTGGGGTCCGCCCATGGACTCGAATGCAGACCGGCTCTTACAGCAAGTCCAAGCAGCTCATGCCACGCAGGATGGAATTCGACCTCGTCCAGGCGATGACCGTAGCGGTCAAGCGTGCGCAGTTGTGGCGGAAATCTATTGGCATCGAAACCAAGCTGAACCGTCTCCGGCTTGCCCAGCGTTGCACCCAGCGCGGTTAACTCGTCTTTAGCCCAGCCCGCGCCTTCGCGCTGGGTTGCATCGCGAAGCACAGCATCGCTGCTAAACAAATTATACGGCTCAAGCGGGGGCGGCTGGTTCTGAACCTCGAACATCGGCTCCCTCGTCATTCCGGCGCGCGAGCGCCAGCGAGCAAATCCGGAATCCAGCTGCAGACTTGGCTAGTGTACCTAGATTCCGCGGCCGGCCCCAGTTCAGGGAAACAGCGCCACCTGCTCCAGGCCCATGGTTTCGGGCCAACCCATAATCAGGTTCATGTTCTGGATCGCCTGGCCGGAAGCGCCTTTGACCAGATTATCCAGTGCCGAAACGACAATCGCCCGCCCCGGGATGCGATCCTTGGCTACGCCGATGAATGTCATGTTGGAACCGCGCACATGCCTTGTCTGCGGAGTTTCGCCGAATGGCAGGATGTGCACAAAAGGCTCCTTCAAGTAAAACTTTAAAAGTAATGCGTGAAGATGTTCAGGCGTGCGGCCACGCCGCCCCCGAATGTAAATGGTCGAGAGCATTCCCCTGTTCATTGGCACCAGATGGGGTGTGAAAGTAATTATTACTTCCCGTCCGGCCGCCCGCGAAAATTCCTGGTCGAGCTCGGCCATGTGCCGGTGATGCCCAACGCCATAGGCATGGAAGCCTTCTGATACTTCCGAGAATAGCATCGCCTCTCTTGCTGCCCGCCCTGCCCCGGTCATTCCCGACTTGGCGTCGACCACGATTTCATCGAGCTCGATCGCCTTGTTTTCGATCAACGGGATCAGGGGAAGCTGCGCGCAGGTTGTGTAGCAGCCAGGATTAGCGATGAGCCGCGCTTTTTTGATCTCGCGCCGATGAATTTCAGTGAGCCCGTAGACTGCCTCCTTCTGGAGCTCGGGCGCATAATGTTCGTGACCGTACCATTTCGCGTATGCCGACGTATCCGCTAGGCGAAAATCCGCCGACAGATCGACAACCTTGGTTGTAGGTGATCTAGCCAAAAGGTTTTTGATCACTTTCTGCGTCGTGGCATGTGGCAGAGCACAGAATGCGATATCGAGAGCCGCCTTCGCCCAGTCAAGGCCATCGATGGCAACGAGCTGCGGCAACGTGAAAGGCGAGAATTGTGGAAATACGTCACGCATCGTCTTGCCGGCACTGCGTTCGGCGGTGAGCAAAACGATTTCTGCGCGCGGATGGCGTAGCAAGACGCGTATCAGATCGCCTCCGGTGTAACCTGAGGCACCCAACACACCGATCTTCGCTTTGGTAGCCATAATCAATCCTTGTCCAGAAGTCTTAACGATCTACCGGAAGAAGGCCAACAGCGCGGTCTTGATTGGGGAGATGTGCCGCGGCTTTCATCCGGCGGCACGGGTGACGACAAAGCTACGCCCGTGCCGGGGTGGCACGGCAACGGAGCCTTCTTGCTACAACAAGCGTCGTCATTGCCGGAGCGTATAGGCCGCACCAAACCTCCGGTCAAGGACACACAGCACGCTGTATCAAATCTGCCTCGGTTAAATCGACGAGCTCCATGGTTCGGGCACCAGTCGATAGCCGCTTCCATTCTTCTCCACGTACACCATGGAGGGGAACGCGAGATGATAGCCCTGCACCATCATCTTCTCGGCCGCCGCCTTTGCATGATCACCAGAGCCATATAATCGCTTTCGATATGACGTCGCCGATAGTGAGCAACGTCGCCGCCCAGACGAATGCGGAAGTGAAATTGGCAAGCTGGAATTGCCAGAATGGCATTTCAAAAATGCCGGCGATCAAAGGCACAGACGCACGCAACGGTCCAAAAAACCGTCCAATAAAAATTCCGGGGATACCCCACCTCTTCATGAACGCCTCGCCACGCGGAATGAGATCGGGGTGACGCGACAACGGCCACATATGTGCGACCGTATATTCAAGCTTGAGTCCCACCCAATAGGACAGCCAATCGCCGAACGCGGCGCCAAGCGATGCCGAAACCCAGACTGGCCAGAAGCTGATGCCACTGTGGCCGATCAACGCGCCGATCGCGACCAGCGCGCCCCAGGCCGGAATCAGCAGCGAGATGAAGGCCAGCGATTCACCGAACGCCAAGCCGAAAACCACGGGTACCGCCCAAGCGCCGTTGTCGTGGACGAACTGGACAACTTGCTGGGCAATGGCTGGGAGGTCCATCGGGAAGGATCGGCGGAGCGTTGCCACTCGTGTCTAGCCCGACGGCGGCTTATGCGCCAGCATTCTAGGCCGGGAGCTCCGGTTCATCTTCCGGAAATAAATGATCAATCACCACCAAGGCCACGATCAGGAGTGGCACTGCCAGAAACGCGCCGACGGGCCCCCACAGCCAGGTCCAGAACACCAGCGACAAGAACACCGTGAGCGGATTGAGAGTGAGTTTACGGCCCATGATGCTGGGCGTGATAAAATGACCTTCCAACGTTGCAAGCGCCAGGAAAATCAATGGCGCGACCAACGCATGCGTGGGCGATGGAAACGTCGCCAGTCCGACCATGAACAAGCCGACTTCCATCATCAGAGCCCCGACATATGGAATGAAGTTGAGAATGAATCCGAGCACGGCCCAGGCAACCGGATCTGGCAGGCCGGCAATCCACGCTGCTGCACCACCGCACAGACCAACCGCAATGTTAATGACAGTCACGACACTCAGGTAGCCGGTTAGATTGTGCTCGACATCGTTCATGATTTTTAGTGCGCGCAGCCGTGCGTCGCGTTCTTCGAAGAACACCACCAAAACGCGCCGGAGCTGAGAGCGGCCCAGCAGCATGAAAAATAGCGTGCCGAAAAAAATGAGGATCTGACCAATCGCCGGTGTTACGATCAGTAGCGCTGTCTGCACGAAGCTCATAATGTCGACGCCAAGGTTGCCTTTCTTATCTGATGGCAGAAGGGCATCGCGCAGCTCCTGCAACGCAGCTATTGGACGATCGAAGACGTGGAGCTTTTCCTGAATATTTCGGCCGATCTCCGGTGCCTTGCCGATCCAATCCACCACGGGGGCAGCCAAAAGGACAATTACCCCGTAGAAGACTGCGATCACCAGCAGCCAGAAAACCATCGCCGACATCAGCGATGGGACGCGATAGCGCTCCGCCCGTGCCGATAGTGGACCGAGCATCATCGTCACGACAAAGGCCGAAGCTACCGGTAGCAAAACCGGTCGCGCCAGACTCAACGCTACGATCAAGAGAATTACAAACATCCCAATGGTCGCCGCCTGGGCAGCAGTACGCCAAAATCGCGCAACTTCAATTACCGGCTGAGGGTCGCTGACGGAGAGAGCAAAGCGCGCACGCTGTGCTTCACGTGAGACAGGCGCCTTGTCGACACGCTTACGATCTGCTTTGGTGCTGCCCAACTCCATGGACTTGATAACGGGTGACTTTCCGTTTGGTTGCCACTTCTCCACAAACCGCGAACGCGCGTCCGGAATCGGGCCAAATACACCCTTAAACCTTCCCTTAAGCCATCTGGCGCAGGTTGCGAGGGGGCAGCCGTGGCATAGTGGCTGGCAACTGATTCGCCCCGACCTTACTTGAAGCCTTGAATGACCAAGACAGCAACCAAGAAAAAACCCGCAAAACACCCTGACCTTTTCGATCTGCCTGCGAGCGGGAAGTCATCGGCCCGCAAGGCACCGACGTCGTCGGGAAGAGAAAAAATCGCGCGCGCAAAGCCGCCCACCCGCAGATCGAGCGCCGAAGCTGGTTATACCGCAAGGCACATTGAGGTGCTTGAGGGACTCGAGCCGGTCCGCCGGCGACCGGGAATGTATATCGGCGGCACCGACGAAAAGGCACTGCATCACCTGTTTGCTGAAGTCATCGACAATGCCATGGACGAGGCATTGGCCGGCCACGCCGACTGGATTGAAGTCGAGATGGAAGCGAACGGCTTCGTCAGCGTGACTGACAATGGGCGCGGTATCCCAGTCGACCCCCACCCCAAATTCAAGAGCAAGTCCGCGCTCGAAGTGATCATGTGCATGCTGCACGCGGGCGGCAAATTCGATTCAAAGGTTTACGAAACTTCGGGTGGCCTGCATGGCGTGGGCGTTTCTGTCGCCAATGCACTATCCGAGCGCATGGAAGTCGAAGTGGCGCGCGAACAGCAGCTCTACCGGATGGCGTTCGAGCGCGGAAAGCCGAAAGGGAAACTGGACAAAGCGGGCCGCGTGCCCAACCGGCGCGGCACACGTGTGCGCTTCAAGCCCGACCCGGAGATATTCGGACAGAAAGCCGCCTTCAGGCCCGAGCGTGTCTTCAAGATGGCGCGCTCGAAGGCCTACCTCTACGGTGGCGTCGAGATCCGCTGGCACTGTGACAAGGCGCTGCTCAAGGGCATTGAGGACGTGCCCGAGAAAGCCACGTTCCATTTCGCCGATGGATTGAAGGATTACCTCGCGTCCAATCTAACTAGCGCGACTTTGGTGCATCCCGACATCTTCACCGGGTCGGTAGGAAAAACTGGTCGCCATAGTGCGGTCGAATGGGCGGTGGCCTGGACCGCCGACACCGACGGTTTCCTCAACTCCTACTGCAACACAATTCCGACTCCGGATGGGGGCACGCACGAGTCCGGGTTGCGGTCGGCGCTGCTGCGCGGACTGAAAGATCATGCCGAACGGGTCGGACAGGAAAAGCGCGCGGCGCCGGTTATCAGTGACGATGTCATGACAGGCGCCGGCTGCATGCTGTCAGTATTCGTACGCGAGCCCGAATTCCAGGGTCAGACCAAGGACCGCCTCGCCACCGCCGAGGCGCACCGCATCGTCGAGCAGGCGATCAAGGACCCCTTCGATCACTGGCTTGCCGGCAATCCAATGCAGGCCAACAAGCTGCTTGATTTCGTCATCGAGCGCGCTGAAGAGCGTATTCGTCGTCGGCAAGAGAAGGACATAGCGCGCAAGACCGCCGTGCGCAAATTGCGCCTGCCTGGCAAGCTCGCTGATTGCACCTTGTCGGCCTCGGAAGGGTCCGAGATCTTTATTGTCGAGGGCGATAGCGCCGGCGGCTCTGCCAAACAGGCGCGCGACCGCCGCACCCAAGCCGTACTGCCGTTACGGGGCAAGATCCTGAATGTCGCGTCGGCCGGTAAAGACAAGCTTGCGCAGAATGCGCAGCTTGCCGATCTGATCCAAGCGCTCGGTTGTGGCACCGGCTCGCACTATCATGAGAAGGATTTGCGCTATGAGAAGGTCATTGTGATGACCGACGCTGACGTGGACGGCGCGCATATCGCTTCCCTGCTTATCACTTTCTTTTACCGTCAGATGCCTAAGCTGGTCGAAGGCGGAAAGCTCTATCTTGCGGTACCGCCGCTCTATCGGCTCTCGCATGGCGGCAAAATCGTCTATGCGCGTGATGACAAGCACAGGGAAACGCTGCTCAAGAAAGAATTTCATTCCAACGCTAAGGTAGAAGTTAGCCGCTTCAAGGGCCTCGGCGAGATGATGGCTGCGCAGCTCAAGGAAACGACTATGGATCCCGGCAAGCGAACGCTGCTTCGCGTGGTGCTGGCAGGCAAAGAGATGAAACCAACCGCGCGGACGATTGAGCGCCTTATGGGTACCAAGGCCGAGGCGCGCTTCGAGTTCATCCAAGAGAAGGCGGAATTCGCCAGTGCCGAACTGCTGGACGTTTGATATACCAATCATCGCGCTCACCGCACATGCGATGGCGGGCTCACGCGAGCGGGCGCTTGCCGGCTCGCTGCCACGAGATCGACACCAAACCCACTAATTTTGAGTGGCGGATTCCGGCGAGTAGCGTGTCGCCGTCGATGGAGCGCAGAATTACTCGACGTGTAAGCCAGAGCTGGTGACACCTACTCCCTCGCATTCACGCAACAGGCTGCCCCGGGCGAGCGCAATCCCATCCTTGACTCGCACCGCACCGCCCTCAGTTTGATTGAACACGGTACGGCGCGCGTTTTCGCGCACTGCAAAAACATGATGCTGCCGCTCTTCAACCTCGGTGCCAGGTTGCTAGAGCACGCTTACCGCGAGATTGGTTGCGGATACTTTCTCGGCCGACAATACCCTGTAGCGGTTGACCGCATAGTCGGGCCGAGATTGTGGTCCTCCAGGACTAATCCCGCATTTGGCATGGTGATACTGACGTCTGGATTGACGGGCGTTGGCGGCTTTTTTGAGTGGCCCAGATTCCGAACAGACTGAATTGATTAGACCAAAACGCCATTTGACCAGGTATACCTACTTGAAGGTTAGGTTGGCCGCTTTGACTACTTCCGCAAAAGTCTTGATATCGTCATCGATGCGCTTTTTGAATGCATCTCCGGTCGGCCCCCCCGGTTTAACGGCCATTTTTTGAAGACCGTCCTGGACCCCGGGATCCGCTAGTGCCTTGCCGAGCTCAGTCATTAGTTTGGTGACGATCGGAGCCTGTGTTCCGGCAGGAACAAAAAATCCGCTCCATAGATACGTATTGACCTCTGGAAATCCGGATTCGGCCATGCTGGGCACATCCGGCAGCTCGGGCGAGCGTTCGGAGCCAGTGACCGCGAGCGCGCGGATTTTACCACCCTTGACCAGCGGGATTACAGGCGGACCGTCCGAAATGGTGAACAGGCTTTGTCCCGAAACCACGCTCAGGTTTGACTCGTTGCTGCTCTTATAGGGGATCGCTACGGCGGGCATGCCGCTTTTGAGCTTGAGCAGTTCGCTTGCGATGGTAAAAGCTGGGGACGAAGTGCCGTAATTTGACTTATCCGGATTAGCTTTCGCCCAGGCGATAAGTTCTTTTATGTCTCTCGCTGGGTGGTCCGCTGGCACAACAAGCACGAGTGGAAATGAGGCGATCATATTCAATGGAGTGAAGCTATTGCTTGCGTGATAGCTAAGATCAGGAAAGATCGCAGTGGCGATCGACATTTGTCCCGTTGCGCCCACCAAGACCGTATATCCATCGGTCGCCTGACCCGCGACGAATTCAGCGGCGATCCTACCGCCGGCACCAACGCGATTTTCAATCACTGCTGTCGCGCCGGTATTCTCCTGAAATTTTTGCACCACCAGGCGAGCAAACAAGTCATTGCCTCCGCCCGCGGCAAAGCCAACGATGAAGTGGATCGGTTTGTTCGGATAGTCAGACTGTGCGCAGGCATTTCCAGCCGATAAAGCTGCAAGCGCGACTGCCAATGCGTAAATGATCTCGTCACGAATCCTCATTGTCATTTTGATCCGCATTTGCGCATCGCTTACGAAAAAGCGTACACCGGCCATGACTAATTGGAAAACGTCTTTGTCGTGATGTGTTACTGTTTGGCTTTCATCAACAGCCGTGTAAGACCTAGACATGACTGCCATACGCGTCTTTCGGAAATATGACAATCGCGCGAGCGGTGAAATCTTTGGTCACCCCCGAGCGCTCGCATACCTGTTCGCAACGGAGATGTGGGAGCGCTTTTCCTACTACGGCATGCGGGCGCTGCTAGTGCTTTATATGCTGAAGTTTCTGTTCACCTCCCAACGCACTAGCGAGGTGGTCGGCCTTGAATCCCTTCAGAGTGCGCTGGAATTCGCATTCGGCCCGCTGGCGCCGCAACCGCTCGCCTCGCAAATCTACGGGTTTTATACCGGGCTGGTCTATTTGACGCCGATCCTAGGTGGATTGTTGGCGGATCGGCTCCTAGGTCAGCGCCGCACCGTCATAGTCGGCGCCACCGTGATGGCTATTGGCCATTTCTTGATGGCGTTCGAGCAGCTTTTCTTGATCGCGCTTGGATTTCTCATCCTCGGCAACGGCGCTTTTAAACCGAACATTTCTACCCAAGTCGGCTCACTATACCCGCCCGGCGATCGTCGCAGAGACCGGGCCTTCTCGATTTTTTACGTCGGCATCAATCTCGGAGCATTTCTTGCCCCACTCGTCTGCGGCACTCTCGGAGAAGAGCTTGGCTGGCACTATGGGTTCACTGCCGCCGGAATCGGCATGACACTCGGTCTTGTTATTTACCTCATCGCAACGCCTCACCTTCCTAGCGATGCGTTCGTCAGACGCGTGCCAAACGGTGGCCTGGATGGCAGCGCATGGCGATCGATTATCGCGCTGTTTCTGCTGTTCGTGCCAGTAAGCTTGTTTTGGGCGACGTATGAGCAACAGGGCAACACGATCACACTCTGGGCCGATCAATTTACGGACCGTCATTTTGTTGGCAGCGAAATCCCGGTGACCTGGTTTCAAGCTTTTAACCCCTTCATGATCTTTGCGTTTACACCGTTCATAGTTGCGTTCTGGCGCAGGCAAGAAAAGAACGAACCATCGACCATCGCCAAGCTCGCGATCGGTTGCGCGATTAACGCCTTCGCCTATCTCGTCATGGTGGCGGCGGCCTGGATTGCCGGGGGCGAAAAGGCAAGTTGGTTCTGGCTATTCGTGTTTTTCGTCATCATCACAGTTGGGGAGCTTTACCTCTCGCCAACGAGCCTATCGCTTGTGACGAAGATCGCTCCAAGGTCGCTATTGTCGATGATGATGGGCGTATGGCTCGCTACCAGTTTCGTTGGAGGATTTCTTGCGGGCTATCTTGGCACATTCTGGTCAACTATGGATAAAAGCAATTTTTTCCTGATGCTTGCCCTCATATCGCTCGCCTCAGGTATTGCAATCGCGCTTCTGCGTGTCCCGCTTCGCTCGGTGCTGCGAGACTAGTCCAAGGGCAGCCCCACATATTGCTCCGCTAACGACGTCGCGGCGGCCCGTGAGCCGGTAAGATAATCAAGATCGGAGAGCTGACGGCGACGGTCAAAAGACGACTCGTTGGGAAAGCGGTGCATGATCCGTGTCATCCACCATGAGAAGCGTTGTGCATACCAAACGCGCCGCAGGCACTTCGCTGAATAGTTCTGCAGCCGATCATTTCGCTTGTTCTTGTAAAAATCTTCCAGAGCTCGTGACAGCGTCATTACATCAGCAAACGCAAGATTCATGCCCTTCGCGCCAGTCGGCGGCACGATATGCGCGCTGTCGCCGGCTAGGAACAGGCGCCCATATTGCATCGGTTCGACAACGAAACTGCGCATCGGCGTGATGCCTTTTTGCAACATCTTGCCTTCCTTAAGGTTGCGCGCGCCGCCAAGCCGATTGTGCAATTCTTCCCAGATACGCCTGTTAGGCCAATTTTCGATCTCCTCATCATGGTCACATTGCAGATAAAGGCGCGCCAGAGTCGGCGAGCGCATGGTGTACAACGCGAAGCCGCGATCGGTGTAAGAGTAGATTAGCTCGTGATCGGGTGGCGGCGATTCCGAAAGTATACCGAGCCACCCAAATGGATAGTCACGCTCGAATACGCTTAGGATGCCGTCTGGAATGCTTGGCCGGCAAATTCCATGGAAGCCGTCGCAACCGGCAACGTAATCGCAGTCAATCTCTTTTGGCCGACCTTCATGTTTGAAGCGGATCTTTGGCTTTTGCGCTTTCAGGTCCTGAACGGTGACATCTTCGACCTCAAACAGCAGCGGTCCGCCGTCAGCGAGACGGCGTTCGACTAAATCCTTGACCACCTCTTGTTGCCCGTAGATCGTGACCCGCTTGTTCACCAGCGCTTTAAAATCGATGCGGTGCAGATCGCCATTGATTCCAATATTGATCCCCCAATGCAGCATCCCCTCGTGTTGCATACGTTCACCTACTCCTACATCGGTGATCAGATCGGCGGCCCAATGCTCGATTAGGCCGGCGCGAATTCTATTTTCGATATAGTCGCGGCTTCGATTTTCGATAATTATTGATTCGATGTTCAGCAAATACAGGAGCCTCGCCAACATAAGCCCGGCGGGTCCCGCTCCGACAATTCCAACCTGCGTCCGCATAATTTGCGTTCCAGCGAAGAATTTTCGTTGTCCCTATAAGCTTTCGGCTTGATGAAGGCAAAGGCACGAAGACCGGAAAGCATTGCACAATTGTCCTGCTTCAGAACAACCCGTAGCGTGGCACGGTATGTATATAGTGGCGGTAGGTTTCTCCGAGTTTAGCTTCGAGATAGTGTTCCTCACGCTTGACCACACCGAAGTGGATCAGCAATGCGGCGGCGACCAGCATTACCAGTGTCCAATCCGACGCCAGCAAAATGCCGATTCCTGCGGCCAGAAATGCCAGGCCAACATACATGGGATTGCGCTAAAAGCTCCACGACCGGAGATGGCTAGCGCGACGCCTCCTGCTATGAGCAATACGCCGATAACGATCCGCTCCTCCCTTGACAGCAGCACTGTCAATACATAGGCCGGCATCAGCCAGTCGAGCGCGACGCCAAGAAGAACCGCTCCTAGCGCAACCAGCGGCGGCGGAGCGATTACGCCAGCCGTGTCTGGCATTTGCGTAATGTTTGCTCCGTCATGCACAACCGGCCGAGACCAACTTACGGTAAAATAGTCGAATAAAGAGCGCACCAGCAGATTAAGAACTAATATGAATTGTCAGCATGCAACACATTGACTCTAGGCTTTTGCACCCTATCTTCTTCCGCAACCAATCTGACATGAAGTTTCGGTCGTCCTCCGCGCAAAGCAACCGGTTTCTTTAGTCCAGCGCGATCTGGACGGCTTTTGAGGTTATATGCCTTTTTCCCATCTGGGCTTATCCGCCAAAGTTCTCGCCGCCATCAAAGCGGCCGGCTACAAGACCCCAACTCCTATTCAAGACCAAGCTATTCCGCACGTGCTGATGCGGCGCGATGTGCTCGGCATTGCGCAAACTGGCACTGGCAAAACTGCCGCCTTTGTTTGGCCAATGCTGACGATGTTGGAAAAGGGACGCGCACGCGCCCGCATGCCGCGCACACTTATCCTAGAACCGACGCGCGAACTTGCCGCACAGGTCGCCGAACATTTTGAGAAATACGGCAAGAACCATAAGCTCAATGTCGCGCTGATTATCGGCGGCGTTTCTTTCGACGATCAGGATTCCAAATTGTTGCGCGGCGTCGATGTGCTGATCGCCACGCCAGGACGTCTGCTCGATCACTTCGAGCGCGGGCGGTTACTTCTGTCGGGGTGCGAGCTTCTCATCATCGATGAGGCCGATCGCATGCTTGACATGGGCTTCATTCCCGATATCGAGCGCATCGGGAAACTGGTGCCGTTCACGCGGCAGACTCTTTTCTTCACCGCAACTATGCCGCCTGAGATCCAGCGCATCGCCGACAACTTTTTGCATAATCCTGTTCGTGTCGAAGTCGCCAAGCCGGCTACAACAGCCGCGACAATTACGCAGTTACTTGTTGCGGCTGGTCGAGATCCACATGACAAACGTCAGACGCTACGTAGGTTGATCCGTTCAGCTATGGGTTTCAAGAACGCGATCATTTTTTGTAATCGCAAGCGCGAGGTTGCCAGCCTGCATCGCTCGCTGCTTCAGCACGAGTTCAACGCGGTGGCCCTGCACGGCGACATGGATCAACCGGCGCGTATGGCAGCGCTGGATCGTTTTCGTCATGGCAAGGCCGAATTGTTGATTGCATCGGATGTTGCCGCCCGCGGCCTCGATATCCCTGAAGTCAGCCACGTTTTAAATTTCGATGTGCCGCATCACCCGGATGACTATGTGCATCGCATCGGTCGCACTGGTCGCGCCGGCCGCACCGGCACTGCGATTACTATTGTAGCCCCAGTTGACAGGAAGGCGGTCGGCGCCATCGAACGCCTCATTGGCCAGACAATCCCGTGGATGAATAAGCCCGCGCCCGACGAAGTGCGCGAAAGCCAGCCGACAAACACCGACCAGCCTTCTCGCTCGCAGCGCTCGCGTGCTCGAAGCCGTCGGCGTAAATCTGCACACCAGGCAAAAAAGGCTGGCCCAGTCCACAAGGCAGCTTCTTATCAGCCGGCTCAGGAAAGCGACGGCGGCCATCTCCCGGCCTTTCTGCTGCGGCCCGTTTCGGTTAAAGCCTGATCAATGCGTCGGCCAGACGCGCGGCCGTTGTTTGCATTATAGGGTCCAAATTTACCCCCCTTCACCTCCGCCAAAAACCGTTCGAGCGTCGCGTGCCATGTTCCGCAAGCAAAGGCTTGCATTTGCGGCTTACCAGTGAGCGGGTGTGCCGAAGACTACGAACCCACGATGGTGTTTGCGGACATTGCTCTCGGCCATGAAGGCCCCCGCGCCAAACCGCTACCCCGTAGATCTGGTACGCGCACTGGTAAGGTTGCTGTACACATCCGCAGCGCGGTGATGGCCACGAAATTGATGAAACGTTTCACCGGCAGGAGTGCTACGTTACGGAAAGGTGATAGTGGACAGTCACTGATCGAGCGTGCCGATGAATGCTTTTACCCCTCCAAACGCCATGGCACCGCAAGACTCACCCGGAAGTTCTCGCTGAGAGCGACGCTACCCAAGTCGCCTGAGCCTCAGCGCTTTGCGCCCTTCCGTTTCTTTTCGGCCTTCGGCTTTTCCGCAGCACCCTTGCGTGCAGCTGCAAGTGCCTGGTTTGCCCATTGCGCAAGCTCTTCGCCATCATCATAGAGCCGGGCTGGAAGACGCCAATATGACGTTAGCGCTCGCTTGCCGTTTTTGGTTGAATACTCGAACGGTCCGCATCCCTCGCGGTCGAATTGCGGCACCATCATCACATCGGCCTTGAGGTAGATCTCTCCGCCGGACACGAGGCCAAACATAACGCCATCGGCGAAGAGGCCGGCGCCGCCAAACATCCTGCGCACAGTCAGTGGACCGAAAGACTGAAATAGCTCGCGGATGAATTCACTGTCCACGACACGATTCGTTATGATGATCGTTCCTCCGCGCTTTCGTTTCCGGCAGGCTTGAGTTGCACGGATTCACCGCAACCGCACGCCGAAGTCTGGTTTGGGTTATTGAAGATGAACTGCGCCGATAGCTTATCGGCTTTGTAATCCATCTCGGTGCCGAGGAGAAATAGCACCGCCTTGGGATCGACAAGAATCTTCACACCCTTGTCCTCGACCACTTCATCGGTCGTGTTTACCGCTACGGCATATTCCATTGTGTATTCCATGCCAGCGCAGCCACCATTCTTGACGCCGACACGCACGCCAGCGACTGGTTTGTCGGCACGGGCCATTACTTCCTTGATCCGCATCGCGGCGGCATCGGTGAGTCGCATCACCTGAGGTCGGGGTCGTGCTGTTGCCATGGTCGTCCTTGTCAAGCCTTAATCTGTTGTCTGGTCGCTCCCATTGCAACTCACCACATATTCAATACCAGTCGGGCCTCATCCGACATCCGGCTTGGATCCCACGGAGGATCCCATACGACAGCAACCTTGGTTTCTTTCACGCCGGGAATGCTCGAGACCGCATTCTCAACCATTATTGGTAAGTCCTGCGCGGCGGGGCAATTGGGCGATGTCAGCGACATGTCGATCTTCACACCTCGATCATCGTCGATATCGATCTTGTAGATGAGTCCTAGTTCATAGATATCGGCCGGAATTTCCGGGTCATAGACGGTCTTGAGGGCGGCCACGATATCGTCGGTAAGCTTGTTAAGCTCATCCTCGGGCAGTGCCGGCGAGCCGACGACAGCGGCATTTTCGGGCGGTTTCTCCGCAACCGGTCTGTCATCGGTCATGCAAAAAATTCCTGCGCCTTGACTAGCGAGGCGGCGAGCGTGTCCACCTCGTCTTTCGTGTTGTACATGCCAAAGGAAGCCCGGCAAGTAGCGGTCAGTCCATAGCGCGCGAGTAGCGGCATTACACAATGTGTTCCTGCGCGTACCGCCACACCTGAACGATCAATGATGGTGGCGACATCGTGCGGGTGTGCGCCTTTGATCTCGAATGATACGATAGGCCCCTTGTCCGGCGCGCTGCCAATAATACGCACCGAGTTGATCTGGCCGAGGCGCTCGTGTGCGTATTTGACCAAAGCGCTCTCATGGTTACGAATGCGGGTCTTGTTGACCGAATTGACGTAGTCGATCGCTGCGGCGAGCCCTATGGCCTGCACGATCGCCGGGGTCCCGGCTTCGAACTTGTGGGGCGTCTGTCCGTAGGTAATACGGTCCTCGAATACCTCGTGGATCATCTCACCGCCCCCATTGAATGGTGGCATCGCTTCAAGGTGCTCGTACTTCCCATAGAGCGCGCCGATTCCAGTCGGCCCGTAAACTTTGTGGCCGGTGAAGACATAAAAGTCACAGCCGATGTCGCGTACATCCACATCCATATGTACGGCCGCTTGAGCGCCGTCGATCAGAACGGGAATTCCTCGCGCATGGGCGAGCCGCACCACGTCTTTTACCGGCACGACGGTACCGAGCGCGTTTGACATGTGCGTCATCGCCACCAACTTGGTACGTGGCGTCAGTAGCTTCTCAAATTCATCAAGCAGGAAATTCCCATCGTCGTCGATCGGCGCCCATTTGATTACCGCGCCCTGGCGTTCACGCAGGAAATGCCATGGCACGATATTGGAATGGTGCTCCATGATCGACAGCACGATTTCGTCGCCCGCGTTGATGCGCTCGCGCCCGAACGTATAGGCGACGAGATTGATCGCCTCGGTGGCATTGCGCGTGAAAATGATTTCTTCCTTGCGGCCGGCATTCAGAAACGCCCGGACCGTCCCTCGCGCGTTCTCGTAGGCCTCCGTCGCCTCGTTTGCGAGATAGTGCAGGCCGCGATGCACGTTGGCGTAGTGTTCGGTATACGCGCTTTGCAACCGATCGAGAACCTGTTTCGGCTTTTGCGCAGACGCGGCGTTATCGAGATAGACCAGAGGTTTGCCATAGACCTTAAGTGCCAACGCAGGAAAATCGGCACGAATGCGGGCGACGTCGTAGGAGCCATTGCTAACGGCAGGATGCATTGTTATCCCCTTGCATCCAGCCAACTGACGGCCGCTTGCATGATTGCTTCGCGAACGCCTTCATGTGCGATCTCTTCGATCGCTTCGCCGACGAACGCCTGGATCAGCAAGGCCTCAGCCTGCTTTTCCGGAATGCCACGCGACATCAGGTAGAACTTGAGCGCGCTATCGAGTGCGCCAGCAGTGGCGCCGTGGCCGCATTGTACATCGTCGGCAAAAATTTCCAGCTCGGGCTTGTTCACCGCCTCCGCCTCGTCGGACAGCAGCAGCGCGTGGCTCGCCATTTTGGCATCGGTCTTCTGGGCGTGCGGATTGACGATAATCTTGCCCTGGAAAATGCTGTGGCTCTGGCCATCTAGTACCGCCCTGAAGCGCTCACGGCTGGTGCACCCGCCCGCTGCATGCTCGATCACCAGCGTATTGTCTACGTGCCGGCGGCCCCTGACGAGGGTCGCGCCGCCAATTGCAGCTACGGTTCCCTCACCATCGAAACGCACAAAAGCCTGGTTGCGGACCACAGCCCCGCCCGTGGTGAACGCGAAATCGTTGTAGGTCGCATTGGCGCCGACCGTGACGCCAAGCGTCGAAAGCCGCAGCGCCGCCCCGCCATCGTTGCCAACTTTTATGTGGTTCACCCGCGCGCCATTACCGATGATAAGCTCAAGCGCCGAATTGATCTGATAGTCGAGGACTCCCGGACCATCGAAGCTTTCGATCAGCGTCAGCTGCGCGCCGGGTTCGACGATTACTACGCACCGCGGGTACATCGCTGCCGCGGCATCGCCGGCGAATAAATGGGCAATATGCACCGGCTTGTGGTTGCTCGCGCTCTTTTTCACCCGCAGCGCGACTCCGCCGGTCATGAAGGCAGTATTCAGCCAAAACGCGGTATCGTCTTTGCCCGGGACATCACCGAGACGATAGTTTGTCGGCTCGGCTGCAAAGGCAAAAAGCTCGGTCAGCGTAATGCCGGAATCGCTCGTGTTGAAATTGCTCCAACTCGGTTCGAAACGTCCGTTGACAACAGCGATTCGGCTGGCCTCGACACCCGGGAGAGCTGGCACCACGCCTGTCGCCTTCGCAGGTTCCGCCAGCGGTTTAGCTTCGCGCATGAGCGCGCGTAGGTCAGTGTATTTCCATTCCTCAATGCGACGATGTGGCAAGCCACTGGCGTCAAAGCGGCGAAAAGCGTCGTCGCGCAGCGCGGTGACTGCGCCTTTGCCCGGTAACTTGCCGCGGGCAGCCGCGAAAGCGGCGCTAAGCGCCTGTTCGGCCGGCGTCTTCATGGCGCGCACGTCCGCGTTCATCAAGCCGCCTCGTCCTGAAATTGGCTATAGCCCTTGGCTTCAAGCTCGAGCGCAAGCTCCTTGCCGCCAGATTTCACAACCCGGCCTTTGGCCAGCACGTGTACTGCGTCAGGCACGATGTAATTGAGCAGACGCTGATAGTGGGTAATCACAACAATCGCGCGCGCGGGCGAACGCAGGCGGTTGACCCCGTCGGCGACAATCTTGAGCGCGTCGATGTCGAGTCCCGAATCGGTTTCGTCGAGCACCGCGAGTTGCGGCTGTAAAACCGCCATTTGCAAGATTTCATTGCGCTTTTTTTCGCCGCCAGAGAAGCCGACGTTCACGGCGCGCCGCAGCATCTCCTGGCTGATGCCGAGATGGCTAGCGGTGTCGCGCACAAGCTTCATGAATTCGGGCGTGGTCACTTCCGGCTCGCCGCGCGTCTTGCGCTGCGCGTTGAGGGCCGTGCGAAGGAAAGTCATGGTCGCGACGCCGGGTACCTCGACCGGATACTGGAAGGCGAGAAACACACCTCGGGCGGCGCGCTCATCCGGCGCCATTTCAAGGGCGCTCTCGCCATTGAGCAGCACGTCGCCTTCCGTAACTTTGTAGTCGTCCTTGCCAGCAAGCACATAGGCGAGCGTCGACTTGCCGGAGCCATTCGGCCCCATGATGGCCACGACCTGGCCCTTTTCAACCGACAACGTCAGACCGTTGAGAATGTTCTTATCTTCGACCTCGACATGCAGATTTCTGACTTCTAGAAACGCCATTAGAGTGTCCTTGCGTTGCGCATGATCTTGTTCGGAACCGGTTCCCGTTTTTCGGGATCATGCGCGCTAACCCACGCTTCCTTCCAAGCTGATTGAAATGAGCTTCTGCGCCTCGACTGCGAATTCCATTGGCAGTTGCTGCAACACATCCTTGACGAAACCGTTGACCACCAACGCGGTCGCCTCCTCTGCCGACATACCGCGCTGACGGCAATAGAACAGCATGTCTTCGGAGATCTTCGACGTGGTTGCCTCATGCTCGAAGGTGGCCGAGGAATTCTTCGCCTCGATATACGGCACAGTATGCGCGCCACACTTGTCGCCAATCAGCAATGAATCGCAATTGGTGAAATTGCGCGCCCCCTTGGCCTTGCGATGCGCCGACACCAGACCGCGATAGGTATTGTTGGATCTACCCGCCGCGATGCCCTTGGAGATGATGCGGCTTACTGTGTTCTTGCCGAGATGCAGCATCTTGGTGCCGCTGTCGACCTGCTGATGACCGTTCGAAATTGCGATCGAATAGAACTCGCCGCGTGAATTGTCGCCGCGCAAGATGCAGCTGGGGTATTTCCAGGTAATTGCCGAGCCGGTCTCGACCTGCGTCCAAGAGATCTTCGCTCGCGCGCCGCGGCAGTCGCCGCGCTTGGTGACGAAATTGAAGATGCCGCCCTTGCCTTGAGCATCACCCGGGTACCAGTTCTGGACTGTCGAGTATTTAATCTCGGCATCGTCAAGCGCTACCAGCTCGACCACCGCGGCATGCAACTGATTCTCGTCGCGCATCGGCGCCGTGCAGCCTTCGAGATAGCTGACGTAAGCGCCCTTGTCTGCGATGATCAACGTGCGTTCGAACTGACCGGTGTTTTTCTCGTTGATGCGGAAATAGGTCGAGAGCTCCATCGGGCAACGCACGCCTTCCGGCACGTAGACGAACGAGCCGTCGGAAAATACGGCGGAATTCAGCGTCGCAAAGAAATTATCCGAGGTTGGCACCACGGAGCCCAGGTATTTCCTCACGAGCTCGGGATGCTCGCGGATCGCCTCCGAAATCGGCATGAAGATGACGCCGGCCTTTTTCAGTTCTTCCTTGAAGGTCGTGGCGACTGAAACAGAGTCGAAAACCGCGTCCACCGCCACACGCGAGCGCGAGCCGTCGCCGCGTTCGACGCCGGCGAGAATTTCCTGTTCCCGCAGCGGAATTCCGAGTTTCTCATACGTGCGGAGAATTTCGGGATCGACTTCGTCGAGCGACTTCAGCGAAGCCTTCTTTGGCGCCGCGTAGTAGTAGATGTCCTGATAGTCGATCTTCGGATAGTTGACGCGCGCCCAGGTCGGCTCGCGCATGGTCAGCCATCGGCGATAGGCCTCGAGCCGCCAGGCAAGCATCCACTGCGGCTCGTCCTTTTTGCCGGAGATAAAACGGATGGTGTCTTCCGAAAGACCCTTCGGGGCCTTCTCGGATTCGATCTTGGTTTCGAACCCATACTTGTATTGATCAACGTCGATACGGCGGACCTGATCGACGGTCTCTTGTACGGCCGGCATTCTTCCCTCCACTGCGGTTTCAAGGACCGCGGGTTGGATCAGTCGGTTATGGTCATCGCGCGTCGCGCGCTACCTTCGGAACCTTCGTTTAAGCCGCGATTTCTCGCTTCTTAAGTAGTGGTTGCGAGAGCTTTCTCCAAGCGTTGAGAAAGCGGTCGATTTCGGCTTCGGAGGTGGTCCAGCCCATGCTCACCCGGACCGCTCCCTCAGCGATTTCAAGCTCATAGCCCATGGCCCGCACGACCTCCGAGAACTTCATGGTTCCGGAGGAACAAGCGGAGCCGGAGGAAACCGCGATCCCGTCGAGATCGAGCGCCATCAGGGCGGTTTGCGCCCTGATCCCGGGAACCGCGAATTGCAGCGTATTGGCGACCCGCCCCAGCGGCGCCTTTTCGCCGAAAATGATGGTCTGCGGCCAGACCGCCTTGAGGCCGCTTTC
>DATFXJ010000087.1:0-10672 GCA_035315965.1 Pseudolabrys sp.
TCATCGGCATTTCCTCGGGCATACCTACACTGCCATCTTTCGGGAAGGTGGGAAGCAGTTGAGGTGACACAGTCACCAGCGCCCCAAAAAGCACGAGCGCGACAGCCGTGGCATAAGGCGCGAGCCGCGGCCAAGGCAACGTTTTCTCCGCAAATATAATGACAGTGACCGCTGCCATTGCTCCAAAATTCATGCCGAGCGGAAAGAGAATGACAAAGAGAAGCCAGCAGCAGCCCAGACAATAGACGCCGTGAAGCACGCCCATCCGAAATGCGCCACCTGTCCCGTCGCGCCATGACGTCGTAATGAAGTCGATGGGCGTGCGACACCTTGAGAGGCATAACTCCTTAAACGGAGTAAGCTGGTAGATACCCGCCGCCATGAGGATTACACCTCCGACTTGGGCCGTACTGGCGGCAGTGCGCACCCCACCGGTTTTGACGGCTAGCACCCCGGCATAAGCGGCAAGCCCCGCAAGTGCCCACACCAACAAATAAGCTGCCACGAACACCCAGGTGGAAACAAATGCGTCCTCAAGTTGGCGCTTACCTGCTTGCACTCGATGGAAAGTGAGATCATGGGCGCGGCGGTCGGAAGCATCATTGCCACCATCATGACGACCCAGATCGCAGGGAACAGCAGTGCACGCAGGCTCATGGCAGGCGAGGCCATTGTCATGTCCATGGTGTCGTACTGCTGCCAGACAAGCACTGCCCAAGCCGCGGCCGCGAACGCCAACAGCAAAACCAATATCGCGTTGCGTTCAAGCGGGAGCGGATCTGGTTGGGCTTCGTCCATCGCAGTATTTTCAGTGAAACGAGTGAGTCGGAACAAATTATGGGATTGCGTCGTAACGCCGCTCCAGTGCAAGTAGCCAGCAACGCACGATGCCGCTAAGCGTCATATTGGTTTGCGTTTCGCGTCAGCCAGTACGCTTCAATGGATCAGCGTCATCCTCGGACGGCAGATCAGACTCGACAACAAACCTTGGAGCATGGTCGGCGAGCATCTGAAAAGTAGCAGCCATGCTCTCAAACTGAGCTCGCAGGTTGGGGTCGTCTTCGACCTTTGCTAAAGCCTGGAAATGCAGCGCCCTTTGTCGATATCTTTCCGCTGACGACATTTTTCGGTTTCAAAAAAAAGCCATTTGGCGGCCCCACCCTACAGACATCTCTTCTCGGTCAATTGATCGAAATCAAAAACGTTCCATCTTTCCCCAGCCCCCGCTTGCTCCAGTTCTTCGCGCAGCGCAAGTGCTGTCGGCCCGTACCGAAGGGGTGCCCTTTGGCTCATTAGCGGACCGTCAAGATGTCAGCTTTTACTCCCGAAAGCAGACATTCAGGAACGCGGTTGGATTAAGCCGACATCTGTGGGGTAGATTGTGCTTGCATCGAAGCTGCAAGGCCCGTGCAGTTATTTGGCGGCTCGCTTGCTTGAATTCCTTTTGCGACTTCCCATATAGCGCTGCCAGCGCGTGTTCGGATCCATTGAGGATTGCGATGAGCTACTTGCGGACCGCAATTTTGCTCGCTGGGCTGACTGGCTTGTTTATGGTGGTCGGCTATCTGGTCGGGGGACCGAATGGTGCTCTGATAGCGTTCTTCGTCGCTGCCGCAATGAATTTCGTCACCTACTGGAATGCCGACCGGCTCGTATTGTCGATGCACGGCGCCCAGGAAGTCGACGAGCGTACGGCGGCTGAGTTCGTTCACATCGTCGCTGAACTGGCCGATCGCGCGGGGCTGCCAATGCCGCGCGTCTATATTATGGACAATCCACAGCCGAACGCATTCGCCACCGGGCGTAATCCGCAAAATGCAGCGATCGTAGCTACGAGCGGGCTGCTCGACATGCTCTCGCGCGACGAGGTTGCGGGCGTCATTTCCCATGAACTTGCCCACATCAAGAATCGCGACACGCTCCTCATGACAGTAACTGCGACGCTTGCCGGCGCCATCTCCATGCTGGCACAGTTCGGAATGTTTTTTGGTGGAGGCCATCGCGATAGCAACAACAACAGCGGTATGGGCGTGATCGGAACGTTAGTGATGGTCGTGCTGGCGCCCCTCACCGCTATGCTGGTGCAGATGGCGATCAGCCGCACGCGCGAGTATGCCGCCGACAATATTGGCGCGCGAATCAGCGGAAATCCCGCAGGACTTGCTTCTGCGCTGGCAAAAATCGACGCAGCCGCGCATGAGATTGAGAATGTTCCCGCGGAGCAGAATCCGGCGACTGCGCATCTGTTCATCATCAATCCGCTGTCCGGGGTGCGCATGGACAATCTGTTCTCGACTCATCCGGCGACAGAGAATCGCATCGCTGCCTTGGAGCAACTCGCCGCGCAGTTGGGCCGGGCTCCTTTCGGACGGTCGCCCGAGCTGGCACCTTCGGCGGGTGGACCTTGGGGCCGACGCAATCCCTGGGGATAAAACCGGCTGTCCTCAGTGTTTTAGAAATAGAAGCGGTCTGCGCGGCAGGCCTTGGCCATTCGTTGGTCGGTCGTGGTGTCTGTTGGCCAAAAAGCGGAAATTTCAGACGCAGAAATTGGCCATGGTGCCAGTTCGAATAGCACGCGCCGTTGTGCTGCCTTGGGCGCAATTAATCGCTTGAACAAGTAGTCGCTCATACGGTCGCCCGGTTTCTGAATCGGGCGCGGTAAGTAACAACGACAGCAAGTCGCCCAGATCAATTCTCTTTGGTCGGTCGGCCGGAAGTCGCCATACAAGTGCTTCGAACGCCGCAGTAGCGACGTTCATGAGGTGCCGCACTGTCTCGACCTCGCCGCTGACATCGGTGGAGAACATGGTTTTAAGCATGGGCCTGACTGGCGTTCGCCGCCGGTTTGTCAAAGACCATCACCTTGGAAACAAAGGCATTGACGGTTCGGACATATGTCAGACCACAAGCTGCGGCGAGCTCACAAAAATTCTCGTCAGTGTAACTTTGATAATATGGCTCGTAATAATTCTGCGGAAAAAGATCTAAGAGCCCTTCATAGTCAGGCCGATCGCCGCGCTGGAGCGAGTCAAGAAGTATCAGCCGCCCACTTGGCTTAAGGACCCTGGCACATTCGCTTAGTACCAGGCGCCGTATTTTCGGTGGCAGCTCGTGAAAAAGGAAAATGCTAGTCACAGCGTCGTGGCTCCTGTCGGACAGTGGAATTGATTCCGCCTTGCCAACGATGAACCGCATCCACGACCAGCGCTTTAGTTGGCGTTTCGCATGTCGAATATAAGCTTCCGACATATCCAGCCCGAATGTCTGAAGCCGCGGCCAAACCTGCTTAACAGAATCAAGAAATCGTCCAGTGCCACACCCGATATCAAGAAGCTTCAATTTGCGCTGATCGCGTCCAGTAAATACTTCGCGCAGCTGTGGCAGTGCCTGCCGCCGAATGGCATTGGCTGTGCCATTAAATAGGATTTCGACTTGAGTGTCGTAACGCTCAGCCGAATCGTCTGTCATCCAGCCGCCCGATTGGAAATGGAAATTCTGAAGATAATAATGGGGCCGCGTTCCGCGTGTTTCCTCGGTCAGGACTTCCGTGTTGGCGCGCCGCTCGCGTCTCCGATGGATGGCGGGAAGGTCCTCAAAAAAAAGTCGCGACCGATGAAGTAGCGTAGCTGGGGATCCATCATGATCGAGAGGGAGCGGATAAATCCCGGCCTCGACATTGGCGAGGTCTTGCAGAAAAAGCGCAGCCATATCCGCGTATATCCGGTTGCGATCCGGGACTGGCAAGTCGGTGCGGGGGCGACGCCGCACTTTATGGCCCTCTTGGCGACGCGTGGCCTCGGCGAGTTGGCGCAGAGCAAGACTGTGCCCAACATACCAAGCTACGCGTGGAAGCTGGCGAGCGCTATAAGCCGCAAGGGTTACAAGGCGGGAAAGTGGCGTGGTCATGCGTCTTGCCCCGCTCAATCACCTGACATTACGATAATAACAGGCTTACGGCCGACATCCGTTCCTGATTTTTGGGGCAACCAGATCGCGTTTCGGCTATCCACGAAGCGTTCAATTGCGCGGTGCTCTTCGTACATTACTGTGGCATCGACGGCACCATGCCAGTTTTTCATTCGCCCTGATCGTGCTTTGCGTCGAGCCTGCTCAGGTTTTATGGTCGTCACAAATCTCTGGGTCTGCGTAATACTGAGGTTCCCTCAATGGCTCGTACGAATGGCGGCTCCGCCCCCTTTCTGATCTCCGGCGGCGGCATCGGCGGGCTTATTACTGCCTACGCGCTCGCCCATCAAGGCTTTCCCGCCCGAGTTTTCGAGCAGTCGCCGGAATTTCGCGAAGTTGGAGCCGGCATCCAGCTCGGCCCCAATATTTTTCGTGTGCTCGAGAAAGTCGGTCTCAAGGATGAGGTCTTGGCTGATGCCCATCGCCCTCCTGCGCAGGAAATGCGCGACGCGCTGACCGGCAAGCTGATCACCAACATTCCACTTGGCGAGGCATTCTTGAAAAGGTTCGGCCAGCCCTACGGGGTCACTCACCGTGCCGATATCCACGGGACATTCCTGAAAGCCTGCCAGAGCAGCAACCTGATTACTCTGGAAACCAGCTGCCGTGTCGATTCTTTCAAGGACCACGGCGACCATGTTTCGGTTTCGCTCAATAACGGAGAAACTGTCGACGGCCGCGCGTTGATCGGTTGCGACGGTATGTGGTCGAATATCCGCGAGAGGGTAGTCGGCGACGGCAAGCCGCGGGTGTCCGGCCACATCGCCTACCGTGCGGTCCTTAAACGCGAGGATGTGCCCAAGGATCTCTGGCGTCCCGATGTCGTGCTATGGGCCGGCCCGCGCACACATTTCGTGCATTACCCGTTGCGCCGTGGTGAACTCTACAATCTTGTCGCGGTCTTCCATTCGGATCATTACGAGGAAGGCTGGAATGCGGAGGGCAGCAAGGATGTCATGTGGCAGCATTTCAAGATGCAGGTGCCGCAGGTCTTGCGCATGCTTGAGCGCATCGAAACTTGGCGCATGTGGGTCCTATGCGATCGCGAGCCGGTGAAAAACTGGTCCTCCGGCCGCGTGACGCTTTTGGGAGATGCCGCACACCCGATGCTCCAATACCTCGCACAGGGTGCGTGCATGGCGACCGAAGACGCGGTGGTGCTTGCAGAGAAAGTGGCAGCTACGCCCGACGATCCGGCCAGGGCTTTCGCGGCCTATGAGCAGGAACGCTATCTGCGCACTGGGCGCACACAGATCATGGCACGCGTCTATGGCGAGTTCTATCACGCCCGCGGCGTCGCCGCCGAACTGCGGGAGCTTGCGCTGTCGCCCCGAACGCCGGAGCAAAGTTACGACGGAATCGCATGGCTTTACGGGGGCCCGTAATACGCCTCCATTCAGGGGGTCGAGCGACGAAACAACCCGGAGTCCAGCCAGCCAGGAAGTGGTACTGCCGCGCCTTCGGCGCGTGCTGGACTGACCGAGAAACCTACGCTGCCTGCGGGCGCGGATGTGCAGCGGGCAGATCTAGGTTCGCATTCCAGGCGTCGTAACCGTAAAGCCAACTGGTGTCGCCGTCGCCTTCGCGCATCCAAGTATTGGCGCTGGAAATCGCCTGCACGATGGAGGTGCGCGGCTTGCGATGCGCCTCGTAGCGCTTGAAGGCGCCTTCGATGTCCTCGCCTTTTACGGCTTCGAGACAGCGCGCTAGCACGGCTGCGTCTTCGATTGAGGTGGCGGCGCCCTGCGCCATATAAGGCGTCATCGGATGTGCGGCATCGCCGAGCAGCACCACCCGCCCGTCGCTCCAGCGCGGCAACGGCTCTCGCTCCAGGATCGCCCATCTGTGACAATCCGGGCACGCTTCCAGCACGTTGCGTACATCGCGATGGAAAACTTCGTAGGCTTTGCGCAGTTCCTTCACGTCGCCTTTGGCCGACCATGACTCCCGCGTGAACCACTCCGCTGGCTCCGGGACGCTGGTGACGAAGTAAACCTCGCTCTTCGTGTTCGTCGTGTAATAGATGACGATGTGACGGTCGGTCCCCCACCACTTTGTGCGCGATGGCCCGATATTGAAATCACCCATCAAACTGGCAGGAAACACAGCACGATAGGCAATACGACCCTTGTGGATCGGTTCGTCAGGCCCAACCACAATCTCGCGTACGATCGAGTGCACGCCGTCCGCACCGACCACTGCATCGGCTGAGGCGCTGGTGCCGTCCTCGAAGTGTAAAGTGACTTGCCCGCCGGCCTGATCGAGGCCGTCCAACTTCTTACCGAGGTGCACGATATCCCCCGGCACCGCGGAGGCGAGCGCGTCGTGTAGGTCGGCGCGATGCATGCAGAGATAAGGCGCATTGTAGAGACTCTCGGGCATCGGCAGCTCGCGCGTAACCTCGCCGGTATAGCCATCTCGGTTGAGATGCGAATAGGGCGCGAACGAAGTCTCGCGCAGCCGTTGCTCGATCCCAATGCCACGCAGAACCTTCATCGAATTCGGCATCATCTGGATGCCGGCTCCGATGCGCGCGAAACGCACCGTCTGCTCGTAAACTTGAACGCCAATGCCAGCGCGCCGCAGCGTCGCCGCCACCGCCAAACCCCCCATACCTGCACCGACCACGGCGACCGAGAGTTTCTTTTTGCTCATCGCACCTCCTGACTGAATGGGTGCTGCCGTTCCGCAATCGCACCGCGCAGTACCGTGTAAAGTACGGCTGCATTGAAAAGATGCCAAAGGAAATGTGTTCCGAGCGGCCACGTTGCACATACATCGAGATCCACGATGCGGAATGTCAGCGAGACGACGAAAAGGCCCGCCCCAACCATCATCGCCTGCCCCGCTTTATGCCCGTGCAAAATCCAACCGAGGATGGTCAGCGCAGCAAGTGCTGGGAGATATCCGGAAGAGCCGTTTAAAACCTGACGCGGTACTAGTGACGCCAGACCGAGCGACAACACGATAAAACCAATCAGCAGCATCAGCGCTGGGGGCCACGACAACCCCAGAAACCGACGCAAAGCGAGCAAAAAATACCCGTAGATGAAAATACCGATCGGCGTGATGTCGAGCAGCATGGCCGCGCGCGTTGCTACCGTATGAAAAGCGAATGAGCCCAGCCCGACAGTTGCCACAACGACGATAAGCGCAAGTATAGCGCCATCGCCTTTACCCTTGCGACGCCACCGGTCGAGCGCGGCAAATGCGGCGATCAGAAACGCGATATTGCTCAGCGCGTTCGCCGGCTCCGCCCAAAAGAAAGGCGTCACCCTTTCACAGTAGAGATCAATCGGCGTCGACCACATTTCACGCAACGGGCCCGAACAGAGATCCGAGCTCGCTTTTGACAAGAGATTTCACACGTTCTTCACTACTTGCGTGGAATACCGGCCTTATCGATGACATCGTTCCATTTTTTGATGTCGGAGTTGAGACGATCCATCAGCTCAGCCGGCGTGCTCGCCTGAGCGACGACGCCGACCCTGGCGAATTGTTCTTTCACGTCCGGCATGGCGAGGACTTCGCGTATGGCAGCGTTCATGGTGTCGATGACCTGCTTGGGCGTATCCTTAGGGACTCCGATGCCGTTCCAGGAAACAACCTCGTATCCCTTCACCCCCGCCTGATCGACGGTTGGCACCTTTGGCAACAGCGGCGACGATTTCGGACTTGATGTCGCAAGAATGCGTAGCTGACCGTCTGCAACTTGACCCTGCACCGCGGGCGGAAAATCAACCATCATTTGCACATCGTTGCGCAGCAAGGCCACCACGATATCCGGTGAGTTCTTGTATGGCACAATTTGCACGTTGAGGTTGGCTGCCGACTTGAACAACTCTCCGCCCAGGTTCTGCGTGCCGCCAACGGCAATGGTGCCGATGTTGAGCTTGCCGGGATTGGCCTTCGCCGCGTTCACGAAATCGCCAAGCGTCTTGTACTCCGATTGACTATTCGCCACGAACACGAGGTCGAAGGTACCGACCATTGAAATCATGTCGAAGTCTTTCACCGGATCGAACGGCAGGCTCTTAAACGCCGCCACGCTAATGGCCGTCCCGTTGGTGACATAGGCCATGGTGTAACCATCAGGAGGTGCCGTGGTCACTGCGCGCGCTGCTGCGATACCGCCCGGACCAGGCATATTCTCGACCACGACGCGCTGGTTGAGCTTCTGACTGAGCTTTTCGGACAGAAGCCGTGCAGTGACGTCAGCAACACCGCCAGCCCCGAACGGCAAAACAAGCTTGATCGGCTTTTCCGGCCAAGCAGCCTGCGCCTGCGGCGTCAGCGCCACGATAATCGCCGGCAATCCCAACAGGGCGGTTCGGCGCGCAATAATTTCAAAAAGCCCCTTCGCCATAGTGCGTTTCCTCCGTGTTTTTTGCCTTCTTATTGTTGTTTAGTTGAAGCCATAAAGGCGTGCTGGATTGTCCACCAGCAGTCGCTTCTGCGCCAGCGGCTCAAGTGCGAAATGCGGCACCAGATCCACTAGGTCGGCCTCGTCGGCTTCGTGGGTGGCGTTGGGATGCGGAAAATCGGTGCCCCATAACACGCGCGCGGGCGCAGCCTCGATCAAGGCACGTGCAATCGGCACCGCCGCTCCATAAGGCGGCATGGAGATGCGCTCCGACCCGCAGACCTTGATCCAGCAGTTTTCCAGCTGTGCAAGCTCAATCAACGCGCGCAGCGGTGGCTGATCCACGCCGGCCGCCGAGGGCACCCGGCCCAGGTGATCGATGACGAAAGGCAGCGGCAGCTTCCGCATCATCTGCGACAGCGGAACGATGTCCGGCGCGTCCACGTGCAGCACCACGTGCCAGCCACGATCCTTGATACGATCGATCACGCGAGCGAACATCGTCACATCGGGTGCACCACCGAGATGCTTGACGAAATTAAAACGCACCCCGCGCACACCGCCGCGATCGAGCGCGTCGAAATCTTTGTCGCCAAAACTACCGTCGACAATTGCGATCCCGCGATAGCGCTTCGGATCGGAGGTTATACAATCGAGCATCGCGACGTTGTCGGTACCGTGGCAGCTCGCCTGTACGATCACCGCGCGATCAACGCCAAGATGTGCATGCAGCGCTGCCAGCATTTCCTTCGGCGCATCGGCGGGCGTGTATCGCCGGTTTGGCGCATAGGGAAATTTCGCCGCCGGCCCGAACACATGGCAATGCGCGTCGCAGCTGCCCGGCGGCAACTTGAAGCGCGGCTTGCGACGATGAGCGAGAAAATCAGGTCGGACATTCATGGGCTGCCTTTAACCAAGCCCGTCACGCGGCACAACCCTCGGCCCTGCGAGGCGTTCCGAAATAACTGGGCAACTACGGCGCTGGCAGGTCGCCGCGCTCCCATTGCGTCCTGGTATGTTCGCAGAACTCGGCGAATCGCCTGGCGGCTATTGCCTCGCGCATCCCGGCCATCAGCGCCTGGTAGTAAGCGAGGTTGATCGTTGAGAGCAACACCGCGCCCAGTATCTCATTGGCCTTAGTGAGGTGATGCAGGTAGGCGCGCGAGTATGTACGCGCGGCAGGGTGCGGGCTCTCTGCATCGAGCGGGCGCGAGTCATTGGCGTGGCGTGCGTTGGCGAGATTGATCGCACCGTACCGGGTGAAGGCCAGGCCGTGGCGGCCGTTGCGCGTCGGCAGCACACAGTCGAACATATCGATACCTCGCGCGACTGCCTCGATGAGGTCGTGCGGCGTCCCAACCCCCATTAGGTAGCGCGGGCATTCGGCGGGAAGCAATGGTGTCGTTTCGGCGACAATCTTGAGCATCAACTCTGAGGGCTCCCCGACCGCAAGGCCGCCGATGGCATAGCCGTGGAAGCCAATGGTGGTGAGCGCGCGGGCGCTGTTTATGCGCAGCATCAGGTCGTCGCCACCCTGCACGATGCCGAAGAGCGCGTAACCCTCGCGTTCCCTGGTTTCGAAAGCGCGTTTGCTACGCTCAGCCCACCGCAACGATAATTGCATTGCGCGCGTAATTTCCGAATGCGTTGCCGGCAACTTCAGGCATTCGTCGAGTTGCATGGCAACGTCGGCGCCGAGCAGCGTCTGGATCTCTATCGCGTGTTCGGGCGTGAGCTCGAGCATGGCGCCGTCGAGATGGGAACGGAATGTCACCGCGCGCTCGTCGACCTTACGCAGGTCGGAGAGCGACATTACTTGGAAACCGCCGGAATCTGTGAGGATCGGCAACGGCCAGTTCATGAATTTATGCAAACCGCCGAGTGCGGCGATGCGCTCCGCGCCCGGTCGCAGCATCAGGTGATAGGTATTGCCGAGCACGATCTCCGTGCCCGTCTCGCGCAGGTCTTCGGGCGAGAGCCCCTTCACTGTCCCTTGCGTGCCGACCGGCATGAAGGCGGGAGTTCGCACGCGGCCATGCCGAGTGACAAATTCGCCAAGGCGCGCGCCGGCATCGCTTACAATAAGCCTAAAGGAAAAGGGCGCGATCATGTTTGGTAGGGTAAAGCAGACAAGCATCGCCGTAGGAATAGAAGCGGTAGCCGGCTCCGATTGCGTGCGCATAAGCCCGCTTCATGGTGTCAAGGCCGCTGAAAGCCGCGACCAGCATAAACAACGTCGAGCGCGGCAAATGGAAATTTGTCAGCATCAAATCGACGACGTGAAATTTGTACCCTGGCGTGATGAAGATCGCAGTCTCCCCAGAAAAAGCTTGTACGCGGCCA
>DATFXJ010000088.1:0-4692 GCA_035315965.1 Pseudolabrys sp.
CGAGGGGTTATATTGCCCTCCTCCGCCGGCCAGCCAAGGCACATGCCGGCGATAGGAATAACTTTCTCGGGCAAAGCCAGCATTTCACTGACAATGGCAGCATGATCGCGAATGACGCTGATCGGGCAACAGCCAAGACCGACAGCCTCGGCGGCGCGCAGAAACGTTGTCATGACGATGGCCGCGTCAACCGTCGCATTGAATAGAAGGTCAAGGTGGTCGTTCGGAAACGGCCTGCCACGCATCTGGCAAATTTTCGTCAACCGGCGGCCGTTGGCGAGGAAGACGAGAAACGCCGGCGTCTCGCGTAGCCATGGCATTTCCGGAAGCAGGTCGGCGAAGGCATCAATCTTCATCTTTTCCCGCACAACAACAATGTCAGCCTGCTGAAGATCGCTTTTCGATGGTGCCGACAGGGCACAGGCGCAGAGTAATCGTACCAGGTACGGCGGGATGTCGCGCGCGAGATAGCGGCGATGCACTCGATGCGTGGAAATACGTGCAATTTCTTCCAAACCAGCCAGATCAGTGTCGATTTCCAGCCGTTCGCCGAACCGTTCCAAAAGTGCTGCCTTTATGAGTTGGACGAAATCCGGCATCGAAAGCCCCTTTGCCCGAATGGCTGCTTGCCACGTTATCGTAGCGTGGAGGATGATGCGTCAACAGAATAAAGAACAAGCGGAGATGTGGAGGAATGATCACAAGCCAGGATTTGCGGCATCAATGCGTGACTATGATTGGGGTGACGCCGACTAGTCGGAAGCACATGTTGGCGCCCCTTCCTCCACGCCAGCCATAAATGGCTTGCAGGCCATCGCCAATGACCTCTGCACTACTTGAAGTGAACGGAGTGACCCTCCAGTACAAAACACCTCGTCATCTGGTGACGGCAATATATCGGGTGGATTTCTCGGTTCATCAGGGAGACCGGTATGTGATTTTGGGGCCCTCAGGTTGCGGGAAATCCACCCTCCTTAAGGCCATCGGTGGATTCATGCGGCCGGCCGAAGGTTCGATCCGCATCCACGGGCGTGAGGTTACTTCGCCCGGACCCGATCGCATGATGGTCTTTCAGGAATTTGAACAATTGATGCCTTGGAAGAGCGTCTACCAGAACGTGCTTTTCCCGATGAAGGTCACAAGGAAGTTCGCCTCGCGGGAAGCGGCGGTGCGAGCCGATGCGATCGTCGACAAGGTCGGCCTCACCAAGTTTCGAGATGTCTATCCGCATATGTTGTCTGGAGGCATGAAGATGCGCGTAGCAATCGCGCGCGCAATGGCTTTGGAGCCCGATATTTTCTTGATGGACGAGCCGTTTGCCGCGCTTGACGCGCTTACGCGGCATGCAATGCAAGAAGAATTGCTGTCACTCTGGAATCAATTGGGTTTTACGGTCCTATTCGTAACACATTCGATCGAGGAGGCGATCATTATCGGTTCGCGGATTCTGGTACTATCCGCGCATCCCGGTCGCGTCCGAGCCGAGCTCGATGCTGATAGTCTCGACCATAAAAGCATCGGTGCGCCCGAGTTCGGCATATTGTCAAGCCGCATTCATACATTGTTGTTCGGAGAGCCGCACGCTCTGTACACCCGAGAGGAAGCCCGCGCGTGAACGCTCACCCGTCGAAAGAACCTGCGCGGGTATCTCGCCCGGAATTTGAGGTTCCGCTCGCCGACGCAACCGCGGCCGGGGATGTCGAACGTCCTCTGACCGTCGCTGAACGGATTATCAATAACGAGGCAGTGCAGCGTCTGACAATCCTTGTTGCGCTCATCGTCCTTTGGGAGCTCTACGCGCGTTGGCTTAATAACGGCCTGCTGTTTCCGACATTTAGCGAGACAATGAGGACATTTGCGAAAGACATTGCCAATGGCGTGCTTATCGACCGCACCGTTACGTCTTTGAGAACGCTCACGATCGGCTACGCGCTGGGCGTTGCATTGGCAGCCGTGTTCACCACCTTCGCGGTGGCAAGCGGCGTCGGCAGTCGCGTCCTCTCCACACTGACAGCCATGTTCAATCCTCTCCCGGCGATCGCGCTTTTACCTCTGGCGCTGATTTGGTTCGGACTCGGCACACCGTCATTGGTGTTCGTGATTATTCATTCTGTACTGTGGGCAGTAGCACTTAACACCCTGATCGGTTTTCGTGGCGTACCGGAAACCCTGCGCATGAGTGGCCGCAATGTCGGACTGAAGGGCGCGCGCTATGTGGGCCTCATTTTGATTCCGGCGGCATTTCCGTCAATCCTCGCTGGTCTGAAAATCGGATGGGCCTTTGCATGGCGCACGCTCGTTGCAGCAGAACTGGTCTTCGGCGTTTCTGCCCGCTCCGGCGGGATCGGCTGGTACATTTTCGAAGCACGCAATGATCTCGATACCGCGACCGTATTCTCTGGATTGCTGACCGTAATCTTGATTGGTCTCATCGTCGAGTCAGTAATCTTTCGCGCAATCGAGGTGCGCACCGTCAATCTATGGGGCATGCAGTGATGAGGCCGGCGTGCCTGCGGCGGTGACCGCATATCAACGTCCAATTTAGGCTCGCTTTGCACCTGATCGCGATGCGCGAATCGCAATTAGTATTATGGAACGCCGACACTATATGTATCGGCACAATCGACACCCCATTGAATTCAGAAATGGCAAATAGTGACCTAGAGGTAGTAGTCGTTGGCGGAGGGGCAGCCGGCATCGCGGCAGCCCGTCGCCTTTGCCATGCGAACGTGAGATGTTTGATAGTCGAGGCACGTTCCCGGCTCGGCGGCCGCGCGTGGACCGTCGCCGGCCCTTCGGGGTCTGCGCTCGATCTCGGCTGCGGCTGGTTACATTCCGCCGACCGTAATCCTTGGGTGGCGATCGCTGAGGAACAGCAGCGCACGATCGACAAAACGCCGCCGCCATGGAGATTGCGATCGCTCCCTTATGGATTTCCTGGGGGTGGCCAGCGTGCGTTTCTCGAAGCGCAAGAGCAATTTTTTTTGCGGGTGAGCGAGCGGGCTCAGAATCAGAAAGAGCCAGACCTCCCCGCAGCGGCGCTGTTCGCGCCGGGTTGCCGGTGGAATAATTTGATCAACGCTGTCGGCACATACGTCAGCGGTGCCGAGCTCGAACGCGTTTCAGCTCGCGACTTTGATAATTTCGACGATACCGGGGTGAATTGGCGTGTCGTTGAAGGTTACGGCACTACGATTGCCACTTGTGGTGCGGACCTGCCGGTCGCGCTCGATTGCGCCGTGCTCAGGATCAATCATAGCGGCAAACGTTTGAAGATCGAAACAACACAAGGTACCATCATCGCTGACCAGGTGATCGTAACGCTTCCGAGCGCAATTCTCGCCGAAGCCGAAGCATTGTTCATACCCGCTTTGCCGACGAAGACACGGGCGGCTCAAGGCCTGCCGTTGGGGCTTACCGATAAGTTATTCCTCTCGCTTGAGGGCGCTGAGGAATTCGAAAAGGACAGCCGCCTGTTCGGCGCTACCAACCGTACCGCTACGGCAACCTATCATCTTCGACCATTCGGCCGCGCACAGATTGAAGTGTTCTTTGGCGGACGGCTGGCCGCAGAGCTTGAGGAGGATGGTGAGGACGCTTTCTTCAATTTCGCCGTATCCGAACTGACGCATTTGTTTGGCAATGTTTTTGCCGACAGAGTGAGACCAATTAAGATTCATCGGTGGGCCGCAGATCCGTTTTCGCGCGGGTCATACTCTTACGCGCTTCCCGGCATGGCGGATTGTCGCACAACATTAGCCGCGCCTGTTGACGGCCGCCTGTTTTTCGCTGGCGAAGCGTGTTCGCCCCGCCATTTTTCAACCGCGCACGGCGGTTGGATCACCGGCTTTGCTGCGGCGACTCAGATCATTGCCGCGCGCCAACATACGCAATCTCGGGAAACAACCTGACTGCAATGCTGCGACCTATTTGCAATGTATTAAGAACTGGCAAGGAACTTTTCTGAGCGGATTTTTGTGCCTGCTCGACATTATGAATTATTCCCAATAGAACGTGCGGGATAAGTTTTCAGGTACAGTGAATGTTTAAGACCGTTATGCGGGTTCGGTTCTGGGGGGTCCGAGGAAGCATTCCATGTCCTGGTCCTTCGACAATTCGTTATGGCGGCAACACCCCATGCATCGAAATCCGTTGCGGCGGGCATGTTCTCATTTTCGATGCGGGAACGGGGTTACGCCCTCTCGGCATCGAGCTTCTCAAGGACAATAAAATACGTGATGTCGATATTTTCATCACGCATTGTCATCTCGATCACGTTTCCGGCTTGCCGTTCTTCTCGCCATTTTTTCGTGAGGATTACCGGGTGCGAGTCTGGGCGGGAAATCTCATGCCCTCGAATAGCATCGAACGGGTTATGCGCGCGCTCATGAGTTCACCGTGGTTTCCTGTGCCGATGGAGATCTTCAAAGCGGGAATTGAATTCCGGGACTTTAAATCCGGCGACATCCTGCGCCCCCACGAAGGAGTCTCCCTGCGAACTGCTTTGCTCGATCATCCGGACAGCACCAACGGCTACCGCCTCGAGTACGGCGGCCGAGCGTTTGCCCTGCTATGCGACACCGAAGGATTTCCTGGAAAGCGCGACGCAGAGATGATCTCCCTCGCCCGCCGCGCCGACCTTGCGGTTTATGATTCAACATTCACCGAAAACGAAATAGCGTCCAAAAGAGG
>DATFXJ010000089.1:0-2560 GCA_035315965.1 Pseudolabrys sp.
CTTGAAGTGATACCGTTGGCCCTGATGTGAAGATACTCGAGTCTTGCCGACCAATTGCTTGATAACGCAACATCGACACCGGCACCCGCGGTCCATCCGAGCGTGGTACCCGACAGCGGCGGAAAACTTGCGCTCAATCCCCCAACGTTCACGGTCAAATCGTCTCGCGCGTTGACCAGCGCGCCGCCCGCGGTCACATAAGGCATTAGCCAGTCAAAGGCCAACCCGATACGAGCCCGTCCCGTTGTAAGCGATCTAATCGTGATGGCTTCGGTGGCGGTGCAGCCCGGCCTAGGCGTAGGCGGCGTACATATGAGTGAGACAGCGTTCGACTGTCCTGACCACTGAGCGTCAAGCTCGGCTCCGAAGACGACCATTCCGGCTTGCCAATTGAAACCTATTTGACCTCCAGCAATGCCGCCGCGCGGACTGCTTGAACTCGACAGGCTCGTACCACCGAGCTCTGTCGCGCCGGTGCCAAGTGGCGTCGTCGCGCCGGCCGGAATTACCAATCCGCTCGGCAAAAGGGTATTTGTCGCTGCACCGGCAAAAACGGTATTTGATGAGCCCTGCGCCCAACCGTAACCGGCGTTGGCGCCAAAATAGATGCCCGTCCAGTCGACGGCCATGCGAGGGGCCGATGGATAGAGCTGCGGTCCCATCAGCGGCCAATCGGCGGCGAAGGACGCCCCGGCCGTCAATGAAGCGGCAAAAAACGCGATCACCACTCGCTTTTTCATCGCCATGCCCCCTGCGACTGACCTTGTATTCTAGACGAGGGGCCAATTCTGACGGTGACAGATTTGCCACACCTCAGCGGAAAATGGGGGCGACTGCTGTTGAACATGCCCCTCGTAAAGATAGGAAAAGCAGCGGGATTGCTGGGCGTTAGCGTCCAGACGCTACGGAAATTGGAGGACTCCGGTGAGCTGGTTCCAGATCGGCGCAGCGAAGGCGGCGTGCGCTACTGCGACATGGGCAAAATCCTCGGGCTCGGCTCTGAGGATATGCCGATTATCGGTTATGCCCGTGTCTCCAGCCATGACCAAAAAAATGATCTCGTTCGTCAGCAGGAATTGCTCGAAGCCTTCTGTGCGGCCAAAGGCTGGGGTCATGAGATCATCGCCGATCTCGGCTCGGGACTTAACTACAAAAAGAAAGGCTTACAGCGATAATTAATCCTGTTCAAACGTATTCGCCGATTGGTGCTGACGCACAAGGATCGACTCTTACGCTTTGGCTCAGAATTGATCTTTGCCCTGTGCGAGATTCAAAACATCGAGATCGTCATCATCAACCAAGGCGAACCACTTAGCTTCGAGGAAGAACTGGCCCAAGACGTAATCGAGATCATCCTAAAGGTCGGGTCGGCGTCGCTCTGATCGAATCAATGCGGGAGACTCAATTCAACGCGATGCTTCTTTACGCCGAGATGCTGAAAAAGCGAAAGGACGAAGATGTTTGCTGGCTCATAAAATCGCGCTCGACCCGAATGCGAAGCAGCGGCTCTACTTTGTCCGCGCGGCGGGTACCGCGCGCTTCGCCTGGAATTGGACGTTGGCCGAATGGAAGCGTCAATACAAGGCCGGTGAGCGTCCGACTGAAGTCTCACTGCGTCGGCAGTTGAATGCCATCAAGCGCGAGCAGTTTCCATGGATGTACGACGTTACCAAAGCTGCCGCGCAGGAGGCGATCATCGATTTGGGCTCGGCTTTTCTTGCCTTTTTTGAGAAGCGCTGCCGCTATCCACGCTTCAAGCGCAAGGATGACCGCGCCAGCTTTTGCGCTGCCAATGAGGTCGGCACTTTCCGCACCAACGGCAAGCGCATCAAGCTGCCTGTGATTGGTTGGGTGAAGATGCGCGAAGCGGTGCGCTTCACTGGCCCGTTGAAGCGTGCAACCGTCTCATGCGAAGCGGGACGATGGTTCGTTGCCTTGCAAATCAAGACTGACGATGTAAAGCCCGTAACCCAACCTGAAGCTGAAGTCGGCATTGATCTCGGCGTGTCCGCACTTGCCACGCTTTCGACTGGTGAAATCATCGTTGGTCCAAAGTCGCATGCGGTAGCGCTGAAGCAGCTTCGTCGCGCTAGCAGAGCATTTTCGCGCAAGCGTCGCGGCTCGGCTAATGCGCGCAAGGCCAAGGCCCGACTTGCACGGGTGCAGCGGCGCATTGCTAACATCCGGCGCGATGCCACGCATAAGTTGACAACACGCGTCACCAAGACTTTCGCCGTCATTGGCATCGAGGATCTGGACGTGCGTGGCATGTTGCGTAATCGGCGGCTTGCACGCTCGATCGCGGATGGTGGTTTTTATGAGCTTCGGAGGCAGATCGACTATAAGGCCCGACTGTATGGTGCCCGAGTCATCGTCGCCGATCGTTGGTATCCATCAAGCAAGACCTGTTCTTGCTGCGGCGTCATCAAGGAGACGCTGGCCTTGGCGGAAAGGACGTTCCGCTGTGACGACTGTAGTTTCGAGATCGCGCGTGACATAAACGCCGCCCGCAATCTCGCTCGCTTGGCCGCAAGTTCTGCGGTGTCAGCCTGTGGAGTGG
>DATFXJ010000090.1:0-11807 GCA_035315965.1 Pseudolabrys sp.
TGGCTGGGGCGCCAGGATTCGAACCTGGGAATGGCGGAATCAAAATCCGCTGCCTTACCACTTGGCTACGCCCCAACAGTACCGGAGAGTCGCAGCGAACCGTTTTCGCATGCGGCGGCTGAACCATAGCGGTGCCGACCCGTTCAATCAACGTTCAAGACTCATACATAAGAAGCAAAGGCATCCGTTGACCGGTCTAGAACCGGGACTAGATTAGCCGGCCATGAGCTACCGCGCACCGGTTGCCGATATCGCCTTCACGCTCAAACATGCCGCCGGCCTGAAAACCGCGCTGGCAGAAGGCATCTATGGTGACCTCGATGAGGAAACGGTTGATTCCGTCCTCGCGGAGGCGGCCCGCTATGCCAGTGACGTTATCGCACCGCTCAATAGCATTGGGGACAAGTTCGGAACGCCTTTCAAGGACGGCAAAGTTACGACTCCACCTGGCTGGAAGGACGCCTACGCAGCCTGGGCCGCGGCCGGATGGAATGGACTTGCCGCGCCGGCCGACTGGGGCGGTCAGGAGTTGCCGCATGCCGTGAACGCCGCCTGCATCGAAATGTGGAACTCGGCTTCGATGGCCTTCGGCATCGGGCCCGTCCTGACCATGGCGGCAATTGACGCGCTGCATGCTTATGGCAGCGACGCATTGAAAAAAGAATATCTCAGCAAACTCATCAGTGGCGAATGGATGGGCACCATGCAACTCACAGAGCCCCAAGCCGGATCAGATGTCGGGGCACTGCGCAGCAAGGCCGAGCGTGCAAGTGACGGCACATACCGCATCACAGGGTCAAAAATCTTTATCACCTATGGCGAGCATGACCTTACCGACAACATTATCCATTTCGTTCTCGCCCGGTTGCCTGATGCGCCTGCGGGCACCAAGGGTATTTCGCTGTTCCTCGTGCCGAAAGTAATGCGGGACGGCACACGCAACGATGTGCGGGCGCATTCGGTTGAGCACAAGCTGGGCATCCATGCTTCACCCACTTGCACAATGGTCTATGGCGACGAGGGCGGGGCCATCGGATTCCTCATCGGTGAAGAGCATGGGGGCATGGCCTGCATGTTCACCATGATGAATCGCGCGCGACTTGCTGTCGGCTTGCAGGGTGTCGGCATCGCCGAGCGCGCAACACAGCAAGCCCTGGCCTATGCGCGAGAGCGCAAACAGGGCGCAGCTGGCGCGATCATTGCGTATCCGGATGTCAAACGCATGTTGCTGACCATGCGTGCGCTAACCGCCGCGGCGCGTGCAATCTGTTATGCAACTGGGATTGCCATCGACCGGTCATTACGCGCGAACACGGAAGCTGCGCGCAAGAGCGCGCACGAGCGCGCGTCTTTGCTAACGCCAATCGCCAAGGCTTTTTCAACAGATATCGGTACAGAAGTCGCATCCCTCGGCGTCCAGGTGCACGGCGGCATGGGCTACATCGAGGAGATTGGCGCATCGCAACACTATCGTGACGCACGTATCGCGGCGATCTACGAAGGCACCAACGGGATTCAGGCACTCGATCTTGTAACGCGGAAGGTACCGCTGGAGGAGGGCAAGACCGTCGCTCTTTATATCGATGAGCTGCGGCGCACAGTGACATCAATTCGGTCCATCAATGCGCCTGGCTTCGGCGAAGCGGCAGCGCGACTTGGTGAAGCCATAGAAAGCCTCGAGCGCGCGACACGATGGTTGATCTCGCAGAATTCCTCCGACGCGGCGCTCGCTGGTGCTACACCCTATCTACGCCTTTTCGCCAACGTCGCCGGGGGGTGCATGCTGGCTGAGGATGCGCTGGCTTCGCTTCGCGCTGGGGACGGTGCCGGTCGTACAGCTCTGGCGCGCTTTTTTGCCGAAAATATTGCGATTGAGGCGAGCAGTCTCGAACGCAGTGTCACCGAAGGGGCCGAGAGCATCAGCGGTGCCCAGGCAGTGCTCACCGAGTGACCATCAGGGAACGTCACGCCGTTGTCACTAAAGGGCAAGACCTTATTCATCACCGGCGGCTCGCGCGGAATCGGCCTCGCGATCGGGCTGAAGGCCGCCGCGGAGGGCGCCAACATCGCGATTGCCGCCAAGACTGTTGAGCCGCACCCCAAACTTGAAGGCACGATACACACTGCCGCAGCTGAAATAGCGAAGGCAGGTGGAGGCGCGCTGCCGCTGGCGGTCGACGTGCGCGACGACATGGCGGTGCAAGCCGCACTCGATGAGGCTGCGCTGAAATTCGGCGGCATCGATATTGTGGTGAATAATGCCAGCGCGATCCAGCTCACGCCTGCTACGGCAACCGACATGCGGCGCTATGACCTTATGCAGCAAATCAACGCGCGTGGCACTTTCATGGTTTCGAAATTTGCCATTCCGTATCTCGCGCGGGCGGAGAATCCCCACATGCTGATGTTGTCGCCCCCCCTCGACATGGCTGAAAAATGGTTTGCACCCCATACGGCATACTCTATGGCAAAATTTGGCATGAGCCTCGTCGTTCTGGGGCTCGCCGGCGAATTGCGCGGGAAAATCGCGGTCAATGCATTATGGCCCCGTACCACCATCGCCACCGCAGCGATCAAGAACCTGCTCGGTGGTGATGCTATGATGCGCCGATCGCGCAAACCGGAAATTCTCGCCGAAGCCGCTTGTCGCATTTTCCTGAAACCTAAAACCTTTACCGGGAATTTCCTGATCGACGATACATTCCTGGCCAATGAAGGTATCAGCAACTTTGATCAGTACCGCGTCGACCCCACCCAGCCATTGCAGGTGGATTTCTTTGTGCCTGACAAAAGTCCGCCGCCAAAGGGCGTCAGTCTGGATGCACTATCGCCATAAGCACTTCCACGAAGGCCTGCGAGCGCTTAAGTCTAAGCGATGTCTACTCTCATCCTCAGTCATCCAGCCTGTCTGAACCACCTGACGCCTGCCGGGCATCCGGAGCGGCCGGATCGTTTGCGCGCAATTGAACAGGCATTGGAAGATGAAAAGTTTCAGTCTCTGGCGCGCGTCGAAGCTCCGCGCGGGCCGATCGATATCATAGCATTGTGCCATCCGATGGATTACGTCGAAGCGATCCGCGATGCGTCCCCGACGCAAGGCCTGGTGCGACTTGACGCCGATACGTCGATGTCGCCGGGTAGTTACGAGGCGGCCCTTCGCGCAGTCGGCGGCGCCAAACTGGCGGTGGACGAAGTCATGACCGGCAAGGCGGCGAACGCTTTTGTTGCCACGCGCCCGCCAGGACACCACACGGAGACGGCGCGGCCCATGGGCTTCTGTTTGTTCAACAATGCGGCGATCGCTGCACGCTATGCACAGAAGACACATGGGGCCGAGCGTGCGGCCATCGTCGACTTCGATGTGCATCATGGCAACGGCTCCCAGGACATTTTCTGGTCAGACAAGAGCGTGATGTACTGTTCGACCCATGAGATGCCGCTCTATCCCGGCACGGGCGCGATAGGCGAGCGCGGGGAATTTGACACCATTGTCAATGCCCCGCTCTCAGCCGGCAATGGCGGCGAGGCCTTCCGCGAGGCTTTCGAAACCGTGATCCTGCCGCGCCTGCGCGAATTTAGACCAGATATTCTGATCATTTCAGCGGGCTTCGATGCGCACACCCGCGATCCGCTCGCCAATCTGAATCTTGTGGAGGCGGACTATTCCTGGGTCACTAAGAAGCTGATGGAAATCGCCGACGCGAATGCCAAGGGGCGCATCGTTTCTTTGCTCGAAGGTGGCTACGACTTGCAGGGATTATCACGCTCGGTCGCGGCCCACGTGACCGCGCTGATGCGTGGCTAAACAATACGCGCTATCCTTGCAGTCCTGAGGTCGCGTAGCATAGGCCTCACGAATCGCCGGAAGCGGACATGACCGAGAGCAATAACGCCGACGTAAAAAAAATGCCTTTCGAACGGGCGATCGATGAGTTGGAATCGATTGTCAAGCGCCTGGAAGAAGGCAAAGTTCCGCTCGAGGAATCGGTCGCGATCTACGAGCGCGGCGAGGCGCTCAAGACACGATGCGAGGAGCTGCTCCGCCAGGCGGAGGCGCGGGTAGAAAAGATCACCCTTGATGCCAACGGCAAGCCCACCGGCAGCACGCCGCTCGACGCAGACTGATTGCTCGCCAAAAACTGGACTTCGTACCAGAATTGCCCGCAATGGCGCTTTTGGTGTAAGTCATTCGGCCCGGCCAGTTCTATTGTAACACCGGCGTGTAGCTGTCGTATCAAATTCGTTGGAGTTGTTCTTGACCGAGGGATCAAAGACACCGCTGCTCGACCGCATTGCGCTGCCGCGCGACCTAAAAAACCTGTCGGTTGAGCAACTCAAGCAGCTTGCCAATGAGCTACGCTTCGAAACCATCGATGCCGTCGCCAAGACCGGAGGCCACCTTGGCGCAGGCCTCGGAGTAATCGAGCTGACGGTAGCTCTGCATTCCGTGTTTAACACTCCAGCCGACAAGCTGATCTGGGACGTCGGACACCAGAGTTATCCGCATAAGATCCTTACCGGCAGGCGCGGCCGTATTCGCACACTGCGTCAAGGGGGTGGGCTAGCCGGCTTCACCAAGCGCGCTGAGAGCGAGTACGACCCGTTCGGCGCCGCTCATTCGTCCACATCGATCTCAGCTGCGCTGGGCATGGCGGTGGCGCGCGACCTCGATGGTAAAAAACATAACGTTATTGCGGTTATCGGCGATGGCGCGATGTCCGCTGGCATGGCTTACGAAGCCATGAACAATGCAGGGGCGCGCAATGAACGGCTGGTCGTTATTCTCAACGACAACGATATGTCGATCGCGCCGCCAGTCGGCGCCATGTCGGCTTATCTGGCGCGGCTTATCTCCGGCAAAGCCTACCGGACGCTGCGAGATATTGGGAAACAGCTGGCCCGGCACCTTCCTAAATTCTTTGAGGAAAAAGCCGGACGGGCGGAGGAATTCGCGCGCGGATTCTGGACCGGCGGCACATTATTCGAGGAGCTGGGATTCTATTATGTCGGCCCAATCGACGGCCACAATCTCGACCATCTGCTCCCGGTGCTGCGCAACGTGCGCAACGCTGAAGCGGGTCCCATCCTTGTCCATGTGGTCACCCAGAAAGGCAAGGGTTACGCGCCGGCCGAGACTTCGGCCGATAAATATCACGGCGTGGTCAAATTCGACATCGCTACCGGCGCTCAGGCAAAATCGAAGTCGACTGCTCCACAATACACCAAGGTATTCGCCCAGAGCTTGATCAAAGAGGCGCGCAAGGACGACAAGATCGTCGCCATTACTGCGGCAATGCCCTCAGGCACCGGGCTGGATCTTTTCGAGAAAGAATTTCCCAATCGGTGCTTTGACGTGGGCATTGCCGAGCAACACGCTGTAACGTTTGCCGGCGGCCTCGCTGCTGAAGGATTTAAGCCGTTCGCTGCGATTTATTCCACGTTCTTGCAGCGCGCCTACGACCAAGTCGTGCACGATATCGCCATCCAACGCTTGCCGGTACGCTTTGCCATTGATCGCGCCGGCCTGGTAGGTGCGGATGGTCCAACTCATGCCGGCGCATTTGACATCACATATCTGGGCTGCCTACCCGGGTTCGTTCTGATGGCGGCGGCGGACGAAGCTGACCTCGTGCACATGGTCGCAACGGCCGCCGCAATTGACGACCGGCCGAGCGTGGTACGATACCCACGCGGCGAAGGGCTCGGTGTACCCATGCCGGCCGAAGGTAATCCGCTCGAAATCGGCAAGGGCCGCATCGTGCAGGAAGGCGACAAGGTGGCGCTACTGTCGTACGGCGCCCGGCTCGGTGAGTGTCTCGCGGCAGCCAAGCAACTCAAGGCTCTTGGTCTATCCGCCACGATCGCGGATGCGCGCTTTGCCAAGCCCATCGATGTTGACCTTATCGAGCGGCTGACCAGCGAGCACGAGGTGCTGATCACCATTGAGGAAGGCGCCATTGGCGGCTTCGGAACGTACGTTTTGCAAACTCTGGCGGAGCAAGGGTTGCTTGATCAGGGCCTTCGCGCAAGGTGCATGGTTCTTCCAGACCAGTTCATCGACCAGGATACCCCTGCTGCGATGTATTCTGCAGCCGGTCTCGACGCCCGCGCAATTGTTGTCAAGGTATTCGAAGCCTTGGGGAAAGAGGCCGGCGCCGAGACAGTCAGGCTGGCCTGACGACTTTAAAGTCACTTTTTACGGGGTACTCTCTTTCCTTTCCTGCGTGCCTCCGAGAGACCAATGGCGATCGCTTGCTTGCGGCTCTTGACCTTCTTGCCGTTGCGTCCGCTTCTTAGCGTCCCCCTTTTGCGTTTTTTCATCGCTCGTTCCACATATCTCGAAGCGCCCTTTGAATATTTGTTTGCCATTCTGCTTCTCCTCAAACAGATATCGCGAGGGCCCTTGCAATCGCTATCGGCCCAATTGCTGGTAACCACGGTGAACAAAGCTTTGTTCCGCTATCAGGCTCAGGTTTGCTGCAAGGATTGAGCTTATGAATGCGCCGCGCCAACGCATCGATCGCTTGTTGGTCGAGCGCGGCCTGTTTGAAAGCCGCACCGAGGCACAGGCCGCGATTGAAGCTGGCCTTGTGACCGCCAACGAACGGATAGTGCGCAAGGCCTCGGAGGAAATTCCGGCGGACGCCGCGCTACGTGCAAGCGCGGCACATCCTTACGTATCGCGGGGTGGCATTAAGCTGGCGGCGGCGCTCGATCATTTTCGTTTTGATCCGAAGGATCGAGTCTGCCTTGATGTCGGCGCCTCGACCGGTGGATTTACCCAGGTTCTCCTAAATCGCGGCGCGCGGCGGATCTATGCGGTCGACGTCGGTCACGGACAGATTCATAAATCCTTGTGTACCCGGCGAGAAATCGTTTCGCTCGAAGGTACAGACATTCGCTCGCTCTCCCCTGCTCGGTTCCATGAAGCTCCGGAGCTCGTTACCATCGATGTCAGCTTCATTTCTCTCAAATTGGTGCTGCCATCTGCAATGGCGCTCGTCAAAATTCCCGCCAAACTCATCGCGCTGATCAAACCGCAATTTGAGGCGGGCACCGGCGCCGCGAAGAAGGGTATTGTGCGCCGTTCAGCCGTGCACGCCGCCGTTTGCAATGACATGGCCAAGTTCGTTGCCGCGCTCGACTGGCGAGTGCTTGAGATCATCCCCTCGCCCATCGAAGGCGGCGACGGCAACGCCGAGTTCCTCCTTGGGGCCGTGCGTGGCTGAGCGGCTCAACATCGTTCGCCTCGGGCATCGCGGGGATGGTGTCGCCGATACCTCTGAAGGTCCTGTCTATGTGCCGTTTACGCTGCCTGGCGAGACAGTCATGGTCGAGCCGGTAGTCGGCCATCCGAATCGCCGGCATCTGATGCATGTCGACAAGCCTAGCCATGAACGCAGCGAACCTATTTGCAAGCATTTCGGCGTCTGCGGCGGCTGCTCGCTGCAACACTGGTCACTTGCGGAGTACCACCTTTGGAAGCGCTCGCTCGTGGTAAAAGCCTTGGCACAGGCCGATGTGGTAGCTCCGGTCGGTGACCTCATTGACGCTCATGGCGCGGGCCGCCGCCGCGCGGTACTGCATGCCTGGTGTGGGGCCGGCGACGTTTTGGAGGTCGGCTTCACGGCGCCGCGCGCGCACCATATCGTGGCGATCGACGCATGCCCGATTTTGGCGCCTGGCCTGAATGGCGCCGTTCGCGCGGCCTGGGCCATTGCCGAGACGCTCAAACCGATCGGCAAGCCCCTCGATATCCAGACGACAGCAACGGATTCCGGCCTGGACGTCGACGTGCGCGGCTCGGGTACGCTGAATGCCGAGCGCCTGGTAGCGCTCGCGCGTGTCGCAGACGCTCACGACCTTGCGCGTCTCACGCGTCATGGGGAACTTGTGGCGCAGCGAATGCAGCCGCTTTTGCTGGTTGGCCGCGCCCAGGTACCGCTGCCGGCAGGCGCGTTTTTGCAAGCCACCACGGAGGGCGAGCAAACGCTAGCGCGATTGGTGGTCAGCCAGGTCGGCAAGGCCAAACGCGTTGCGGATCTTTTTGCCGGCATCGGCACCTTCGCATTGCATCTCGCTGAACGCGCGCAGGTAAGTGCTGCTGATGGCGATGCCAATGCGGTCAAGGCCTTGGAGCGTGCAGCCGCGACTACATCCGGTCTCAAGCCGATCGAAGCGCAGGTCCGCGAACTCTTCCGGCATCCTTTCGTGGTGAGCGAATTGAAGGCTTTCGACGCCGTCGTATTTGATCCGCCGCGCCAGGGCGCCGAGGCGCAGGCACGAGAGCTTGCGAAAAGCATCGTGCCGGTCGTGGTCGCAGTGTCCTGCGATGCCGTCACCTTTGCGCGCGATGCAAAAATTTTAATTGGCGGTGGCTATAAGCTTGACGGCGTCACACCGATCGATCAGTTTCGTTATTCGCATCACGTGGAAATCGTGGCGAAATTTGAACGGTAACTTGTTTCTCATCTCGCTCATGCCCGCGAAAGTCGGGGCATCCAGCTGGATTCTCTCCGTGGGGACGAGCGGTTAAACGACAATTTGATCACTGGTAATCGATGCCGCCGCCCCAGCGCTCCTGCCACATCTTTTCACCGATCGTGCAGGAGATGCGAGGGACCCCTGACGAGGCCCGAACTATTTGAGCTTCCGGCTGTCGCCCGGCAATCTCGAGCACCAATTTCGTGCGCGTTGCTTCGATGAACTTTTCCCGCTCGCGAATAGGCACGACGAAAGCACCTGGACCGCCTATCACACAATCCTCGTAGTAGATATCGAGTTCCTCGATATCCATGGTTCCCACATAGGGCCGCTTGAGCATAATCGGGAGCCCATTGATCGTAATGCCGCCAGCCAACACGTCGTCGCGCGTTGGCACGATCAACGGACCGGCATTATTAGTGCCGTCGCCAGATACGTCGATCACTCGGCGCAGACCTTTATAGCCACTGTCGTCGAATAGCGGCTTGGCAAAGCGAAGCGCACCTGAGATTGAGGTACGCGAGGCGCGCCGGTATGGCGCATGCGCGATCTCTGCGGCGACTGCGTCGGCAGCTTCCGGCCCGTCGATCAGCCGCCATGGCATCACGATCTTCTGGTCGAATTGGCCAGCCCATTCAAAATACGTGATTGCGATCTTGCCATTTGCACCCTGGCGCAAGGCCTGCAGGAATTCTTTCGAAGTGAGCGCGAGTATATAGCCCTCTCGTTGCAGCGCCTGCTCATCCGGATCCATAGAGTACGACACATCGACGGCAATAACGAGTTCGACATCGACCGGGATTGCGTTTTCGCGCATATCGGCGAAGTACCGCGCGGTTGGCGCAGCCGATGTCGCAAGCGCTATACTCAGAGCCGTGGCGGCCGCAGCCATTGTCAGATTGCGCGCTCTCCTCATGTCAGAATGCTGGCATAGCGCGTCGGCGAAAAAAAGGCTTGAGATCAGTTTTGGTTGCGCGCGATCTTTTCTGAATCGCTCCCATCAGCTTTCAATCGGTTCGGTCGCCACGATCTCTATGCCAAAACCACCAAGGCCTACGTAAGTTCGTTTGCTGGACGCGAGCAGTCGAATCGAGGAAATCCCCAGGTCCTTGAGAATCTGTGCACCGAGCCCGATCTCGCGCCATTGGCGCGAACGGACAGCATCAGCACGTGTGTCGGTTTCGTGCGGAATTTCCGCTACCGGCACGCCAGCCGTGCCATCGCGCAAAAACACGATCACGCCGCGTCCGGCTGCCTTGAATCGCTTAAGCGCGGCATGGATTGGCTTGGCACCGCCAAACACGTCGCCGATGACGTCGGCGCGATGCAGCCGTGCCAGCACAGCCTTGCCGTCGCCTATGTCCCCGTGGACGAAAGCCATGTGATGCACACGGTCGAAGGGCGTCACATAAGCGTATCCCTTGAGCGTGCCGATTTCCGAAGCCACGTGAAATTCGCCGACCCGCTCCACCAGCTTGTCACGGCTCTGTCGATAGGCAATCAGCTCAGCGATTGATGCCTGCGCTAGATTGTGCTTTTGCGCGAAGGCGACAACCTGCGGACCACGCATCACCGAACCGTTGTCGTTCATCAGTTCAGCCAGCACTCCGACTGGCGGCAACGCGGCCAATCGGCAAAGATCGACACAGGCTTCGGTGTGTCCCGAGCGCATCAGCACTCCACCATCTCGCGCAACCAGGGGAAACACGTGCCCCGGACGTACAAAATCGGAGGCACCGCTGTTATCGTTGGCAAGCGCACGCACGGTGTTGCAACGCTCCTCGGCCGAAATGCCGGTGGTCAGACCATGGCGGACATCGACCGAGACCGTGAAGGCAGTGCCGAGTGGCGCTTCGTTGTCGGCCACCATCGGTTCAAGATGCAGGCGGCGCGCTTGCTCAGCGCCAAGCGGCGCGCAGACGATTCCCGATGTATTGCGAATGATGAACGCCATCTTTTCGGGCGTGCAGTGTGAAGCCGCCACGAACAGGTCCCCTTCATTCTCCCGGTCGTCATCGTCAGTGACGACCACAATCTCGCCCCTGCCGAAAGCGTTTATCGCGACTTCGACGCGTTGATGGCTGTCGCGCATGGCTCTACCTCGAAAGCTGCGGTCACGCGCCGGGCTTGAACGGCCATGCCATTCCCTCGCCGACCTGGCCACGATGCATCAGATAGTGGTCGGCGAGCACGCACGCCACCATGGCTTCCCCGATCGGCACGGCACGAATACCGACGCATGGATCGTGACGCCCGGTAGTGACGATATCGGTGTCGTGGCCATAGCGATCCACCGTCTTTCGAGGGGTCAGTATCGAGGAAGTCGGCTTGACCACGAAGCGGGTCACGATTTCCTGCCCGGTCGAAATGCCGCCAAGAATGCCGCCGGCATGATTTGACAGGAACAGCGGCTTGCCGTCGTTGCCCATTCGCATTTCATCGGCATTGTCGATGCCGCTCATTGCCGCCGTCGCGAAACCGTCGCCAATCTCAACGCCCTTGACGGCGTTGATGCCCATCAGCGCAGAAGCGAGATCACCGTCAAGCTTGGCGTAAACCGGCGCGCCCAGTCCGGCCGGCACGCCTTCAGCCACAACCTCGATCACCGCGCCGCAGGACGACCCCGCCTTACGAATCTCGCCGAGAAAATCCTCAAAAAATTTGGCCTGCTTCGCGTCTGGGCAGAAGAATGGATTCTTATCGATTTCATTCCAGTCCCAGCGTGAACGATCGATCTTGTGCGGACCCATCTGTACCAATGCACCGCGGACGATAAGACCCGGCACAATCTTGCGGGCAATTGCGCCGGCTGCGACCCGGGCCGCGGTCTCACGCGCAGAGGCCCGGCCTCCGCCACGATAGTCGTGGATGCCGTATTTGACGTCGTAGGTGTAACCAGCGTGGCCGGGACGGTATTTGTCCTTGATCGCGGAATAGTCCTTGGGACGCTGATCAACGTTCTCGATCATCAGCATGATCGGTGTGCCAGTAGTGACCTGCATGCCAGTCCGCTCGTCGACAAACACACCGGACGTGATTTTCACTGCATCCGGCTCCTGCCGCTGGCTTGTGAAACGCGATTGTCCCGGCCGCCGGCGACCCAGCTCGCGCTGGATATCTTCTTGTGTGAGCGGAATGCGCGGCGGACAGCCGTCCACAACACAGCCAATAGCCGCCCCATGGCTCTCACCGAAGCTCGTAAACCGGAAAAGATGGCCGAAAGTGTTGAATGACATGGCAGATCCGCTTTTTTCGATTTCGTAACGCGCGCTCCAGCGCCGGTCAATTAAACGGCTGATGCGCAGAGATATTCGCAACTAGCG
>DATFXJ010000091.1:0-16893 GCA_035315965.1 Pseudolabrys sp.
GCGGCCACCGAGACGTACGCCGAGCGGCAAACCGAAGTCACCAACCCTCTCAATTTTATTGTTGAGCCGCCCGGAAATTACGGACGTCAACTGCGCCATCAGCACCGACAAATTCTACTTGCTGACATCAGCGTATCAAATGACCGCAACGTTCCATACGATCGGCACTGATCTGACCAAGCTGTCCGCCCGGTAAGGCATCGGCGCTCATAGCATTAGGCAAAGAGAAAAGCCCGGCTTAATTAAGCCGGGCTTTTCTTCCAGCACACTCTAGCAACTCAACAAACCATGCAACGTACCCGACGCGACGTGACTTACTTGGACTTCGCAATCAGCGTTTCGAAGGGCTTGTAGGTCTCTTTAGCAAGATCTGCATAAAGCTCGCCGATCCTGGAGGCCTTAGCGACAAAACCCTCATAGGCAGTCTTGGCGTACTCGGTCTGCACCTCGATCACCTTGTCGAAGGACTTGACGCCAAGCAACTTCTCGATCGCAGCGGTGCCGTCCTCGAATGCCTTCTTCGAATAGTCCGCAACTTCGACCGCGATCGCCTGGGTGCCTTTGGACAGCGCGCCCATAGTCTTCAATGTAAGATCGACGTTGTCTTTGCCGACCTGCTGAAAGTCTTCAAAATTCTTGACCATGTCATCCCTTTCCCGGCCCGCTATTGCGGTACCTCTGTTTACTTTCAAAACCCGGCCCGGCCGGGACTGCAACAACGCTTATACTGCACTGCACAATAAGTCAAGCGAAATTATTGCGGTGCAAAAAACTATTAGAATTCATGGGATTGTCTTAATAATTTGTATACCGAGCTCTTCTACGGTCATAAATTATGGCACTGCCGAACGCTACAAAATGGCCACGATGACGGCATAGGGACGGTTGCCGCAATACGGTGGGGAGAGCGAATGTTGCGTGGGGGGTCTTTTGGTCATTGCGGATTGCGCTGGGGCGCCCTTGGCCTGACGACCGTCATTGCGGTCACTGCCCTAAGCAACGCCGCCGACGCTCGCCGGGGTCTCCGGCATCGGTCGCAGGCCGCCGAAACCTACGAGCCAGCCTATTCTTCCATTGTGGTGGACGCCAATTCAGGCGCTGTGATGCAGGCTACCAACGCCGACAGCCAGCGCCATCCGGCTTCGCTCACCAAGATTATGACCCTTTACCTGCTGTTTGAGCGGCTGGAGCAAGGAAAGGTCAAGCTCACCACCGATTTACCGGTATCGGCTCGTGCTTCCGTTCAAGCTCCATCAAAGCTAGGGCTCAAGCCCGGCGAATCGGTGCGCGTGGAAACGGCAATACGCGCCATTGTGACGAAGTCCGCCAATGACGTGGCAGTCATCGTCGCTGAAGCACTGGGCGGCGATGAGCCTAATTTTGCCAGACTGATGACCGCAAAGGCGCGCGCTCTCGGTATGACACAAACTGTGTACCGCAATGCCTCCGGCCTGCCTGACGAGCAGCAAATCACCACCGCACGAGACCAGGCCATTCTTGGCCGCGCCATCCAGGATCGATTTCCTAATTACTACCGCTATTTCGCGACGCGGACTTTCGATTTCCGTGGTAAATCGATCCGAAACCATAATCATTTGCTCGGTGCCATCGATGGCGTCGATGGCATCAAGACCGGGTACATTCGCGCTTCTGGATTCAATATCGTCGCGTCAGTCCGACGCGCTAATCACCATCTCGTAGCGGTTGTGTTCGGCGGCCGCTCAGCCGATGCCCGGGATGCACGGGTCCGAAGCCTGATCGACAACAACATCAATATTGCCGCCGTCAAACGGACTGCGCCGCTCATCGTTGAAGGATGGGAAACCGCGCAAGCGCCAAAGGATGGCAAGGATAGCACGGATAACGATCGCACGAACTCGGCGCCGGTTCGTGTTGCTTCAGCCGCACCGTTGGCGATCGAAGCGCCGGCGGCTGGTTCCACGGATCCAATCAAACCGAACGCGGTAAAAACTGTCGTCGTCCATCCAGGCAGTACGGCCTCGTTGTCGCCAGTGCCGACGGATAACCGCCAACTGACGCCGGCACCCGCGGTTGCCAATGCGGCAAGCATCACGACTATTTCCACGGTCAGAAGCGATCTGCCTGCAACTTTGGCTGCCGCGCCAACCGTTACGCCCTCACCTGCGTCCGCTGCATCTGTTTCGCCGTCCGCGCCCAAGCCTGAAACCGCTCCCGTCAAAATCGCAACGACCGCAAATAATCCGCCGACGGCTCCGGCGAATGTGGAGCCTGCTGCCAAACCGCGCGGTGGCTGGCTCATTCAGGTCGGTGCCCTGCCGGATGAAAAGGAGGCCAGACAGCGCCTTGAAGCAGCGCAAAGCAAGGCCAAGGAAATGCTCGGCAAGGCCGACCCATTCACAGAACGTCTTGAAAAGGGGGACAAGGTCCTATTCCGTGCGCGTTTTGCGGGTTTGGAGAAAGGTCAGGCAGAAGCCGCGTGCAAACACCTCAAGCGCAGCGACATTCCGTGCATGCTGCTGAAAAACTGAAAAACGATAGATACTGGGGATGCGCCACTAGCCAGGAGCCGCTGATGGTCGAGTTTGTGGAGTACTTCAGCGATGTCGGCGAAGAAGGATTTCCTTGGCTTCATTGATGCGAGCCGCGAGATACGTCGAGCCCCCTTGGTCGGGATGCAGTTTTTTCATCAGCGTGCGGTGCGCGCGGCTGATGTCATCGGCACTCGCGCTGGCCTCCAGGCCAAGGACCTGATAGGCCTCTTGTTCCGACATTTTTCCGCTACTCGAAGCGTGCCGCCCCGATGCCGTGTCCGTCTGCGCGTACTCACTCCAGGTGGGATCCCGGCGGTCAAGATAAGCTATAAGTAGCGCGCGACTTTCATCATCGATCTCCGTGAGCATCGAGGATAGCGTTTTGACGTCGAGGCGTTCGAGGTCTGCGCCCTGATGGCGACCGGCGAGCACACGACCGCGCATTGCGCCGGTATCGTGGTCGAGCTCCATTTCGAAATAGGCAGATCGCACACGTGACGTTTGCCCTCCGCTCTTTTGTGTGCGTGCGGTGAAACCGGCCGGGCCAAATGGCACCCATCCGAGCAGACCGAGTCCAAATACGCCAAGCGGAATGGCGATGCCTATCTCGCCGCGCAGTCCGAGAAAGACCGCAAGGCCGAGCGAGACCAGCCCTCCACCGACCTTGGTCACGCGCGCCGCAACTTTCGGATCGACTTTGGAAATAACGTTGAGCGCCCATAAAATGAGCACCAGAACGACCACGCCAAAAATGAGCGTTGGCATAGCTATTTCATCTGTGAAAGCAATTTTTGAGCGCCGGACGACTGCTTCTTCGACAACTCGACAAGCGCCTTCATGCCGCCCGCAGCAAATGCGGAGACTGCCCGCAATAGCTCGCCGAGCTGATGCGCCGAGCCCGCATCGAACCGGCAGTGAGCGCCGTGTGATAGCCGCGCGATTTCCCGGTACGCGTTCTCCGCCACTGCGTCATCGCCTTCCTGAAACATGAAGACCGGAACACCCAGGAGACCCAATTCGCCGGCAGCCTGGCACAAATTGTCGATCGGCTCTTCCATGGCATCACCAACGAAGACCAGAGCCTGCACCTTCCGCCGCGCATGCTCCTGGCGCGCATGACTCAGGACCTTGCCGATTTGAGTTTGGCCCCCGCGGCAATCGATACGCGACATCAGCTCTGCCAGCTTTTCACCGGCCGCAACCCAGCCGGAAGCTCGGCATTCGCCGAGGCCGCGAAAGTAGACGAGCTGGATATCGAGCCCGCCAATGCTCGCTGCTTCGCGAAACATGTCTGCCTGTAGCGTGCAGGCTGCATCCCAGGTCGGCTGCCGGCTCATCGTGGCGTCGAGTGCGAAGATCAGCCGGCCGCGCTTACCTTGCGCGGTCGAAGGGCCAAGCGCGCGCAGTTGCTCAACAAAGGCTTTTATTTCCGGTTTGGACGAGACCGGCGCTGGACTTCGTTGCGAGTCCTTGCTCATAGGAAAATTCTACACCGAAACCGCAAAACCTGTCGCGATCTCCTATGCCCCATCGACAGATGGCGACATCGGCGCTCAGATGCAAGGCCGGCGAGATCCTATGTAATTCCTAAGTAATGATGTCGTGAACCTGTAGCGGCTGGTCCATGACTGAGTACCACTCTGCTCGGGCGGCGGCACGTCGCTTGCCATTCTCGCAAAGCGGCAGGTGGAGTGCGTTAAGCAGAGCAATGACCTCCTCTCGCGCTGTCAAATGCGACAGATTCGGGCGCGTCCCGAGAGTCTCTTCGTCAAGATCGTCGAGCGCCGTAAGACCACGCGGGAAGAACTCGCGATAGACGACACGTTCGGCAAACCCTTCTACGCTGCGGAATCCCATGCGTTTTGACAATTCATTGATGCCGTCACCCACCATCCTCTTGTTACGTGACGTGAGTGTAGAAAGACGGTTGCGCACTACGATCCAATCGGCGAGCCGCCCATCGACCAGCCGCCTTTGCCGCCGCGCCTCACGGACCATTTCGGCATAGTGGCTCTCGCCCGTGATGCTGAAATCGGTTGGGTCGAGAGTAGCGAGTACATCGAAATCGAGAAAACTGTCATTGAGCGGCGTCACCAGCGTGTCAGCCATCGAATGAGCTAGACGCATCAGGTACGTATCGGCGCCTGGCGTATCAATAACCATCACGTCGTGGCTGTGTTCGATCGCGCTGATTACCGTCGAAAAATTGGCGAACTCCTGCGATTCGTTTGCTACCAGCGAATTGCCTTCGGCCCGCGCAATACAATAGTGCGTCGGCAACTCGAGCGTAATACGCGCGCGCTCGGCCCAGGCTCGGCGGTTGTCGATGTAGTGGGTAAAGCTCTGCTGACGAGCGTCGAGATCGATGGTCGCAACGCGTTGTCCAGCTTTCAACAGTGCGACGGCGACGTGTAATGCCGTGGTTGATTTTCCCGAACCACCCTTCTCGTTGCCGAGGACGACGACATGCGCTGATTGAGCTCTTTGTTGAATTCGCTGGATTAACATGCCGCCCCTCCAGGCCGTCAATTCTCAAAATATTAGCGCACTTTAGTCAAGCTAAACCCGCTCGTCGTAAATTTGCTTCACCACATTCATCCTCACCCCGCCTTGCACGGCATAATCGGGTTTTGCGACAATTCGTGACAAGGTTTAATTATGGCAAATCGTCTGAACGTTGTACGCACGGTTACTGCGCTTCGCCGCGTTTTGGAGCCCTACCGTAGGCCACACGAGCATATCGCGTTGGTACCCACCATGGGCGCGTTGCACCGTGGCCACATGGCATTGGTGCAAGAAGCGCGACGACGGGCGAAACACGTTGTCGTATCAATTTTCGTAAATCCTACTCAATTTGCGCCGCATGAGGATTTCGCCAGTTATCCGCGGAGCTTTGCCGCTGACATCAAAGTTTTGCGTGAAGCCAAGGTCGACCTTGTGTGGGCGCCGTCCGTCGAAGCTATGTACCCGGACGGCTTTGTGACGCGCCTTGCTCCGGAAGGCCCCGCTAAAGCCAGTCTCGAAGATGAGTTTCGCCCGCACTTTTTTGGCGCTGTTGCAACGGTGGTGGCCAAACTGTTCACCCAAGTTTCGCCCGATTTGGCGTTTTTCGGCCAAAAGGACTACCAGCAGCTGCGCGTCGTCACGCAAATGGCCAAGGATCTGGATCTTCCGGTGAAGGTGATCGGAGTTCCGACGGTGCGCGAGCCGGACGGATTGGCGCTCTCCTCACGAAATGCATACCTCTCTACGGCCGAGCGCACGGTGGCCCCAATGCTTTATCGTGTGTTGAAGGGATGTGCGACTCGCATAAAAAGCGGAGAAAAGGTCGATCATGTCCTAAAAGTCGGTCGAATCGAGATTGATGTAGCTGGATTCGCGCTTGATTATCTTGAGGCGCGCCATGCGCTCACGCTTGCACCGCTTGCCTCGCCCAAGGATCGCCCCATCCGGTTGCTGGTTGCCGCTAGGCTCGGCAAAACAAGGCTGATTGACAATGTTGCGGTCTAAAGTAGCCCTAACTCCCGCAATTCGCGACGCATGGCTTCCGGCATCCTTGCGGCGCCGGGAGCCGCGCAAGACAGATCGCGCGGTGCCTCTTTCACCTCAAGATACCGCCATCCCTGAAATGCCGCGCGCGGGCGTGGCTCAACGAGCACTACCTTTCCGTCGAGGACAACGCGGCAACGGCCGATGCCGTCCTTATCGGTGAACGGACGAACGTCGACAATGCGTTCCCGGCAGCTGATCTGGCCGCGAATCACCCAATAAAGTGACCCGCCGCTTGTCAATTCGGCGGCCCGCTTTGGCACCATGCGGGTCGTGTGAATGTGCTCGGGTTTCTCTCCTCGCCGCCTTTTGTCTTTCAATTTCCGCCTAATCCAATCCTCAAGGTCGGAAACTGAATCACAGCCAACGCATAGTTTGACAAGATGAAGCGGCATCGCGGACCCGGTCATTTTCTCGATTGTTGCGCCGGCTCAATGCGCATGATTTTTGCCCCTTCACCAATCTGCGCACCCTGAATGACGGCAATATCCGCGACGACGCCATCAACCGGCGCCACAAGGGTATGCTCCATCTTCATCGCCTCGATGATGGCAACACGTTGGCCGCGGGTGACCCGCGCGCCCGGCTGCACATAAATTTTGAGTACCTTGCCATGCATCGGCGCCCGCACAACTTCACTTCTGCCTTGATCCCCAACCTCGTTGAGGGTCAGGTCACGCAATGTCACTTTGGTCTGGCGCCCACGGCGCAAGACATAGACGGCGTCCCGATCGGTTATGACAAGCCCATCCGACGCAGCTGCGATGCCATCAATGAACACTATTTGACCCTGCGCGCCATAATTCACTTCCGCCACCACGGCCTCATTTTCGACGAGAACCGGCAACTCCAGCCTTCGACGGCCCGTCAACTGAAAGGCATCGGTTTCATCCCAGGGTGAGGCCGGTTGGTCCGGTTCGTTCTCGCGTGCTGCCACCGCGTTAAATTGTTGCTGATTCAGCAATCTTTGCACTCCAAGCGCGGCCGCAGCTCGATCAATCCCTTGTGGCAGCGCGCCAAGTTCCGCGAGATTCCGATCAATAAAGCCGGTATCGAAATTGCCCTTACGAAATTCCGGGGCGCGGCAAAGCGCTGCCAGAAAGCGGGCATTGTTGCGAGGGCCGACTACGATCGTTTGGTCGAGTGCACCGGCCAGTCCATCAAGCGCCTCTTCACGCGTTTTTCCGTGCGCGATTAACTTGGCGATCATCGGGTCGTAGAACGCCGTTATTTCGCTGCCCGTCTCGACGCCGCTATCGATGCGTAGGTTGTCAGCTTTCGGGAACCGCAGCGAGATCAGGCGACCGGTGGACGGCAGAAAGCCTCGTTCTGGGTCTTCCGCATACAGCCGCGCTTCCACCGCGTGGCCCGCTAGCTTCACCTGATGCTGCGCCAGCGGCAACTTTTCGCCGGCGGCAATTCGGAACTGCCACTCCACCAAATCGAGTCTTGTGACCGCCTCGGTAACAGGGTGCTCGACCTGCAATCGGGTATTCATCTCCATGAACCAGAACCCGCCTGGCTTGAGGCCGTTCACTCCGTCGGCGATAAATTCAACCGTACCGGCGCCCACATAGCCGGCGGCTTTCGCTGCGGCCAAAGCCGCCGTTCCCATGGCAGCGCGTAGCCCAGCGCTCATGCCGGGGGCCGGCGCTTCTTCGATCACTTTCTGATGGCGCCGCTGCAATGAGCAATCGCGCTCGTTAAGGTGAATGGCATTACCGTGTCGGTCCGCGAAGATCTGCAACTCGATGTGTCTCGGACTTGCCACATATTTTTCAATCAGGACGCGGGCATCGCCGAAGGCAGCCTTGGCTTCGCGCTGAGCACCTTCCAGCGCGGCTTCGAAATCGGCATGACGATCAACGCGGCGCATGCCCTTACCACCGCCGCCAGCCACAGCTTTTATCAGAACCGGATAGCCAATCTCGTAGGCCTTCTGCTTAAGGAATTTTGGCTCCTGCCGGTCGCCGTGATACCCAGGGACAACGGGTACATTGGCCTTCTCTATGAGCATCTTGGCTCGATCTTTCAGGCCCATCATACGGATCGCCTGGGCTGGCGGACCGACAAAGGCGATGCCTGCATCAAGACAGGCTTGGGCGAAATCTGCATTTTCCGACAGAAAGCCATAACCGGGATGAATGCACTCCGCGCGTGCGGCCTTGGCTGTTGTGATCAGTCTGTCGATTGAAAGATAGCTTTGCGTTGCCGGTGAGGCGCCAATGGCGTGCGCCTCATCGCACGCCCGGACATGCAGGGCGCAAGCGTCAGCCTCCGAATAAACGGCGATGGTGCGCATGCCGAGGTGCTTCGCGCTGCGAGCAACGCGACAGGCAATTTCGCCGCGATTGGCGATTAGGACTGATTTGAACATGCGCGGCCCGCGTGCGTCAGCCCGATATTAGCGCGCTGTCGGGGACGCCGCTTGGGCCGGTAGGCGTTTTGGCGGCACCGGAAGATTTGCGGCGGGTTTTTCGGCGCTGCCCTGGGGACTGACCGTGCCGGCAAGTTCTTTAGGCGGAGGCGGCTCGGCATTCATAATGCTTACCGGCGGGATCGAAGCGGCAGAGGGAAAATCGTAGCGGCTTTCGACCGGATGAGGCGCTGCCGGCTCGCCAGCACTGCTGATCGACGGCGGGACGGAAGCCTGCGGTTGCTTATCGGCTGCCGGCTCGGACTTGCTCCAGGCGGATGCATAGCGCGCAACGTAAGTGTCGAACGCCTGCACCTTCAAATTGGCCTTCAACGTGCCCGTATCTTGGAACATGGCGAAAGCCGCGCAGCGCTCCGAAGTGCAACCATCGCGCACCGCAAGAACGTGAGCAGCGATTCCATAGCGATCCAGTTCGATGGCACGGCGTCCGGTGGCGAATGCGGCAAGGAAATCATGGTCGCCGCGTGCAATCGCAAAAGCTTCTGAAAGCAGTGACAACCGGGCGTTAACGTAGGCGACGGCCCTTGCGGTGCTCTGCGCGTCCGCGAACACGGATTGCTCGCAAGCATTTTCGACCTGCTCACCGGCCACGCCGTCGAGGCACGCCAAAGGCGCTGAGGCAAGCGCGTTCATACTGAGCTGAGAATCGCGCTGAAGGAGAGCACGCTGTTCGGCTGTTCGTTCGTTCAAGGTCACGCGGTCGAGAATTCCAATTGCCGCAAGGGCGACGGTCACGATCACAGAGAGTGGAAGTAACAGGCGTGAAACGCTGCCATGAGCAGCGTGCCGTACAGCCACTACCACCATCACAAGAAACAACGCCGCCACCGCCCCGGCGACGGGAGCCGGTAGCACGAGCGGCGTTGAAACCAGCCCATTCATGAACGCGCTGTCGCTGATCGCAATAAGTTTGCCGTTACTGAATCTTTGCTCCTGAGACTCTTACCACATTTGCCCATTTTTCGATGTCCTTGAGCAGGTAAGCTTCGAACTCCTCCGGAGTTTTTACCAGAGGAATCGCTCCCTGCTTGAACCAAGCCTCCTTGACTTCAGGCTTGTTGATGACCTTGTTGATGTTGGTGTTCAGGAAGCTGATGATTTCCTTTGGCGTACCTTTCGGCGCCATGACGCCAATCCAGATCGTCGCCTCATAGCCAGAAACTGTCTCAGCTACTGTGGGCAAATCGGGAGTAAGGGCCGAACGCTTTAGGCCGGTCGTGCCAAGCGCACGCACTTGCCCCGCCTTTGCCAGTTCCGACATGGTGGTAACAGCGTCGAACATCATCTGGACAGTGCCAGAGATCACACTATTGCGCGCATCGCCAGAGGCCTTGTGCGGTACATGAACAATGTCCGTCTCACTCATGGCTTTGTAGAGCTCGCCAGCCATGTGATAAGGCGTGCCCGGGCCGGAAGAAGCGTAGTTTAGTTTACCGGGGTCCTTCTTTGCCAAGTCGATAAATTCCTTGACGGTCTTGGCAGGTACCGATGGGTGAACGACCATCAACAGATCGGAATAATTAATCGTCGCTACCGGAACGAAATCGCGCATCAACTGGAACGGCTTGTTTGGCATCAACGATTCGTTGGTCGTATGTGTATTTGACATTACCAGCAGTGTGTAGCCATCTGGCGCGGACTTAGCGACGGCATCGGTACCGATGATTGATCCTGCGCCAGGACGATCTTCGACAATGAATGACTGGTTGGTTTCTTCCGAAAGGTGTTGAGCCAGCACTCTGGCATAGACGTCGGCGGGCCCACCTGCTCCAAACGGGACAATGAATTTGACAGGGCGGTTGGGATAGTTCTGCGCGACTACCGGCCATGTCAGCAAAATCGCAAAAATGACTGCAGCCAGACGCAAAAATGCGCGCATAAGTCCTCCCCATTGAAATCGATTGTTCAAACTAGCTACAATGTCGCACTTCTTTCTTTATTTTATGTCCCGCCCGCCGATTTGAAGCTCGGCGCAAGGTCGCTCGCCGCTGCGAAGGCACCCTTGGCTTCTACCGAGGTGAGCGCCACGGTGGTGCGCAGTCCGGTGACGCCTCTGCCACTGCCTGCTGCCAATAGCACCGCCGCCATTTGCACGTCATTCGGAACTTCGGCGATCGTCAGAAAATCGTATTCACCGAAAGTGAGATAATAACCCAATAGTCGGCCCCCCACTTTTGACAACAGGCGCGCGACAGCCTCGGCGCGGTCCTCCGGCTTGACGATCATGCCATTGATCGCCTCGCGGGTATAACGCCCCTGAGTGATGTAAATCGGCATGCCCGGCCTCCTGCCGCATCGCAATTACGATGTGCAGGCCATCATAGGCAAAGCCCGCGGCAAAATCGCGACAGTACACCGCCACGGTCAGGCGCGATCGAGCTGACTCTCCTTAGCGACGCGTTCGAAGGCCTCGCCGGAACTCTTGATCCGGTATTGATAGTCATCACCTTCCGAAGGCAACAGTTTGACGACTATGTAGCTTCCGGTCGCTGCAGCACGGCCAAAGGTCGGCGAGGTGTAATAAACTGTCTCGCCCACCTGGTATTTGTGCGACCGCACCGGAATTTCGGCCGTCGCCACCGGCTGCATCGGCGGACTCGGCGTGCGGGTCATTTTGGTAACACTCGTCGGATCGATGCCCGTTCTGGCCGGTCGCGTCGCTTTGCCAACCGGTCGACCCGACTTCAAAACCTTTTTCGCCGCGGCGCGGACGGTTTTCGCGCCTTTTTTTGCGATTCGCCTTGTTGCCTTGGCGGACCGCCGTGCGGCTTTTGCTGAATGTTTGCTCATACATCGAAATATAGCAGCAAATGTTACTTGCGGGCAAAGTTTTTTTGGCCGGAACACCTTTATTTTCAATAAGTTAGCACGCGGCCGCTGACTGGACAAGGTGGACGTCGCGCGCTCGAAAACCTTGTGGTTTGCTGTCACAATTGGGCGTTAAACGTTAAAGAAGGGGATGGGAACCGCACCTTGGCGGGCTGCGTTTGAGGTCCGGAACGGAGTTTCATCATGCGCGTCCTCATCGGAATTCTACTAGGTGTAGTACTCACCGTAGGCGGGGCTTACCTCTACGATTCCCACAATTCGGTGGCGCCCGGAAACACCGCGGGCCTGCAACGACCGATGGTGAACTGGGATGTCGTCAGTAATAAATGGAACCGTCTCACCGAGCGTGCCCGTGCCGAATGGAGCCGGCACGCCAGCTGACGTAAAAATTCGGTAGGTGATCGCTATTTGTCGAGTTGCTCATGCATGCCGACATGCAACGCGCTAGCGATGGCGCGATAATTTATCTGCGTGCCATCGTCGTTTTCGATCCGTAGTGGAATACGACAGTACCTTCCAAATGATGCGCCTATTAGCGCCGCAGTAGGCATGGTAGTGCGCGCCGCAACGCCCCCAATGGTGGGCGAGAGGGATAACGAGCAACGGACCTTCGGTTTTTGGCCCGATTTGCAGACGGCCTCATCATGCTATCGTGCCGGTCTAGGGGGTCGGGCCAATGCAAGCCGCTTACTATGAGCGCAACGGCGCCGCACGCGAAGTACTGCAGATCGGCGAAGTTCAGACACCGCGTGCCGGACCGGGTGAAGTGCGCATCAAACTCGCCGCCTCGGGCGTCAATCCTTCTGACGTCAAGTCGCGCCAGGGTTTCACTCGCAAAATAGCCTTCCCGCGCGTGATTCCACATAGCGACGGCGCCGGTGTAATCGATGAAGTCGGCGACGGCGTGTCGAAATCCCGCATTGGTGAGCGCGTTTGGGTTTGGAATGGGCAATGGAAGCGCGCTTTTGGCACGGCAGCCGAATATATCGTCTTACCGGCAGTACAGGCCGCGCCATTGCCGGGCAACATAAGTTTTGAAGCCGGTGCCTGCCTTGGAATTCCCGCGATGACGGCCATCCACGCTATCGTGCTCGCGAACCCGACCAAAGACACAACTCTGTTGGTGGCCGGTGGCGGCGGCGCTGTCAGCCAATATGCTATTCAATTTGCAAAAGCCAAAGGTGCAACGGTCATCACCACGGTGTCCTCGCCTGAGAAAGCCAAGGTGGCTCAGGAGGCGGGCGCGGGATACACAATCGACTACAGGCGGGAGAATGTCGCTGATCGGATCATGGAGATTACTGGCCAGCGCGGCGTCGACGCAGTGATAGAGATGGACCTCACGGGGAACGCCAAACTCATTCCGAACGTATTGCGACCAAAGGGTACCGTCATTGTCTACGGCACTGGACCCGAAGCCGTCCTGCCGGCTGCTTTCTGTCTAGTCAATTCTATCCGTTTGCAGTTCTTCCTCGTTTATGAACTTGATTCGTCAGAGCGCCAACGTGCTATCGCGACCCTGATTGATGCGCTCAAAAGCGGCACCCTGCTCAATCGGGTATACCAGCCCACTTTCTCGCTTTCAGATACGGTTGCCGCTCACGAAGCCGTTGAGCGCAGCACCGTTGGTAATGTCATTGTAACTTTCTGAGCTTCCTCGTTTGTTAAGGTGCTATTGAAGCTTCGCGGAAACCAGCGGCATCCAGCGCGCGGCGCACCAATCCGGATGTCTTTGCAGCCTCGAGCAGTTCGCTGGCAATCTTGAGCGCTACCGGCCGTCCCTTCGGCACTGCAATCGCGATGCCCGTCTGCTGGAAATTTCCTGGCAGCACGCGCGCGCCCGGCAGTTTTGGAAGCAGGCCCGCAAATGAATCGTGCGACAGCGCAAATGCATCACCTTGCCCTTGTTGCGCCATCTCCGTCATCTGGTCGACGCTCGCTACCTCCTCGACGCTAGCATTCGGCGCCGTGCGGCGCGCGCTGCGCGCAGTTGTCGTGTTCGAGATGACAACAATTCGGCGGCCCGGGCGATTGACCTCGTCGATGCTTTTGATGGTCGACCCCACCGGCACCAGGTAAGTGCTTTCGATGAAATAGTACGCTGGTCCGAAGTCGACGCGCTTGGCACGCTCAGCATCCTGCGGCATGAAGGCAATGTCGCATTCGCCTTTGGCTACAGCATCGGTAACTTGGCCGGAATTGTTGTAGACCTGAAGCTCCAACGGCAGCTTCAACGCCCTGGAGAAGCTGCGGATCAAATCGACAGTGACCCCTTTCACCTCGCCTTTGCTGTTCCTGATAGCGAAAAAGGCGGAAGCTGCCGGCGCGGTTACTATTCCACCGCGCAATTTCCCGGTTGGGGCGAGCTGCCTTAGGTCGTCCGGCCTGGTCATAGAGCCTGGATTTAACACGCGCTGACGCAAGGGGCCACGGCGCTACGCCGGTCAATCAGTCGCGCTCTCGCGCCCATTGCTACCTGCGCGGCCGATACTCCTGATTAGTGAAGGCTGGCTGCGTCGGGCGCTTGATCAAGATAAAGCCGTTTTCGGTGCCTTGGTGGCAAGCATTGCAGGCGGCGGTGAGCTGGTCGTAGCCGGCAGCGAAGGTTTTGAAGTCCTTAGCATTGATCGCCTTCTCAAGAACAGCGACCTCCTTGATGATTACGGCGTCAAGCATGTCGGCAAGCGGCAGGTTTTTGAAGGTCGGCACATGATCTTGCACGTCCGACATCACTTCCTTGATCTCGCCAAGCTCATAAGCGGCAAGCGGCCAGTTGCGCGCCTTGGCAGCAAACCAGAGCTTGTTGTGCTCAACCAGGATCACATTCATGAACTGCTCGAGGCCGGGCACATAGCTCTTCGGTGTGTCCTTTACGATTTCTGTCGGAGCTCCTTTGGTTGGTTGCGATTGCTGTGCGTTCGCCGCAAGTGGCAACATTGCGACGACGACAAGGAGTACGATCATTCGGTGGCGCATGCAGCGGTCCTGCTTCGAACCTTGTCTAATTCAAAATTAGGTGGCGGCAAAAACCGGTATCACCACCCGGCCCGCCGTCTCCCATAGGAACGGCTGGTCTTGCCGCCGCCAGTCGGCCATGCTTTGGCTCAGATACCCGCCCGTATTCGATGTCGGTGACTGTTTCACTGCAGGCGTAGTGCCTCTTCGCGCTGCATGCGTGGGTGTCAAGTAGAGAATATCGTGCCGGCGCGTGGTCTCCCGGTTGAATTTGAAGAGTGGCTATGAGATTCCCCGTTGGGCAAGACCTTACATCCTAAAGACACCAAATTTCGTCTTCGGCACGGGCGCATTCAATGCTGCAGAAAAGGCTAACGCCAGCACGCGACGCGTTTCTGACGGCGTAATGATGCCGTCATCCCACAGACGGGCGGTTGCGTAATAGGGATTGCCCTCAAGCTCGAACTGATCGCGTAACGGCTGCTTGAACTCTTCCTCCTCGACTTCGGACCATCTTCCGCCATCTGCCTCGATATTGTCCCTTTTGACCGTTGCCAGCACGCTCGCCGCCTGTTCGCCGCCCATCACCGAGATGCGCGCGTTGGGCCACATAAACAGAAAACGAGGCCCGTAAGCGCGGCCGCACATGCCATAGTTGCCGGCGCCAAAGGAGCCGCCGATGATCACCGTGATCTTTGGCACTTGCGCACAAGCCACTGCCGTCACCATTTTCGCACCGTCCTTGGCAATGCCGCCGGCTTCATAATCACGCCCAACCATAAAGCCGACGATATTCTGCATAAACAGCAAGGGAATGCGACGTTGGCAACAAAGCTCGATGAAGTGGGCGGCTTTCAGCGCGCTTTCAGAAAAGAGAATGCCGTTGTTACCGAGAACGCCAACCGGGATTCCGTGAATGTAAGCGAAGCCGGCGACCAGTGTCGCACCGTAAAGTGCTTTGAATTCATCGAACTCGGATGCGTCCACGATGCGAGCGATAACCTCGCGCACATCGTATTGTTTCTTCAGATCGACTGGCACAATCCCATCCAGCTCTGCCGCATCGAGTGCCGGCTCACGCGACTTTATCAAAGGAATGTCGACATTCTTTTTTGTATTGAGATTGGCAACGATACGGCGAGCAATGCTCAATGCATGACGATCGTCTTGCGCATAGTGATCAGCGACGCCGGACTTGCGCGCGTGGATGTCGGCGCCCCCCAGGTCTTCAGCACTCACGACCTCGCCAGTCGCGGCTTTCACCAATGGCGGGCCGCCGAGAAAAATGGTGCCCTGGTTTTTGACAATAATAGTTTCGTCCGACATGGCCGGCACGTAGGCCCCGCCTGCCGTACAGGATCCCATGACCACTGCGATTTGCGGAATACCCAGCGAAGAGAGGGTAGCTTGATTGAAAAAAATGCGCCCGAAATGCTCGCGGTCAGGAAAAACCTCAGTTTGATGAGGCAAGTTGGCGCCGCCGCTATCGACTAGATAGATACAGGGCAAGCGATTCTCGCGCGCGATCTCTTGCGCGCGTAGGTGCTTTTTCACTGTCATCGGAAAGTAGGTGCCGCCTTTGATAGTGGAATCGTTGCAGACCACCATACACTCGCGTCCCTCGATCCGGCCGATGCCGGTGATCAAACCAGCGCCGTGAATGGCATCGTCGTACATGCCATTGGCCGCGAGAGGTGAGAGTTCGAGAAAGGGCGAGGCAGGATCCAGCAGGTTCATCACCCGGTCGCGGGGTAATAGCTTGCCGCGCGCTACGTGTCGCTCGCGCGCTCTTTCAGGACCGCCCAAGGCCGCTTCGGCGCGTCGTTTTTGCAATTCGGCCGCCAGTGCTCGCATGCGTTCAGCATTTGCGCGAAATTCTGCGGCGTTTTTATCGATCGATGACGAAAGAATCGCCAAGGTTCCCTCCACATACGAAGTTGCCTTGATGGAACTCGGAACGCAATGCCGGTCATGATTGCGATTCCGTAATGTACGGAACTGACCACTGTCGCGAACGTTTTGTTGCGATGAGGTCCCGACGCAGTCGGGAATTCCGGGGGCATCCAGAGGAGGCAAACGTGATTAAAGCTAAATTATTGTCGACAGCAGCGGTCGCGTTACTGTTCAGCGCTGGCGTCGCATCCGCACAAGGTATGGGTAAAGAGACCCCTGAGCGAGCCCCCGCCGCGCAGCAAAATGCTCCGGCCGAGAAAGTCGCGCCTTCTATGAAAAGCGATCACAAGGCACCTCAGACAATCGGTCAGCCCGCGCCGGACGCCAAGTCTGGCAAGGCGAAGGAAACGACCGGGCAGGCACCGAAGTCGGATGTCGACCAGAAGGCGCAGGCGCCGTCGCGTTCAATGGATAAGGACAGCAAGCCGGGCGCCGCTGCGACCGGCAAGTCTGACGTTGATGGCGCGTCTAAGACCGAGCAAAACGCCCAAAGCCCGCGTGGTTCGAAGTCAACTCAATCGACTTCGGAGCAGGATCGCACTACCACGGGCCAGGGCGCGGCTGGCTCGGCGAAGCTGACGAACGAACAACGCACCAAGATTACCTCCGTCATCAAAGAGCAGAAGGTGGAACGAGTTAATCTGAACGTTTCGGTAA
>DATFXJ010000092.1:0-5271 GCA_035315965.1 Pseudolabrys sp.
CAGCTCCTGAGAGCCGTTTGCTATCAACGAATGACTAAATCGCAAACGAACGCTTCGCCGTGTTGGGCGTCACATAAATTCGGGGACGGGCTTATACATGCGTGTAATCTGGATAGACCATTGGGTACGGCCGACCGGGCATCATCGCGTTGTCGGAGCATCCGTCGATTTGAATTAAGGGCCGTCGCTGATGCTTTGGGATTTCACTCTACATTCGCATCTTGGCCAAGCACACGCTCGACAAATTTCTTGGCGGATTCGCCTAAGTGATCTTCGCTCTCTCCGCGTTCAAGTACAGCGCGTGCAATGTCCTCTGTAACATCGCGTGACCAGCCCTCGGCGGTGTTAAAAGCCACCACTTGCACTGGGTTGGAGTACTCGCCGCTCAGGATGTTGCTAATGACAGTCTTTTCGTCGGCTTCCGCTACGTCGGTTTCGACATAGGCATGACCAAGCCGTTCGCCAAAGTCATTGAGCACGATGTACACAGTGACATCGTAAGGTTGCACGGTGGGAGCCAGGGGCGGGGTCCGGATACGCATGATGGAACACTCCGCTACAAACAGCCACGCCCGCTAAGGCGAACCTTGCTCGCCAGCTTAGCAAAAGGGACTGCAACGGATATACGCCGTTACGGGCCAAGGACGAGCTCTATAAGGAGACACAATCCTCAACCGGCCCCGGCAGATTTTGAGGTAAGACCTTGGGCCAATGCCCGCGGTCGATAGTCGGATGAATGGATGTTGGGTGCACGGTGTTATTTCAACAACGACCAAAGGAGGCTTGCGGGTGCACTTTGGAACCGAGGTTATGGCGGCACTCGTTGTGGTGCCGGTAGTGTTGACGCAAACGCCCGCCAGCGCTCTTCCCTATGATCCTTATCCATGGTGCGCCCTATATTCGAATGATGAGGGGGGCGGCAGTAATTGCGGTTTCCTCACTATTGAGCAGTGTAGGGCAACCGTGAGCGGTATCGGTGGATTTTGCGTGCCCAATCAATTTTACAATCCGCGAGGGTCTGCCGGGCGCGGCCGCAGCTTACGGCATCGCTATTAATAGAAAAAGAGCCGTAGGCTTCGTGGGCGACTGCGGCTCTTCCGTGTTGGGGCGAACATCCGGTTCAGAAAGGGTCATAGGGACCTGGGCCAGACGGTCCCTTGAGTGAAATCCTACCTTCTCAAGACGTTTGTGTCGGTGTCGTACCGGCCACAGAACAATAGAATTCGCGACAGGAACTTTATCACCAAGCCCCATCAATACCGCGAGTTGGGGCCGCGTCTCTGCTGCACAGCACGCGGCCCCTGTCAGCACTCATCCACAGAAGAACCGTCGCGACCCAGGGGCGACTAAAAGTCACGACTGGTTCATGAAAGGAATTGCCCGTAGCGTCCCATCGTTCCTCAAGCACGGATTAATCGGCAAAACACCAGCGAAGAAAATCGCGCCCATCATCGCGGCGGCGCGGAATGTGATGGACCTCAATTCGGCGGCGGGTATGGAATTCGTACATTGGGTCGAGACGTTTGCGGAAGCCGCCAAGCGGAACCTCCGTTTCGACGACAAAAGTTTTTGGGTGACCGTCTGCCTTTGTAAGGGCTCATGTGACCAGCGCGTGGGGAAGGTGCGTACCGGAGCGTTCCAAGCACAATCTCGGTACAGATTTTCAAAAAATGGTAGTAATCCGGTAGCAAACAGGGGTCTAACCCCCATTTTTCGGGCCGGAACCAACGTAATCGTACGGTCTCAACCATCGCTCGGCCCTTTCCAAGGTTATAAAGAACAGCACGCTGACCAAGATCACGAAGCAGATAGCCGCATAGGTGCCGGAGAGATCATAACGTTCGGCAAGATCGTTGATGAGCTGGCCGAGCCCGCCAAAATTGATGAGAAATTCGGTGCCGACAATGTTGATAAGGGCGAAGATCAATCCAAGGCGGATACCCACAAAGATGGTCGGCAGTGCCGCGGGAAATAGGATTTTCCAGAATTGCTGCGTCGCCGTGAGATTGAAGCTGCGCCCGACATTCACAAGAACCTTGCGTGTGCCGGAAATCCCCTCGATGGTCTTAAGAATCACCGGTGGCAACGCGGATAAAAACCCCATCATGACGATGGTCCACGCGTTGCGGCCGAAGATTACCATGAACAGCGGATAGGTCAGTACCAGCGGCGCCGAGGCAAAGGCCGCAACCCAGGTTTCGCAGGCACGTCGTAGCAAATTAGAGCGTTGCATGACCACGCCAATGCTGATGCCGCATATCGTGACCATCACGCCTGCCAGGAGACACTCACCGGCCGTAAAGAAGAAGCGGTGGACGATATCTTCTTCGAGAAACAGCCGACCGAAGCTCATGAAGATTTCGGAGGGAGGCGGAATGATAAAGCGATTTAGCAATCCGACACGAATGAGCCCTTCGACTACCAACAAAAACGCAATGAACGAGCCGAGCCCCACCAGTGGGGCAGCGTAGCTTCGACGTGAGATGGCAACAGGCTGTACGGCCATCGTCACAATGCCCGCTCCTTCTGTCGCAGCGCGTTTTTCTCCTCGTCGCGCATTCCCCGATTTGCCTCCTCGCGCAGATCGTTCCAGACCTCTGCGACGTAGCGGCCGAAGGCCTCGCTGCCGACGACTTCTGAAGAGCGCGGACGCAGCAAATCGATATCGACGATGCGCTTCACTTTGCCGGGTCGATAGGTCATCACCAGAATGCGGTCAGACATCTGCACCGCTTCGGTGATGTTATGCGTGATCAGCAGTGTCGTCTGCTTGAGTTTTTGCTGTATTTGCAGAACCTTATCGCCGAGCAGGAGTCGTGTCTGTTCGTCGAGTGCGGCAAAAGGCTCGTCCATCAGGAGAATTTTGGGCTCGGAGGCGAGCGTGCGGGCAAGCGAAACGCGCTGGCGCATGCCGCCGGAAAGCTCTCCCGGATAACGGTTCTCGAAACCGTCGAGACCCACGAGCGAAATGAAATGACGGGCGCGCTCGACGCGCTTGTCCCTTGGCATGCCAAGGAGTTCGAGGGGAAAGGCGACGTTGTCAGTGACAGTACGCCAGGGAAATGCCGATTCCTCCTGGAAGACCATGCCGATCGATTTGTGCGGACCGGAAATCGTTTCACCGGCGACGCTGACTATACCCTGATGATTGCTCAACAGGCCGCCGATGACGTTAAACAGTGTCGATTTGCCGCATCCTGACGGCCCGATAACCGACAGGAATTCTCCCGGCCTGACCTGGAAGGAGACATTGTCAACCGCCGTAATCGGACCTTCGGGGGTTTCGAAGCGCACCACGATATCGTCCGCCACCAGAATGGCGTTGTTTGGTACTGCGCTAAATGGCATCGCGGACTTACTCGCTGTTTCGCGTCATCAAGGCGGTCATGGCGGCGGTGTAGCCCGGTTCGACACGCACGTCGACGACTGCGATCGCGCCTGCATCGACCGCCGCAATCGCCTTCTCGAAAGTGGGCGATAGTTCTTTAACAGTGGTCAGGGGTCCAAAGCCTTGTGCGCCTTGCGCCCGCGCCATCCCGGCAAGATCGATGTCGGGTTCGGAAATCCGCTGGCCGATCCAACGGTTCTCCACAGGGCGATGGCGGACGCGAGCCATACGCTCCTGGTGCAGCTCGTCATTGAAGAAAGAGCGATTATTTGCGACCACGATCAATAGCGGAATGCGGTAGTGCGCCGCCGTCCAAAGGGCTGTAACGCCCATCAAGAAATCACCGTCACCGCAAACTGCAACGGGCAGGCGGCCTGTGCCCTTAAGCGCCAGCGCAGCTCCGACCGAGATGCCGGGCCCGCCGCCAACGCCACCACCGCCGTCCGAGCCGAGAAAGTCGAGGGGATGGCGAAGCGGCCAACCCGCGCCATTCCACGATAGCGAGACATGAGTAAGAGTGGTCTGGCGGTTGCCGACCGAGCGGCGCAATGCGTCGGCCAGATGGTCGACTGTTAGTTGACCCTCCGCCAGTTTCCTAAATTCTCTTGTGCCCGATGGAACCGAATGCGGCTTTCCAGGTCCGAGGGCGGACAACAGCGCCGGCACAGCGATGTCCGGCTCGCAGTCAAAGAATACGTCGACCGGCGGGAGCCCCTGATAGTCCATGCTCCAGCCGTTGTGCAGATGGTGATCGACAGATACCTGAATAATGCGCGCAGAAGGCACACTGGCGCCAAATGCCGATTTCAAAATTCCGGAAAGATCCAGCCAGTCGAGACTCAAAATAACGTCGGCCTCACGTATCGCATCGGTGGCCTGTGCAGCGATCCCTATAATGCTGGGCGACCCGACATGAAGCTGATGGTCGGTGGGGAATGCAGCAGCGACCTTGAGATCAGTGGCAACCCGCGCACCCAGACGCTCCGCAAGCGCGACACGCCCATTCCAAGCCTCGAGGTCCCGCGACACGCGCCCAGCAAGGATCATCGGGTGTTTGGCATTTCGTAACAGGTCGGCAGCCCGTTTGATGAGATCGGGAGGAGGAGCACTCTCCACCGGCGGCATGAATCGCTTGGCGTTGATCGGCGCGACTGGCTCTGCGAGTTTGTTTTCCTGCATCTCGGCATCAAAATTGACGTAAGTCGGTCCGCGCGGCGCGGTATTTGCGATCCAGTTCGCCCGCAGTACCGCCTCGCGCGCCGCAATAGGCGAGGCCGGCTGATCGTCCCATTTGGTGTAGCCGCGCACCAGTGCGCCCTGGTCGCGTGCGGTGTGAATCCAATCGATCCATGGCCGCCGCTTGACCGAATCGACCGGGCCGGTCGCACCAAGGATGACTATCGGCATGCGATCACACCAGGCGTTGAAGATCGCCATGGTGGCGTGCATAAGCCCGACGTTTGAATGGACAACGGCGGCCATCGCCTTGCCGGTGACCTTGGCGTAGCCATGAGCAATTGCCACCGCGCTTTCTTCATGTAGGCATAGCAACATCTGCGGCCGCTCGTTGCCGAGATAGTTGACCAGGCTGTCATGAAGACCACGGTAGCTCGCGCCCGGATTTAGTGCGATATATGGAATGTCAGTCGCGCGCAGTGCATCCGCGACGACGTCGCTGCCAAAACCGGCAACATTGACCCCGGCCAGAACCGGCCGATCCAGCGCAGACAAACTTCCGCCGTCGGCAGGGCGTGCCTTCGCGCCATCGTTTCTGTTGCTAGCCAAGCTGCTGTCTCCGCCATTTTCCGCCCGGCGGGCGGATGGGCGGCATCCAACCGGATTACGAGCCCTGACGCAATCGGGCGAGCACTTTCAGGCCGGCG
>DATFXJ010000093.1:0-7472 GCA_035315965.1 Pseudolabrys sp.
CTTCTTGTAACCACAGAGGCCATGGTCGCCGAACTGCCGAAGGAGCCTGTCCCCGCGATGCCCCCTGGCGGCACCAGTGGCGAAATGGGTTTCTAAGGCCGGCTCGGGTTTCCGGAAATCAAGGGGCGCGGCCGAGGCCGCGCCTTTTTTGACCTGAAAGCACGATCAATGATCGCTCGCTCGGAATTCAAGGGTCTTGGGCCCTTCCAGCAGAACTCCTTCGCCTTGACGGCGCCACGCGGTGACTTGCTTAAAATCTTCAAGTAACTCTTCGTCCGCTTTGATGCGTTCAGGAGTGCATTGTCCGGCGCTCAGCATTTCCGGTAAATCTTCCGGCAATGGGCCGGCCTCGATCTTCATGGCCGTTTCGGAAATTTCCAGATGCGCAGATACGCTTCTGCACCACAAGTCGATTTTCGCATTTCCATTCGGCTCAACAGTCAGGATCGGCATCCGCTTGCCCGGACGCATCGGTGCGGCATCGAGCAAGAGTTCCTGATCAAATAGAAATTGGTCGGCAGGCGCAGCTGTGCCGCAAATTAGAAATGACAATAGCGCGACGATTGCGCGGCGTACCGGGACATCGCGAGTCATTCTGACCCGGCAAGCTTTGACACCAGCCACTGCGCCGTGCGCAACAGGCGCGCGTCGTCTCCCGGTGCGCCGACGAGCTGCACGCCGAGCGGCATTCTGTCTTCGCCGGTCATCAGTGGCAGAGTAATCGCTGGAAGACCAAGGTATGTCCACAGTGTGCAGAACACAGGGTTGCCGGTCGCGGTTCCCTTCGGGGCGATACCGGCCGCAGCTGGAGTAATGATGGCATTGCACTGCTGCTGAAACAATTGCTCGAGCGCGTCGCGCAAGGGAAGTCGGCCCGCAATTGCACCTAGATACCGTGTGGCACTGAAATTGCGGCCGTCAGCGACTAGATCGCGCATGTGCTTACTGATTTTTTCGCCGCCTCGGTCGACCCAATTGCCGAGGTTATGCGCCATCTCCGTGGCCATGATGACGCGATGCGATTCCCAAGCCTCTTTGTAGTGGTCGGGCAGATCAAAGGCGAAGCAGGCTTCACCCAATTCAATTGTGAGCTCTTCGAATGCTGCGTGAGTTTCCGTATCCGCCTTTTCCCAGACCGGTGTGCGCACGAAGGCGAAGCGCGGATCAAGACCAAAATCTTCCTTTGCAATTCGGCGAAAGGAGTGAGCTGCCGGCCTGGTATCAGGATCTTCCGGGTCGTAGCCAGCAATCGCGTCGAGAACCAGTGTCAGATCATCGATCGAGCGCGCGAAAGGACCAACATGGTCGAGCGTACGTGACAATGGCAATACTCCGGAACGCGAAACAAGTCCGTGACTGCCTTTCATCGCGAAAGTGCCGCAAAATGACCCTGGGCGAATGATTGAGCCATTGGTCTGCGACCCGATCGCGATCGGCACCATCCGCGCCGCTACAGCCGCGGCCGAACCAGACGACGAGCCACCGGGCGTGCGTTCCAGATCGTGCGGGTTGCGGGTTGGACCGGGATGGAAATAGGCGAACTCGGTTGTTACCGTCTTGCCGATGATCAACGCGCCCGCCGCCCGCAACCGGGAGACGACTGTCGCATCAGAGCGCGGCCGGCGGCCAGAGAGAACCGGCGAGCCACACTCGGTCGGAAAATCCGCGGTGTCGATGATGTCCTTTATCGCGACGGGAACACCGTGTAATGGCCCGACCGGCTTGCCACTCCTGCGCCATTCGTCGCGCTCGCGCGCCTGCTCGAGCGCAAAATCTGGGTCGAGATGGGCGAAGGCTTGCACATTGTCGTCGACCGCAGCGATGCGGTCGAGACAGGCGCGTGTATATTGTTCGGCCGTAACGGCGCCACATGCAATTTCGGCCGCCGCTTGTGCTGCGGATAGCGCCGCTAGTTCTGCATTGGCCAACGCGACAAACTCCGCTCAGATGCCGTAGAGGTAGTTCGGAAGCCAGAGGGTCATTCCTGGCCATAAATACATGATCACCATGCAGATAATGATAACGAGCATGTACGGCATCATGCCGTTGAAAATCTGGTTGAGCGTAACGTGGGGCGGTGAGACGCCCTTGAGATAGAACGCCGACATCGCCACCGGCGGCGAGAGGAACGCTGCCTGCAAATTCACGAACACCAGCGTGCCCCACAGAATTGGGTCGATGTTGAAGTGCTTCAGCAGTGGCAGGAAGATCGGTACAAAGATCACGATGATCTCGGTCCATTCAAGCGGCCAGCCGAGCACAAAGATAATCGCCTGCGACAGGATCATAAACTGCACCGGCGTCATGTTCAGCGACAGCACCCATTGCTCGACCAACGCCTGCCCACCCAGGATCGCGAACACCCCGGAGAACAGCGCCGATCCGACGAACAGCCAGCACACCATGGCGGTTGTCTTCGCCGTCAGGAACACGGCCTCCTTGGTACGTTTCCAGTCGAGCGTGCGCGCCTGAAAGGCGAGCAGGAAGGCGCCGGCCGCGCCGACGCCGGCGGATTCGGTCGCGGTGGTGATACCGAAAAGAATCACAGCAAGAACAACGACTGTGAGAATGCCGAGGGGCATCACCGATGAGGTCAGCAATTTCAGGACTTCGAACCGGTCGGCGTCCATTCGCCAGAACGACCGCCCCAAAATGAACGCGCCAAAAGCACAGGCGATTCCGAACCAAAGATAAAAACCTTCCGGCGGCCCTTGTTCTGCCAGTGTCGCCGCCCGCGGGCCGAGCTGAATTCCAAGCTGCTGCACGCCAGTGACCGTCGCTTCGACGGTTGCCTGCTGATGAATAACGACATACCACCACGTCACCGCGAGTGTTCCAACAATTAGGAAGGTCGGCACCAATGCGATGCATAAATTGCCAAGCAGGCGTGGGTAACCCAGCGGTCCAGTAGCCGCTTTGATCGCGCGCGCGCGCGACGGCGACAACAATGCCGACATCAGGCTGACAAACACGTTGCGCGAATAGGCTGCCGTGAACGAACGCATCCAATCTGGCACCGGCACTCGCGTCAGCGCCTCCGGCAGAGTCGGGGCAATTTTGGGATTAATCATCGCCCAGCCAATGATGTAAATGAGATACAGGAACGACAGGAAGAAACCGGGGAACATCGCCGCCGCATACAGCTTCACGACCGACTGCCCCGCGACAGCGGCATAAACGATGATCATCACCGACGGTGGAATGAGGATGCCGAGCGTGCCGCCGGCGGTGATGACGCCCGAGGCGAGCTTTACATCATAGCCCGCGCGCAGCATCGGATTGAACGCGATTACGCCCATTAGAACCACCACCGCGCCGACTAGGCCCGAAGCAATGCCCCAGAACGTGCATACGATCAGGGTTGCGACCGCGAGCGATGCTGGCACCCGCCGAAACGCGAGCTGGATCGAATAGAACATCTTGTCAACCAGCGCGCCGCGTTCCATTACGTATCCCATCAAGACAAATAACGGGATCGAGATCAGCACGTCGTTGGTCATCGCGCCGTAGGCGCGCTGCACCATCAGGTCGAAAACTTTGTTGTCCGTGAAAAACTGATGCGGTTGATAGAACGCGATGTAGCCGAAGAACATACCGAGGCCCATCAGCGTAAATGCCGTCGGGAACCCCATCATGATCACCACCACGATGAGGCACAGCATCGTCAGCCCGAGTGCTGGATCGCTCATGTGTTCAGGTCTCCGCCCATGCCGCGTTGGCGAGCGACCTCGTCGATCTCCTTCGCGCGCTCGATCGCGATCTTCCGTGCCTCTTCATCGACGTATTCGCTGTGGGCCAATTGTTCTTCGACGACGTCGATTTCCGCTACGTCGTGCAGTCGGCTCGGCCACTCGCCAGTCCGGAGACAGACCACGCAGCGCACTATCTCGGCAAAGCCTTGGAGCATCACCAGCACACCGGCCACCGGGATCATTGCCTTGAACTGGTAGACGGGCGGGCCTTCTGCCGTCACGGTCGAGTGTTCCCCGATCGACCAGGATTCCATTGCAAAAACGTAGCCCGAATAAATCAACGCGGCGATTCCGGGGACGAAAAATACAATGTACAGCACAAGGTCGAGTCCAGCCTGTGTTCGCGGCCGCATCGAGCTGTAAAGGAAGTCGCCACGCACATGCGCGTTCTGCGCCAGCGTGTACGCACCACATAGCATAAAAAGCGTGCCGTACAGCATGTTGTCGAAATCGAAGATCCATGCCGTTGGCGCGTTCAAAAGATATCGTTTGATCACCTCTATGCAGACGACGCTCATCAGCGCGATGATCAGCCAAGCCGCGGCTTTGCCGAACCACGTACTGATGGCATCAATCGTGTGCAGAACGCTTTGGCCGTGCATTGATTTGAACCTTGAATGGGAAAATAATCTGAGAACGACAAAGCACCATCCGGCCGTCCGAATGGTGCTCTGCCAGGTCAGCGGACGTCAGATTGGCTTCGCTGCATTCCGGCCGAAGTAATGATCGAACACCATCTTCCGGCTGACGACGACGTCCTGCTCCCATTGCGTCGCACGCTTGGCGAATGCGAGCTGTGACTCGATGATCTCTTTGAAAAGCGGATTTTCCGCCGCCTTCTTCTTTGCGACCTCGTCGAACACCTCGAGTTGGCGCTTGAGGACCGAATCCGGCGTTTTGTAGACCTTGACGTTATCCTTGGTCTGCAACTCGATGTAGTCCTTCGAATAGCGATCGATCGATTTCCACTGCATGTCCTGCGATGCCGCTTCGACTGCGTTGGAGATAATTGCTTTCAGCTTGTCGGGCAGTGCATCGTATTTCGTCTTGTTGAAGGTGATCTCAAGCTGCTCGGCATTCTGGTGATAGCTCTGCAGCATGTACACCTTGGAGACGTCGGGGAAGCCCAAGACACGGTCTGACGTTGCGTTGTTGAACTCGGCAGCATCTATCAGACCGCGGTCCATCGCCGCGACGATTTCACCGCCCGGCAGCGCGTTAACCGCCGCGCCCAAACCCTGGAACACGTCAATGGAGATGCCGACGGTTCGGAACTTAAGGCCCTTGAAGTCGTCCGGCTTGGTAATGGGTTTTTTGTACCAGCCCAGTGGCTGTGTATACATCGGGCCGTAAGGGAACGAGACGACATTGGCGCCGATCGAGGAGTAGAGCTTTTGCAGAAGCTCCTGGCCGCCGCCGTATTTGTGCCAGGCCAGCAGCATGTTGGCATCCATCGCGTAAGCGGGTCCTGACCCCCACAGCGCGAGTGCCGTCTGCTTGCCATAGTGATAAACCAGCACACCGTGACCACCATCGAGAACGCCCTTGGAAACCCCGTCGAGCAGCTGGAAGGCGGGCACCACGGCGCCGGCCGGCAGCACCTCGATCTTGAGATCGCCACCGGTCATGTCGTTGACCTTTTTTGCGTAGTCGTTTGCATACTCGTGGAAGATATCTTTTGACGGCCAGGTACTCTGCCAGCGCATGGTGATCGGACCCTGTGCCTTGACGACGGCCGGTGCGGCCATTGTCGCGAAACCCGCTACTGCGGCACCGCCAAGAAACCTGCGGCGTGTTGCAGGCGTAGATTGCTCATTTTTGGCCATTTTGCTTTCCCTCCCTTCGATTTTATTATCCTGGAACATTGTCGGGTCTTATTCCACAACCCTCCCCGACCCGCTTTATTGTCCGGATCAGGTAATTTCTTAATGTGATCGTACGAGGTGCGGCGATCGGAAGCAATATTGGGCAGCACAGGGCTACGCAATGCAAAGGCATCTGAGGTCGCCCTCGATAGACCCTTTTTATGGGCTGAACCCTTGAAAATAGATCGAATCCCGTACGGCACAAACCATTAGATCCCGTACGGCACTAACCATTAGTAAGGTGCTGGACATCCTCCTCCGCAATCCGTCCTGACAGGAGACCTCCCGTGAGAGGCATATTATCGACGCTCGCTATCGTGTGGCGAATCGCCGGCCCCTATTTCTTTTCCGAGGATCGCTGGCCGGGACGGATTCTTCTTGCAGCGGTGATTGCCATTGAATTGTCAATCGTTGGGATCAACGTACTTCTCAATTCGTGGAACAACACATTTTACAATGCGCTGCAGGACAGGAACTGGGACGCATTCATCTATCAACTCGGCTACTTTTGCGTACTTGCGGCGATCTATATCCTGCTCGCAGTTTATCAGATCTACCTCAATCAATGGCTGCAGATCCGCTGGCGGCGCTGGCTCACGCAAACCTATCTTGATCGGTGGCTGACCGGTGCTAATCATTATCGCATGCAGTTGCGCGGCGATGCCGCCGACAACCCGGATCAGCGCATTGCCGAGGACGTCAAGGAGTTCATCGATGCCGGCACATCAGGAATTGGAATACTCCCTATTGGACTGGGTCTGCTGAACTCGGTCGTAACGCTCGGTTCCTTTGCCGTGATCCTCTGGAATTTATCCGGAACTGCGCCACTGCATCTTTTCGGCACGACCTTAATGATCCCCGGTTATCTGTTTTGGGCAGCGCTCGTTTATGCCATCATCGGAACTATCCTCACACATTTGGTCGGCCGGGCTCTTACGGCGCTCAATTTCCAGCAACAGCGCTACGAAGCCGATTTTCGCTTCAATCTTGTGCGCGTGCGCGAGAATTCCGAACAAATCGCACTCCTTGACGGCGAACACGCCGAGCGACACCGGCTGCTAATGCGGTTCGGTAATATTGTGGGAAACTGGCTCGCCATCATGTCACGGCAAAAGAAACTCACCTTCCTGACCGCTGGCTACGGTCAGGTATCTTCGGTTTTTCCGTTTGTCGTCGTCAGCCCCGCCTATTTCGCCGGCGTAATCCAGCTCGGCGGCTTGATGCAGACGGCCTCGGCTTTTAGCAGCGTGCAGGGCGCGCTTTCGTTCTTCGTCACAGCCTACCGCAATATCGCCGAATGGCGTGCCGTAGTCGAAAGGCTTGCGGGTTTTGACGAATCTATCGCCGCAGCACGAGCAGCTGCAACAACGCCACCGGTCATAGTGCTTGCACCAAGCGAAGCGAGTGTCGTTGGTTTCAAGGATCTGGCCGTACGACTGCCGAGTGGCAGGCCGCTAGTTAATGCCGGCAATCTTTCGATCAAGCTCGGCGAACGCGTGCTGGTGAGCGGCCCGTCCGGTTCCGGCAAGTCGACGTTATTCCGCGCGCTGGCCGGGCTTTGGCCGTTTGGCAGCGGCATGATCACCGTACCGAAGAATGCGCGGATGATGATCCTGCCGCAGCGGCCTTACTTTCCGATCGCGTCGCTTGCGGCCGCAGTCGCTTATCCAGCTGAGCCTGGCACCTTCAATGCCGGAAAAGTGGCGGAACTGATCGCCACCGCCGGCTTGCCTGCGCTTGCCTTGCGCATCGAGGAAGAGGCGCATTGGAACCGCATGCTGTCGATTGGCGAGCAGCAGCGGCTCGGCATCGCGCGCGCGCTCCTCTACGCGCCGGATTTCCTGTTCCTCGATGA
>DATFXJ010000094.1:0-19230 GCA_035315965.1 Pseudolabrys sp.
CATCAATACGCATTCCCGCGTCGAGTGCGCGTAGTTGCTCCAATTTTTCGCGCTGCTCGTTAACCGATGGCGGCAACCCCACAAAACGTCTCAGTACCGCGCGGCGATAAGCATAGAGCCCGATATGATGATAGTGCGGACCGGCCCCGGTCGCGTTTTTGCGGGTGAAGTTTTTTGCCCGTAGACGGCCGGGCGCGACCTGCGGGCCGAGGACTTTGACGATGTTCGAATTCGTGAGTTCGGTGGCATCGGTGATAACGGCCGCAAGCGTAGCAATGTCAACTTCCGCGTCGGCAAGAGGCTTGATCACAGCACGGATGTCGGAGGGATTGATCGTCGGCAGATCGCCCTGCACATTGACAACAACGCCTACATTGTGTTCCGGGTCTAGCGCTTCCAACGCTTCGTAGACGCGGTCCGACCCTGAGGCGTGGTCACTGCGCGTCATGACTGCGCGGCCGCCCGCTTTTTCTGCCGCGGCGGCAACCGCCTCGGAATCGGTTGCCACAACGACTTCACCAATTTCGGCGGCTTTCGCGCGTCGAAGCACGTGCACGATCATTGGGTCGCCGTGCAAATCGGCCAACGGCTTGCCTGGCAGGCGAGTGGAAGCGAGGCGCGCTGGGATAAGGATGATTGCATCTGGCATCGGGGTTGCCGGCAGGCCCGGCCGCATGACGAGTGTCGATAATGCCGCAGGCGCTTATACGGGTTGCCACAGGCTGGGCAAACCGATATCTCATCGCCGCCGTTGAACTTGGCGGCAATCGCCTGCACTGTTTCACGCCCCGCCCTCGGGAGCCGTCTTTCAATGAATTCCTTCGAACTCAACAAGATCCTCGGCGCCATCCTTGGCACCTGCCTGATCATGCTCGCACTCAACATCGGGGCCGGTGCTATTTTCGCGCCCGAAAAGCCAAGCAAGCCTGGTTTCAACATCGCGGTTAAAGAGCAGGGCGAAGGGGAGAAGGGGGGCGCCAAAGAACCGGAGCAGCCGATCGAAACGCTGCTGGCCAAGGCTTCGGTGGAAAAGGGCCAGGCCGCTGCGAAGCAGTGCCAGGCCTGTCATACGTTTGAGAAGGGTGGCCCGAACCGCGTCGGCCCCAATCTGTGGAACATTGTAAACCGGGCGCCCGCCTCGGAGTCAGGGTTCAATTATTCGGCAGCAATGAAAAGCAAGAGCGGAAATTGGAGCTTTGACGAGCTCAACAAGTTCCTCACCAATCCGCGCGGCTATATCCCTGGGACTGCGATGACATTCGCCGGCCTTTCACGGGCGGAGCAGCGCGCAGACCTCATTGATTATCTGCACACCTTGGCCGACAACCCGGTGCCGCTGCCCAAGGCAGCCGAAGGTGAGCCACCGCCCTCGGGTGCCGAACCGGCCAAGAAATAATGGAAAAAATAATCGAAGCTGAGCGTCTTTTCGTCGATTGTTTCTGAAGGCCATTGCGGCTCTTGCCCGCGGAAATTTGAGGCTAGTAATTGAGCGCTGGCGGGGCACCGAAAAAGCGACATAATCTTCCGCGACCGCATTATGAGAGCAGTTACGCCGGAGTAGTTGCATGAAGTTCAGCCGTCGCTCTGTCTTGCGCGCCACCGCATCGTCGGTCGTCGCGCCCGCCTTGGCCGGAATTGGTGCAATGTTGCCATGCGGGCCGGTATTGGCGCAGCCAGAGACACAGGCGCAGACCTGGAAGCATGCGCTGTCGCTGTTCGGCGATACTAAATATCCGGAAGGGTTCGAACATTTCGATTACGTCAATTCAAATGCACCGCAAGGCGGTACGGTGCGTCAGATTGCTTTCGGCACTTTCGACAATTTCAATACTGTCGTGGCAGGAGTGAAAGGCAGCATCGCGAGTGGCACAGAGCTTTTCATGGAGACTCTCACAACTCCGGCGCTCGATGAGATATCGACCGAATACGGGCTACTGGCGGAAGCCGTCAGCTACCCAGATGATCATTCGATGGTCACCTATCGCCTGCGCACCAATGCGCGCTGGCATGATGGCAAACCAATCACGCCGGACGATGTACTTTACTCATATGAAGTCCTCAAAAAGAACAGCCCATTTTATGGTGCTTATTATCGACATGTTGTGAAGGCGGAGAAAACCGGCGAGCGGGAAATCAGGTTCACCTTCGATGGTCCGGGTAACCGGGAACTACCGCAGATTGTCGGGCAGCTGCCCGTGCTGCCGAAACACTGGTGGGAAGGAAATGATAAGTCCGGACACAAGCGCGACGTCACACAGACCACGCTTGAGCCGCCGCTAGGCTCCGGGCCTTACCGCCTTAAAGATTTCGCGCCCGGTCGTACGCTGGTTTACGAAAAGGTCGACAACTACTGGGGCAAGGATCTAAACGTGATCATCGGCACCCGCAACTTCCAGACAATACGATACGAATATTTCCGCGATTCCACAGTCGCACTTGAGGCCTTTAAGGCCGATCAGGTCGATTGGCGCTTCGAGAACAGCGCCAAGGACTGGGCGAACTCATACGATTTTCCCGCCGTTCGCGACCACCGCGTGATCCGGGAGGAGTTTCCCATCCGTAACGTTGGCATAATGCAGGCCTTCGCCTTCAATGTGCGTCGTGAAAAGTTCAAGGATCCACGCGTCCGCCGCGCGTTCAATTTTACGTTCGATTTCGAGGAAATGAATCGTCAGCTTTTTTCCAGCCAATACAAACGGATCGCCAGCTATTTTGACGGAACAGAACTTGCCGCCACCGGGGTGCCCTCCGGCAAGGAACTGGAAATCCTCGAAGCCGTGCGCGACAAGGTGCCGCCTGATCTGTTCACCAAGCCGTACACTAACCCGGTTGGCGGCAATCCGCAGGCGGTGCGCAATAATTTGCGCGAGGCGCTCGCACTGCTGCACGACGCTGGCTACGAAATTCGCGACACCAAGTTGGTCGATGCGAAGAGCGGCGAGCCTTTAGCCGTCGAGTTCCTAGTAGACGAGCCGGCGGCCCAGCGGTTCGTGCTGTTCTACAAGCCCTCGCTGGAGCGCACGGGCATGAAAGTGGACGTGCGCGTGGTCGATGCAGCGCAATACGAGAACCGACTCCGCCAGTGGGATTTCGACATCATTGTCGCCTCCTGGACGCAATCGCTCTCGCCCGGCAATGAGCAGCGCGGTTTCTGGAGCTCACAGGCCGCCGACCAGCCCGGTTCGCGCAATCTGATCGGCATCAAAAATCCGGCGGTCGATGCGCTGATCGAACGAGTGATCTTTACTAAGGATCGTGAGGATCTGGTCGCCGCAACGAAGGCCCTCGATCGTGTGCTGCTTTGGAATTTTTACGTAGTGCCGCAATGGACTTACCCGTTTGTGCGCAGCGCACGCTGGGATCGATTTGGGCGTCCCGAAACGATGCCGAAATACGGCCGTTCGGGGTTTCCCTCAATCTGGTGGTGGGACGCGGCGAGGGCGGCCAAAGTGCAGCAACGGTCGTAAATCGATGAATCTCAGTCGCCGGCGCGCGTTGACGCTGTTCGCCGGCGCCGCTGCAACCGGCGCCGGCACCCGGATTATTTCAGCGTCCACGCAGGACGCCGAACGGCATGGCATTTCGGCTTTCGGCGATCTGAAATATCCATCCGACTTTTCACACTTTAATTACGTCAATCCGAATGCGCCAAAAGGCGGTGTTTTCTCGCAGATTGGCCCAAACCGCCAGTTCAACCAGTCGTTCCAGACCTTCAATTCGCTCAACAGCTTTATTCTGAAAGGCGATGCCGCCCAGGGCATGGAGCTTACGTTCGCGACGCTCATGGTGCGCTCAGGCGACGAACCCGATGCAATGTACGGCCTTGCCGCGCGCAGCGTTCGAATTTCCGACGATGGGCTGACCTATGTGTTCGCCCTGCGCCCGCAAGCAAGGTTTCACGACGACACTCCGCTGACCGCGCATGACGTTGTCTGGTCGCTGACGACACTGAAGGAAAAAGGTCATCCGATCATCATGCAACAACTGCGCGACTTCACCGGCGTAGAGGCGATGGACGATCGTACCGTCGTGGCGCGCTTTGCCGACAAGCGAGGACGCGATGTGCCGTTATTCGTGGCTGCATTGCCGATTTTCTCGCGCGCGTACTATTCGAAAAAATCTTTCGATGAATCGACGCTGGACACACCGCTCGGCAGCGGCGCCTATAAGGTCGGCAGATTCCAGATTGGCCATTTCATCGAATTTGAGCGCCTAAAGGACTGGTGGGGCGCCGACCTTCCGGTTTCGCGCGGGCAGAATAATTTCGACGTGATTCGGTTCGAATATTATCGCGATCGCGACGTCGCGTTTGAAGGTTTTACAGCCAAAAATTATCTGTTTCGCGAGGAATTCACGTCACGCTTCTGGGCGACACGCTACGATTTCCCGGCATTCAAGGACGGACGCGTCAAGCGCAGCGTGCTGCCCGATGATACGCCTTCGGGTGCTCAAGGCTGGTTTATCAATACGCGGCGCGACAAGTTCAAAGACCGACGCGTACGCGAAGCCCTGATCGACGCTTTCGATTTCGAATGGACCAACAAGAATATCATGTATGGTTCCTACGATCGCACTCATTCAGTGTTCCAGAATTCCCCGATGATGGCTGAGGGGAAGCCAGACGCTGCCGAGCTTGCGCTCCTCGAACCATTTCGTGGAAAAGTCCCGGACGAAGTTTTCGGTGAGCCCTATGTGCCACCTGTCACCGATGGCTCGGGACAAGACCGTCAGTGGTTAAGACGCGCCGCGCAACTGCTCAACGATGCCGGTTGTGCGCTCAAGAACGGCAAGCGAGTCCAGCCGGGCGGCCAGCCGATTACCATTGAATTTCTAATTGATGAGCCCACATTCCAGCCGCATCATCTGCCGTATATCAAGAATCTCGGCGTATTAGGCATCGATGCAACTTTGCGTGTCGTGGATCCGGTGCAGTATCGCGCGCGTGTCGATGGTTTTGATTTCGACATCACAGTTGAGCGCTTCAGCTTTTCCTCGACACCGGGCGATTCGCTCCGCACTTTTTTTTCATCGCAAGCTGCCACCACAAAGGGCTCGCAGAATCGTGCTGGCATCGCCGACCCGGTTGTGGACGCACTCGTGGACGACATTATTGCCGCCAAGACCCGCGCAGAACTTACCGCCGCCTGCAAGGCGCTTGATCGTGTCATCCGGGCCGGACGATACTGGATTCCCCATTGGTACAAGGCGTCGCACTGGATCGCCTATTGGGACGTATTCGACCGCCCGGCCGCCAAGCCACGGTATTTCCGAGGTATTCCCGAGACCTGGTGGTACGATCGCGACAGGGCTGCAAGAATAGAGAAAAAAGGATGAGCGGTACGCTGCGCCGCCTTTTGCGCCGGTTGGGAATGACATACTGAGGGATGCATGACCGCCTATATCATTCGCCGCCTGCTGTTCATGGTGCCTACGATGTTCGGCGTTATGCTGGTGGCCTTCGTGGTGGTGCAGTTCGCTCCCGGGGGGCCGGTTGAGCAGGTGATCGCCAAGCTCACGGGCTCGGACACGGGCGCGACCTCGCGCATTTCTGGCTCGGCTGGCGGCGATTTTGGCAATCGCGGTCTGGCGCAGGGCGCTTCACAGGTTGACGCAGTCACGTCGAAATATCGCGGCGCGCAAGGGCTGGATCCGGAATTCATCAAGAAGCTTGAAACGCAGTTCGGCTTCGACAAGCCGGCACCCCAGCGCTTTGCGCTCATGCTCTGGAACTACATACGGTTTGATTTCGGGAAAAGTTATTTTCGCGACATCAGCGTCATGCAACTGATTAAGGAAAAGCTGCCAGTGTCGATGTCGCTCGGCATCTGGATGACACTGCTGACTTATCTGATCTCGATTCCTCTCGGTATTCGCAAGGCTATGCACGACGGTTCACGCTTTGACGTGTGGACTTCGACCGTGATCGTCGTCGGCTATGCCATCCCGGGCTTCCTGTTCGCAATCCTATTGATCATCCTGTTTGCCGGCGGCTCGTTCTTCGATTGGTTTCCTTTACGCGGCCTTGTGTCCGAGAACTGGTCGCAGATGCCTTGGTGGCACAAAATTCTCGACTATTTCTGGCATCTGACACTGCCGATCATCTCTATGGCGCTGTCGGCCTTCGCTACGATGACGCTATTGACCAAGAACTCATTCCTTGAAGAAATTCGCAAGCAATATGTGCTCACCGCGCGCGCCAAGGGGTGCACCAACAATCAAGTGCTCTATGGCCATGTGTTCCGCAATGCCATGCTGATTGTTATTGCGGGCTTTCCCTCCGCTTTCGTGCACGCCTTCTTCACGGGTTCGTTGTTGATCGAGACCATTTTCTCGCTCGATGGTCTCGGACTGCTTGGGTTCGAGAGCGTTCTCAACCGCGATTATCCGGTTGTGTTCGCCACCCTTTATGTTTTCTCGCTTATCGGTGTGATCGTGAACTTGATCTCCGATCTTACATACACGTGGATCGATCCGCGTATCGACTTCGAAACGCGGGAGGTCTGAAGTGGACGCACGCGCCGGTATCAAGCCGCCCGATACCGCAGCCGTGTCCCCTATCGGGCTGGCGGCGCCGCCAACGGGAAAAGCTATAGCGCTTTCACCGCTCAACAAGCGTCGCTGGGAAAATTTCAAGGCTAATCGCCGTGGTTATTGGTCGCTTTGGATTTTTCTGACGATGTTCGTCGTGTCGTTGTTCGCCGAATTTATCTGCAACGATAAGCCCATTTTCATCCACGTAAACGGACGGTCATTCTTTCCGGCCATCATCACGTATCCCGACACGGCATTCGCCAAAGAACAGGATCCGAATTTGTTCGGAACCGCAGCCGACTATCGTGACGATTACCTGATGGGTTTAATCCAAAAGGAGGGTGGCATCGTGATCTGGCCACCGGTGCGTTTCTCGTACAACACGCAGGTAAGCAAGCCACCCTCCCCGTTCCCTTCCAAACCGACTTGGCTGCTCACGCAAAAAGATTGCGAATTCGCTGCCAGCCACGGGTTTGCCAAATGCGACGAAGTGGAAACCAACTGGTTGGGCACCGATGATGGCGGTCGTGACGTTGTGGCGCGTCTGATCTACGGTTTCCGGATCTCGGTATTGTTCGGATTAGCGCTGACCATCATCTCCTCGATCATCGGTGTTGCGGCCGGCGCGGTACAGGGTTATTTCGGCGGCTGGACCGATCTCCTTTTCCAGCGCTTCATCGAGATCTGGACCTCAATTCCATCGCTTTATCTGCTGCTGATTATTTCCTCAGTACTAGTACCAGGATTCTTTGTGTTGCTCGGCATATTGCTGCTGTTCTCCTGGGTCTCGCTGGTCGGCCTAGTGCGCGCGGAATTCCTGCGTGGGCGAAATTTCGAGTACATCCAGGCAGCGCGTGCTCTCGGCGTGTCGAACACCGTCATCATTTTCCGCCATCTGTTGCCGAACGCGATGGTGGCGACCATGACCTTTCTGCCGTTCATCCTCTCATCGTCGGTGATGACTTTGACCGCGCTCGATTTTTTAGGCTTCGGCTTGCCGCCTGGGTCGCCGTCCCTCGGCGAACTGCTGTCGCAAGGGAAAGCAAACGTGCAGGCGCCCTGGCTTGGCCTAACGGGCTTTTTCAGTATCGCGTTCATGCTGTCGTTATTGATCTTCATCGGTGAGGCAGTGCGTGATGCTTTCGATCCAAGGAAGACCTTCCGATGAAAGCCTCTGAACCTATTCTTTCGATCCGCGATTTGTCGATTGCCTTTGGGCACGGAAGCCGAGAGATGCTGGCGGTCGACCGTATTTCGTTTGATGTCGGCAAAGGCGAGACAGTGGCCCTCGTCGGCGAGTCCGGCTCGGGCAAGTCGGTCACCGCACTCTCCGTCATGAAGTTATTGCCCTATCCCGCGGCACATCATCCATCGGGCTCTATCAGATTTGAGGGCCGCGAGTTATTGACCATGGCCGAACAACAAATTCGCAATGTACGCGGCAATGAAATCGCGATCATTTTTCAGGAGCCGATGACCTCGCTTAATCCCCTGCACACAATCGAAAAACAGATTTGTGAAATTCTGTCACTACATCAAGGGCTTAACGGCGCCGACGCGCGCACACGAATTGTCGAATTGCTCGGGCAGGTGGGAATACCTGACCCGGTCGGACGACTCGGCAGCTATCCACATCAGCTGTCGGGCGGCCAGCGTCAGCGTGTGATGATCGCTATGGCGCTCGCCAACGAGCCGGACCTTCTGATAGCGGACGAACCCACCACCGCTCTCGACGTGACGGTGCAAGCTCAAATCCTGAAGCTGTTGAAGGACACACAAACACAACTCGGCATGTCGGTGCTATTCATCACCCATGACCTTGGCATCGTGCGTAAGCTTGCTGACAAGGTCTGCGTTATGCAGCGCGGAAAGATTGTCGAGCAAGGCGCGGTTGAGCGTGTTTTCACGGCGCCCGAACATCCTTACACACGCGCGTTGCTGGCCGCTGAGCCGAAACCTGATCCGGCCCCGCCCTGTCCCGAGGCTCCCGTTGTTGTCGAGACGAAGCAATTGAAGGTGTGGTTTCCGGTCAAGCGCGGCGTGCTGCGCAAGGTCGTCGGGCACATCAAGGCAGTCGACGGTGTTAGCATTGAATTGCGAAAAGGCGAGACACTCGGGATCGTTGGCGAATCCGGCTCAGGCAAAACCACCCTTGGTCTGGCCATCCTGCGGCTGATCTCCTCTACAGGTCCGATTGTGTTCATGGGCAATGCGATTGAGGGTCTCAAGTTCAAGCAGATGCGTCCTTTCCGGCACAACATGCAGATCGTATTTCAGGATCCGTACGGCTCCTTGTCTCCTCGCATGTCGGTATCAGATATCATCGAAGAGGGCCTGTGGGTGCATCATCCGCGGCTATCGCGGGCGGAGCGCGAGCAACGCGTGGTGGATGCACTGATCGATGTCGGTCTCGACCCCCAGACCCGGTATCGCTATCCGCACGAGTTCTCGGGGGGTCAACGCCAGCGTATCGCGCTCGCTCGCGCATTGGTGCTGGAACCGACCTTCATCGTTCTTGATGAACCGACCAGCGCGCTGGATATGCTTATACAGTCTCAAATGGTCGATTTGCTGCGCGACCTGCAGAAGCGGCATAACCTCACTTACATGTTTATCTCACATGATCTGCGCGTTGTGGCGGCTCTGGCCAGCCGGCTCCTGGTACTGCGTAACGGTAGGATGGTGGAGGAAGGTGCAGCCACCGAGCTGTTCAAAGCCCCCAAGACTGACTACACCCGTGCACTATTCGCAGCCGCTTTTAAATTGGAGACGGCGCCTGAGGGCGTGGTGTCTCAGTAACTGCCTTCTTGCCGGGCTAGACTACCCGTTTCACCGCAGTGATTTCGGCTCCGGCGGCCTTGATGCGCGCTATCGCTTCCGAAGCTGATTCGACCGCCACCATCATGTGATGAGCGTTTGCGTGGATCAGCGTTTCGGGATCGCGAGCGATTGCGACATGGCCTTTCCAGAACACGAGGTCACCGCGGCGCAAGCTCGCGAGGGAGGACAATTTCCCCACCGACAATTCCTGCATGTCGCTGTCGCGTGGGCAAGCGATCCCGGCAGCCTGGAGCGAAATCTGCACCAGGCCCGAGCAATCCAACCCCAGCGAGGTCTTGCCGCCCCACAGATAAGGTGCACCAAGAAAATGTTCGGCGACGGCTACGAAGTCGGACTGCCGTGCCTTGATTGGCGTGACGTATGCTTCCGGCACATGCCATCCCAATGCAGTCACCGCGAAGCGCTCATCCTGCCGTACGATGGCCAGCTGTGCGCCCATCGGAAGCGCGGCGATCGGCGGCATTCTGATGTCCGGACCCGGGAAGGCGATTGCGCGGAGACTTGCGACCTTGTGAGTGGGCGCCGGACCGCTTGGTCCCAACGCGTTCGCCGACAGCCAACCGACATAGCCGTCTGTTTCGAGCTGGCCCCAAGCCCAGCCGTCCTCGGTCGTTTCATAAACCATTATCCGTTCACCCAGCAGCGCTTCGCTGTCGAGCCGGGCGTCATGCGACGGCGCACGGCGCAGGGCAGTCATGGGCTCGATCACCTGATGGCGAGTGCCTTCGACGAAGCGCTTCGCTTCGACCTGACCCTGCAGATACTTTGCCGCAATCTCGGGCCGAAACGGATTTATGCGAGGGTCGAGAGCAACCATGGTTCAGGAATAGCGCGCGCAAAGCAGCGAATACAGAGCGCGTGCGGCTTGGCATTCAGCGCCTTCCGGACGGCCGGGCTTTTCTGCTGGAGTCCAGGCGAAAATGTCGAGGTGCACCCACGCTTTAGTGCTGACGAAACGGCGCAGAAAAAGCGCAGCGGTGATGGCGCCGCCATGACCGCCCGTCGCCGCGTTGTTCAGATCGGCAACCTTTGAATCGAGCATTGTATCGTAAGGCCGCCATAACGGCATGCGCCACAGCGGATCGTTCTCGGCTGCGCTGGCGCGAGAAATTTCGTTGGCCAGCGCATCGTCGTTTGTGAAGAATGGCGCCACCTCGGGTCCAAGCGCTACGCGGGCGGCGCCTGTGAGCGTAGCGAAATCGGCGATCAATGCGGGTTTATCTTCGTCGGCCAGCGCGAGCGCATCGGCCAGGATCAGCCGCCCCTCCGCGTCTGTGTTGCCGATTTCGACAGAAATGCCCTTGCGCGAAATATAGACGTCGCGTGGCCGGAAGCTGGTGCCGGAGATCGAGTTCTCCACGGCCGGAATGACGACACGGAGGCGAACCTTCAAACCTCGAGCCATGATCATGTGAGCGAGAGCCAGTGCGGTTGCTGCTCCGCCCATATCCTTCTTCATGTTCAGCATGCCAGTATCGGGTTTGATATCGAGCCCGCCGGTATCAAAGCAGACGCCTTTGCCGACCAGCGTTATTTTCGGATCGGTCCGGCTGCCCCAATTGATATCGATCAGTCGCGGCTTGCGCTCCGAGCCAGCGCCGACCGCGTGCACCAAGGGGAAATTCTTCGCGAGCGCGTCGCCGCTCGTGACTTGCGTTTTGGCCCCATGTTGTTTTGCGAGTGCGCGGCTCGCCGCTTCAAGATCACTCGGACCCATATCATTAGATGGCGTATTCGTGAGATCCCGACAAAGGGTCACGCCCTCGACGATACGGCTGAGATCCTCGCCATCAACGTCTTCTGGAACCACAAGCCGCACCTTGCGCGTTTCTGCATGGCGGTAACGGGCAAACTGATAGGCGCCGAGTGCGAATGCAAGTGCGGCCAACCGCGCGTCATGCGGGCCATTTGCGAAGCGATAGGTTTCCGCCGGCAGCAGGCTGGACAATTGTCCCGGCCTAAAACGGTCTATGTCACCCTCGCCCGGATCTTCGATACCGAACAGCACGCCGGCGAGCTTCCCATTGTCGGCGGGTAGCAGCATTAGGCGACCAGGCTTGGCCTCGAAGCCAGTAGAGTCGATGAACGCGCGCTCGCGTTCGCCAAGCTGCTTGCGCACTGAATCGAAATTTCTGCGATGGACAAACCAGATCGGCGTCGCCTGCGTTTTGCCGGCGCTTGAAAAGACGGGATGCATCATTACTCCGCAGCGTCGAGCGAAGGCTTGGTCCGGTAGACACAACAGTTACGAAAAAAATCATGCGCGAACGAGATCAGTTTACAAGTTAACCAGTCCGAACTCATCTCTTGTGTACTACCAAGTATATTCCGACGACCGTGTTCAGTCATAGCTTCAGTCAAATCGCCGGGATTCACGCTGCCGGGCCAGATGTACATGGCCACAAATCACGCCGCCGGTTAGCTAACGTCTTTCGTTATCGGGCCTCCGCGATCGGTAGCGCCGTCGTCGATTTGATCCGCTCCATCGCGAATCGTGAGGTGACATTTTTCAGCGGCACCGCCGTAATCAGCTTCTTGTAGAACGCGTCGTAGCCTGCAATATCGGTCACGACGACGCGCAACATGTAATCTACATCGCCCGCCATGCGGTAAAACTCCATCACCTCCGGCATCGCGCCGACCACCTCGGCAAATTTCCTGAGCCACTCTTGCGAGTGATCGCCGGTCTCAATCGAAACGAAAACGGTGACGCCAAGGCCGATCTTTTCAGGGTCGATGATTGCAACGCGACGTGTGATGACGCCATCGGCCTCCAGCCGCTGCAGTCGTTTCCAGCAAGGTGTCGACGACAAGCCGACACGCTGGCCAATCTCAGCCACTGAGAGCGACGCATCATGCTGGACAACAGCGAGAATCTTTCTGTCGATAGCGTCCATTCTCCGTTTAGCCTCCGGTTGGGAATCACATCCTGAACCAGGTAAACCGTTTGGAAGAATCTTGTTATTTAGTTACCGTCATCTGTCATTATATAGAAAAATATTCTATCTCGAAAATAATTCACCGCCGCCGGTGAGCTGATTGCGACAACGAAAACCGCGCCTTAAAACATCATTCCGTTTTTCGCCCCTCTGACGTCGTGCGTCACCTTAGCGTCGTGATTTTATTCCGCGCCGCGTATCACCTCTCAAGCCCTTCAAGCGGGCGAGCAGTGTCGCCTGAGGATTTCGTCGGGGCTTGCGCGCCGTGCGGCGCGCCTTGTCCGTCAAAGAAATAAGCTTTTCAACTTTTGTGCTTGAGAAAAGCCTCGACTTCCGCCCGCGTGGGCGTGCCGGAGGCACCGCCGAATTTTGTGCATTTGAGTGCCGCAGTAGCGCTGGCAAAGCGCAAAATCTCCGGCAGCGGCCGACCTTCTGCTAACGCGAGGGTAAACCCCCCGTGGAAGGCGTCGCCGGCCCCAAGCGAGTCGATAGCCTTGACCTTGAAAGCCGGCAGGTGGCGCAACTCGGCGCCTTCGAGCCAATAAACTCCCTTCGGGCCGTCGGTGATGGCAACAAACCCGGCAAGATGCTCCGCGAGCCCCTTAAGCGCTCCCTTGTAATCCTTTGATCCAGTCATTGCGAATAAAGCTTCCGCCGATGCCACCACATGGGTGCCGAATGCGAGCAAGGGATCTTCCATTTTCGTCGCCTGATCGAGATCGATCACGATTAAAATTTTGCGCGCCTGCGCGGCCCGGCAAACTTCGGTAGCGAAATGCGGAAAGCGGTTGTCCACGAGAATGGCGTCCGCATCCGCAGTCAAATTGACTGGGTCATTCGGTGATACGTCGCCGAGTTTGACCCCGCGTCGAGTAGCGATCGTCTTTTCGCCCGTCGCATCGAGCAAAATTAGCGATACCGATGCTGTGCCGTCATCGACTCGCGTAACCCCGGTACAATCAACGCCCTCCTTCTCGAGGTCGAAAAGAATCTGGTTACTCACAGCGTCATTGGCACCACCAAGCGGACCAGCGAAGGCTACCCGGCCATTCAGCCGGGCGATCGTCACCGCCGCATTGGCCGCACATCCGCCGCCGGTGATGATGAAGTCGCTGGCCGCCACCTTGGTGCCAGGGACGGGGAAACTCTGGACACGCATGACGATGTCCTGCACGGCGATGCCTGCGCAAAGGATCTTCGGCTTTTTTGGCGCGCGTTCAGTCAAAGCTTATCTCGTCTTCGACCCAAGCGCGGATGATATGGTGCGCGATTGCAACGGGAGGCGGAGTGGTCAGCCCTTGCGGATGTTTGCGCACGAGCATTACTTCGATTTCGCTCCGGCTAAACCAGCGGGCATCCTCCAATTCCTCGCGATCAACCACAATCTCATACGTTAACGCCTCGGCATGGCAGCCGATCATGAGTGATGTCGGAAACGGCCAAGGCTGTGAGGCAAAATAGGCCACCCGCCCGCAGGTGATGCCCGCTTCCTCGCGAGTTTCCCGATGGACGGCATCCTCGATCGATTCCCCCGGCTCAACGTAGCCGGCAAGACAAGACCACATGGTCGGTACAAACCGAGGCGAACGTCCGAGCAGGCAACGTTCGTGGTCACTTGCCAGCATTATCACAACAGGATCGGTGCGAGGAAAATGCTCGGCCTTGCATCGCGGGCAGTCGCGCCGCCAGCCGCCACAGACAAGCTCTGTTGCGCCGCCGCAGTTCGAGCAAAAGCGATGGCGCGCGTGCCAGTGCAGCACGGCCTTGGCTTCGGCAATCGGCTGGAGATGGTCGGGGGCGACAAGGCCTTGTACAGCAATCGAGCGGAGGTCGGTTACGTGCAACCCGCGCGACTTTAGTCCCTCCGCTGCTTGCGGTGCGAGCCCATGACCGAACCGCGGCGCGCCATCGAGCAGGCCGAGAAAGATTGTTTCCGTCGCAGGAGAAAAAACCTGTGCCTCGCTCAATGTGAACAAAGGCTCATTAAGAGGCGAGCCTTTCTTCATGACTATCCAGTCGCCACCTATCACATAGGCTCCCGCGCCCGGATCGTGGGTGAATGCGTCAATAGCAACAGCGTTGGAACGAAGCTCCGCCGTGCGCTCTATGCGGCTATCGGAGTATCCGAGACGGGGTTTGGGACCAAGATCCGGACGGGGAGACATTTGCCGCGCAAATTTGCACGGCCATTTTCTCTATGCAATGCTTACTCCGCCGCTTCGCCGCGCGGACGCGGATACATCGCCTCGCGCAGTTCGGGCCGCTGCCACTGCGGGCCAAGCACGCCTTGCTTTGCGCCGTAGCTTAACGCCGAAGTCACGGTGTCCGTCGTTGCCCGCATTTCGCGCGAGCGCTCAAGGCTTACGTCAACCACAAACAGGCCGGCGGCAGTGCTTTCGAACAGGACTTCCTCGGGCGTGGCTACCATGGCGAGACCACGCTCGGCATGACTGAACAGGTTCTGCGTAGTGATGACAACCGCGAGGTTTTCGATTGCACGCGACCAAATCAGATTGCGCCAGGTTGCCCATAAGCGCCGCTTATCCGTGCCCGCCGGCATAAAGATTAGTTCGGCGCCGCGCAGCGCCAACGCGCGTGTCACCTCCGGCATATAGGCCTCGCTGCACATCGCAAGCCCCACTTTGCCTTGTTGAGTATCGAACACCGGGAACTCATTTCCAGGAACGTATTGAAATTCCCACCACTGACCGCCGGTATAAATCCATGGCCCATTTGGATGGGTGCGGCGATAACTAACAGGGGCGCTACCATCGCCGTAGGCCATGCATATTAAGTTGTGCGCGCTGCCTTCGTTGTGGCTTAACGGCTCGATGGTGCCGTAGACCGCATTGATGCCTTCCTTGGCAGCTGCTTCCGCAATGCGCGGTGTCGGATCAAAAGTCGCGGGCATGCGCCAAGGACCGGGGTAGGTTTCAGGGAAGCAGACGAAGTCGGCACCTTCCGCCTTGGCCCGAGTAATGTAATCTACAGCGTCGGCGACGTTCTTTTCGGCCTGCTGGATCGGGTTGGCGATCGGCTGCACGACAGCAATGCGGAATGTCATGCGTTACTCCGAAGAAGGTTCGGACCTCAATCATACGAGCTTGAATTGGGCAGGCACTGCGGTCAAGCGAGCGCCTGGTCGGCCGCGGCCAGTACCTGCGCGGGCATGAGTTCGTCGAGGCACGTGCTGCGGCTGCGGATATGGCGCTCGCAACCTTCGAAGGTGCAGGGCATACACGGCAAAGGGTTCTGCACGATCCAGACATTCCCTCGATTCTGGATCATGCCGCTAGCTTGCCATGGTCTTTCAAGTCCGCCAACCGGCCAAGGTCCCCAGACACGCGGATCCGTGGGGCCAAACAGGGCAACAGTTTTGCATCCGGCAGCGGCGGCCAGATGCGTGACCGATGTGTCGGGTCCGATATAGACGCGCGCTTTCGCAAGTAAATTCATCAGGCCGGGCCATTCCACCTGGTAAACTGCAGCAACGCCGCGCCAGACTTCTTCAAGATAGCGGCGCTCGGCTTCGCCGGGGCCGCCAATCGCAACCACAGAAAGGCCGCGCTTCCTAAGACCGGCGGCGACCGTGCGCCAACCCTCCGGCGTCCACTCCTTGTAGGTGAACATTGGCGCTGCGTGGATCAAGGCGTAATTGCCGCAGTCGACGAGGGGCGAGGTTGGCGCGGCGGCGGGACAGACCAATTCCGTAACGCGCGCGATTTCGAGGACGTCAGCAAGACGCAACATCTGCTCGACGCGATGCAGTTTGTCCGTGGCCGGGATGCTTCGTTGCAACGCGATGCTCTTTAGCATGCGCGCAAGCCACGGGTCGTCGTTTGTTGTCACGCCGGCACGCAGCCGGGCGGCGGCAAAAGCAAAGATGGTGGGGCGGTCGCCACTCTGAGTCGACACAGCGATGTCATAATGACGCCAGAGGCGTCCGAAGAGCCGCGCACTCTCCTTCATTGCCGGCCTCTCCGGCATGCTGATTACGTGGTTGATGTCTGGATTGCCGGCGACAATTCCCGCCGTGTTGGCAAACACGAGCACGTCGATTTCCGAATCGGGCCATGCACGGCGCAGGCTCCGGATCAATGGCGTCGTTAACAGCAGATCGCCAAACCGACGCAGAGAAATCACAAGGATCCGTGACGGCAGAGCGGCCATGATGATTTTTCGCAGAACCGGTGTTAACGGTCCATCCCGACCAGTCGGCACGGTTTGAGCAGTTCGCGCAAAGAGTTGAGTAGAATGGCCTGCTGGCCTTCTTTATATCGGAGCGGTGGCTTCATGCCCCACACCGGCCTGGGCCAAGCCGCGTCGGTCTGCCGACGCGCAATCACATGCACGTGCCACTGCGGCACCTGGTTGCCGAGCGTAGCGATGTTGAGCTTGTCGCATTGTGTAGCACTTTTAAGCGCATGCGCAGCCGCCGTGATCTCGCCAAGCAACTGCACTTGTGCGTTCTCCTCAAGATCGATGAGTTCAACGAGCCCAGGCAGCCTCGGCACCAGGATCAGCCATGGATAGTTCGCATCGTTCACTAGAAGCACACGAGCGAGCGGGAAGTCGCCGACCGTAACTGTATCGTGCGCGAGCTGCGTGTGGAGGGACCAATCCTTTGCAACGCTTGAATTCATTGGGCCGATTCCGCACGATTCTTTCGGAGGAAAGGTAGCAGAGCTGTTGCTCCGCTGCTTGCTTTCCTGGTCTATTGGTCCGATATAGATCATGGGAGGTTGGCGGTGGACGAGCCACTCGCCAACCGGGTCAGGTCCGGAAGGAAGCAGCCCTAACGAGCGCGGTTCGGGTCGCTCGTCAGCCTCCCACCAATTCCCCGATTCGTTCGCAATCAGCCCGCGTTTCGCGCGGCAGCGAAGCGGATGGCACGATGAGCGAGCCTAAAAAATCCGCTGTTTCCGGTTCCGTTTCGGCCGATGCCCCGGCCGATCGCTACCGCGTGCTCGCCCGAAAGTACCGGCCGTCGAATTTCGACGATCTCATTGGCCAGGACGCCATGGTACGAACAATCTCGAATGCCTTCGAGAGCGGGCGCATTCCACAAGCCTGGATCCTTACCGGCGTGCGCGGCGTCGGCAAGACCACGACCGCACGAATTCTGGCACGGGCACTTAACTACCAGTTGCCGGACGGATCGGTGAAGGAACCCACAATCAAGATGCCGGTGGTGGGTGTGCATTGTCAGGCCATCATCGAGAGCCGCAATCCGGATGTGCTCGAAATGGACGCCGCCTCGCACAACAGTGTCGAGGACGTGAGGCAGATCAATGACGCCATCCGCTATGCGCCGATGAGTGCGCGTTACAAGGTCTACATTCTCGACGAAGTGCATATGCTTTCGGGCGCTGCCTTCAATGCGCTGCTCAAGACGCTTGAAGAGCCACCGCCGCACGCAAAGTTCATCTTTGCCACTACTGAAATCCGCAAAGTGCCGGTGACAGTGCTGTCGCGTTGCCAGCGTTTCGACCTGCGCCGGGTAGATGCCGCCACGCTCGTCAAGCATCTCGAGCGAATCGCCTCAAAAGAAACGGTAGAGATCGAGTCGGCGGCGCTGGCATTGATCGCACGCGCGGCTGAGGGGTCGGTACGTGATTCGCTCTCGCTGTTCGACCAGGCCATTGCGCACGCCGCCGGTGCGGTGCGCGCCGAAGATGTCCGGCAGATGTTGGGCCTGGCCGATCGTGTTCGCGTGGTCGATCTGTTTGAGGCATTGATGAAAGGAGACATTGCGGCTGCGCTGCGCGAGCTTCGCGATCAATACGACATCGGTGCCGACCCCTCGGTTGTTCTCGGGGATCTTGCCGAATTCACCCATTTTGTTACGCGCATCAAGGTCGTTCCCGCCGTTTCGGAGGATGTGTCGCTTTCGGAAGCTGAGCGCACGCGCGGCCGCGCCTTTGCCACACAACTGTCCATGCGCGTCTTGTCGCGGGCGTGGCAGATGCTGTTGAAAGGTATTGCCGAAGTGCAGGCATCCGGTCGCCCGGTCGCAGCAGCCGAGATGGTATTGGTGCGCATTGCCTACGCGGCCGACCTGCCGACACCTGACGAAGTGGTCCGTTCGCTCAGCGACAACGGGGGTATGGTTTCCGCGCGCCCGCAAGGCAATGGCGGTTCCGCGCAGCCGCAGGGTAGTTATGCCACTCGATACGAGGCCCCACGCAGTTCATCGCGGTCGTCGGCGGCGATATCGCCGCGTCCATCCGATGATCCGATAGCACGCCTCGATCAGCCCGCTGCCGCACCCACGCTTTCAATCGGTACATTTGAGGAGCTGATAGCGCTCGCCGCCGACAGGCGTGATATCGCTGTAAAGATGGCACTGGAACGTGACGTGCGACTGGTGCGTTGCGAAGATGGCCAGCTCGAGATTGCGCTCGAGGCGAGCGCAGCGCAAACGCTTGTGCATGATCTTCAGCGGAAATTGACCGGCTGGACCGGTAAGCGCTGGATCGTCGTTGTGTCCAAGGAACAGGGTGCGCCTACGATTCGCGCACAGGCGGAAGCTCAGCAGGCAGAAATCGAGCGAGGAGTACAAAGCGATCCGCTCGTTCAGGCCGTTCTCAATCGCTTTCCGGGCGCCAAGATCGTTGGCGTGACGCAGAATACCGAAGCCGGCGACCCTGTGCCGGATGTTTCCTCCGACGGCGAGGACTGATGCCATGGCGGATTTTCTTGGCTTGATGAAACAGGCTGCACAATTGCAGTCCAAGATGCAGGCGATGCAGGCCGAGCTCGACCAGATCGAGGTCGAGGGGACCGCCGGCGGCGGCATGCTTACAATCACACTTACGGCCAAGGGCGACCTCAAGGGCGTCAAGGTCGACGATTCACTTCTGAAGCCTTCCGAAAAGGAAATCCTTGAGGACCTCATGGTGGCTGCACATGCGGATGC
>DATFXJ010000095.1:0-6874 GCA_035315965.1 Pseudolabrys sp.
GCCATCGTCACCTGCGGCGGAGCGACGCCCTTCATTGTCATTAAAAGAAGTCCGTGAGGCGGCAGCAGTAACCCGAGCTGCATGCAGATCAAATAGAGCACTCCGAACCAGATCAGATCGATTTCAAGGCGCTGCACGATCGGCATGAATACCGGCAAAGTGATTAGCATCATGCTGACTTGATCCACGAAAATTCCGAGAAAAATCAGCAACATCATCATTCCGGCGAGAATGGCCAACTTCGAAAGTCCCTGGCCGAGAATGGCGGCGACGATGCCTTGCGTCGCGCCCGAGAAGCTGAGGATCTGCGAAAAGGTAATCGCTCCGAGGATGATGAACAGAATCATGCCTGAAATTGCGACCGTGCCACGCAATGCCCGTAACAAGCGTTCGAAGTTAAGCGCGCGATAGCCCGCCGCGAGCGCCATGGTCGCAAGCGCGCCCAATGCCGCCGATTCCGTCGGCGTTGCAATTCCAGCCGACATCGCGCCAATGACGACGATGAAAATCGAAGCCAGCGGCAAGACATAGAAAAAGAACAGTTCGTATCGGGCCCACCCCGTCTTGCTTTCGATCGGCCTTGCGGGAGCCAAGTCGGGCCGCGAAAGCACCCGGACGATGATGTATCCGACAAAAGCGACGCTCAAGATCAGGCCGGGTACGACACCGCCAATCAGCAGCTTGGAAATCGAAATCCCCGAAAGACTGCCGAGCAAGACAGTAAGCGCGGACGGCGGAATGAGCATGTCGACCGCGCCAATCGCCATGATCGGACCAGTTGCGAGAACCGGATTGTAGCCGCGTGAAAGCATCACCGGCAACATCAGCGAACCGAGCATCGCGGTCGTCGCAATTGTGGATCCCGATATCGCGGAGAAAATCGTCCCGGCGACGACCGCGACCACGGCAAGGCGGCCGGGGACGTGGCGGATCAGCCGCTCCACGCCGTCGATGACCTTCAGCGCAAGACCGGTATGGAAAAGTACCTCACCCATTAAAATGAAAAGCGGAATCGGCGTCAGTGAGAAATTGATGGCGGCCGCTACGCTGTTGCGGGCAACTTGATGCAGACCGGCGTCCCCGCCGAGAAACAGAACCGCGCCGATGAGGTTAATCGCAATAAACGAAATCGCGACCGGCATACCTACAAACAATAAGACAGTTGAGCCTCCGAGAAGCAGCAGCGAGGACATCTGCCAGGATATGTTCACAACCGTCTCTCCTACACGCCAAGTCTTTAAGCCGCTGAAACGGCATCGTCCCGTAAGCCGATTTCGGTCGTAGATAGGCGATGCATGCGGAAAATAAACTCGATGCCGAGGAGAGCGAAGCCGAGTGGAAGCGGCGCAAGCGTCCACCATTCGGGCGTGATCAGCGTTTTGATGTTGATCGAGCCGGCTTTGTAGCTCGCTATCGTGATGAGATAACCATACCAAACAAAATAAAGGCAGCAGAGAAGGCCGACGATGTCACCGATCCATTCCAGCGCCCAGGCCACACGAACGGGCAAAGCGCGCAAGATGATATCCACACGGATATGCTGACCTTGGCGGAGCAGCCAGGGCGCGGCCAATAACGTCATCAAATAAAGAATGTCCTCGGAGAGTTCATTGCTCACCGCAACGCCACCGGCGCCGATGTTGCGAGATACAACATCGGCGCCGATCATCACGGTCATGACGAGCAGCAGAATGCACGACGCAAAAACGAGAGCATCAAGCAGGCGCCCGTACCATTCGGATAGTCGCGCCATGCTTTGGCTCATCGAAGTGACAGGTCGTTACTTCTTGGAGAAAAATTCTCTGATTTTTGGGCCGTGTTCCGGGCTTTGCTTGATGATGCCTTCCCAGCCCGCCTGGTAGGCTTTGGCCCGGTACGCTTCGGCTGCAGCGCCATCGAATTTGATGGTTTGAATGCCAGTATCGGTCTGCCGTTTTGTATCTTTCGCGTTCTCCGCGTCGAATTCGGCGGCGGCTTCCGCTTCCCCGCGCTCGGCCGCTTTGCGCAACACGTCCTTCTGAGTATCGGACAGCTTGTCCCAAGTGGTTTTGTTGACTAGGACCGAGACTTCGGCGGTGTAGAAACCTGGATCGACGCGATACTTCGTCTTCTCATGCCAGCCGAGATCGAAGATCCCGGTGATCGGCCAGCCATATCCGTCGACAACACCGCGCTCAAGCGATGTATAGACTTCGCCCGGCGGAGTTTGCACGACCGTGGCGCCGAGCGCCTGGAAGAAGTCGCGATAAACCGGTGTGATGCGGATCTTAAGACCGGTCAGGTCTGGAGTTGAAATGGGCTTGGTCAAGTAAAGATGAAACGGGTTGTTGTCGACCAGCCGCGCGAGGAAAATGGCATTCATCCTCTCCGCGTAGAGCTTGGCCATATAGTCGTAGCCACCGTTTTTGCGAAGCTCGGACATCGGACGTTCGGTGAGCTTCCAGGCGTCGGATTCTGGCATGACGTTGGTGGTGAAAGCGCCGGTCGTATTCGCGATGTCGACTACGCCGGTCTTGAGTGCGTTGCCGACTTCGAATGGCGGCATCGCCTTTGGCCCACCGATATAATTGACCTGCACAAGGCCTTTGCCCTCTGCATTCACCTGCTCGATAAATTTTTCAAATCCACGCGAGTAAGTCGTTTTCTCTGCAAAGGCCGTCACGGCGCGAAGGGTGACTTCTTGGGCGAACCCTAATGAGCAAAAAAGCGTCACTGCAATTAATCCGAACGCGAACTTCCTGCACATTATGAGGATTCTCTCCCGCCTAGATAACGCTCGGTCTTTGTTATGGATTTCTTATATTGTTATGAGTAAGTTAGAGAGTCAAACAAAGTGCAACCAGCAGGCTTGATCAACAATTCGACAGTCGCCGCAGTCCTGGCAAAGGATCTCGCGGCGCTTGGGGCGCGGCGCTGTTTCGGTTTGCTCGGTACTGCCAATTTCAAGATTTCACACGGACTGGTCGAAGCCGGCGTTGAACTCATTTCCGCGCGGCACGAAGGCAACGCTGCCAGCATGGCCGATGCCTACGCCAAAGCGACCAGGGAGCTGACGCTTGTCAGCGTGCATTCGGGACCCGGTCTCACCAACGCGATCACCGGGATCGGCGAGGCCGCGAAAAGCCGCACACCTCTTCTGGTTCTTGCGGGGGACGTGCCGACGGGCAACGTCAAATCGAATTTCTACATGGACCAGGCCGAGCTGGTGCGCTCGGTTGGCGCTGTTTCCGAACGCACTTGCTCGCCACAATCCGCACGTGACGATCTATTGCGCGCGGTGACACGTGCCTTGCATGACCGCCAAACCGTTGTGCTGAGTTTGCCGCTGGACGTGCAGGACGCAAAACTCAACGGCAGCAATGCGCCGCTCGAATTGCCACCAATGCCCGGACGTCTGCAGCCAAATCCCGAGGATGTCCGACGGCTTGCCGAAGCAGTGGGGCGTTCACAGCGACCACTTATTCTCGCGGGACGGGGTACCGTTCTGTCTGACGCGGAAGAGGCACTGATTGCGCTCGCCGATCGCATGGGCGCGCTGCTCGCGACTTCGATTTGCGGCCACGGTCTGTTTGCGGACAATCAATGGTCGGTTGGCATCAGCGGTGGCTTTTCCTCGCCGGCCGCGGATGAGGTGATCTCCGGAAGCGATCTCATCCTCGGCTTTGGCGTGAGTTTCACGCAATGGACCACCAAGAAGGGCAAACTGATTGGACCAGGTGCAAGAGTCGCGCAGATAGATATCGAGGCACCAAAGTTGGGTTATCAGATGCCGGTGCAATACGCCGTGCTTGGCGACGCGAAAGCGACGGCTGAGGCGCTCTTGGGCGAGCTCGGCGAGCGGAGTGCGTCTGCCGGAAAATTGGGTCGCCGCAACGATGTTACGCGCGAGCGCATCCGTTCCGGCGACAATCGTCACAGTCCGCATCCGGATGAATCGAACGACCGCTACATCGACCCTCGCACGCTGAGCAAGGCGGTGGACGATATTCTGCCAAAGGATCGCGTGGTTGCTTCCGATTCTGGACATTTCTGCGGATGGGTTCCCCGCTACCTCCGGGTCCCTAGCCCAAAAGCGTCGTGTCTCAGTCATTCATTCCAATCGGTTGGTCTTGGCTTGGGATCCGCGATTGGTCTTGCCATCGCAAATTCAGGCAAGTTGGCGGTGCTGGGTGCTGGCGATGGCGGCTTTATGATGTCGATCGCAGACCTTGAAACCGCAATTCGCCTTGGACTGCGAATGTGCATCCTCATCTATAACGACAGCTCATATGCTGCCGAAGTGCATTTCTTCCGGCGTCAGGGCTATTCGGTCGATATCGTGCAGTTTCCAGAAACGGATTTCGCGGCCATTGCACGTGGCTACGGTGCACGGGCGGCGACAGTACGAACCGTTACCGATCTGGATTTGGTACGAACCTGGGTCAATGAGGGGGCATCCGGCGTTTTCCTGATCGACGCCAAGATCAACCCAGATCTGGAAGCCGATTGGCACGCCGAGCATTTTCCATAAAGCACGCTCATACCTGGAGATAGCGGCGGCGAACGCTGGGATTGGCAGCGAGCGCAGTCGAGCTGCCGGTCCAGACTACGTGGCCTTTTTCGATCACGATATGGCGATCGGCAAAACGCAGCAGCGCTTCAAGATGTTTGTCAACGATCAGAATGGCTTGTCCTTCTTGCTTAAGCAGTGCGAGGCATTGCCAGATCTCTGCGCGGATTTTCGGCGCCAGACCTTCGGTCGCCTCGTCCAGAATCAGGAGTTTCGGATTTGTCATCAGCGCGCGGCCAATCGCGAGCATTTGCTGCTCACCGCCGGATAATTCGTTGCCCATATGACCGCGCCGTTCAGCCAGTGGCGGGAAAAAGCTGTAGACGCGCTCGAGCGTCCAGCGGGCTGCGCCGAAGCGCGACGCGCCAGTGGCGACGAGATTTTCCTCGACCGTTAGGGTCGGAAACACCTGACGTCCCTCAGGCACCAGCCCGAGTCCCGCTTGTGCAATACGATACGGGGGCAGTCCGACGAGCGACAGTCCGTCGAAGGTAGCAGTGCCGCCTTCTGGCGGCAGCAATCCCATGAGCGCGAAAATCGTCGTTGTCTTACCCATGCCGTTGCGGCCGATCAAGGTCACGACCTCACCGGCGTTGACCGAAAAGCTTATGTCGAACAAAACCTGCGCCGGTCCATATGATGCTGCGAGTCGCTCGACCGATAACATGGCTATTCCATTTCCTCGCCAAGGTATGCGGCGACGACCTGCGGATGCGTTCGCACGGCGTCAGGCGCGCCACTCGCCAGGATGCGCCCATAGGTCAAAACGGAAATACGATCGGCGAGTGCGAAGACGGCGTTCATGTCATGCTCTACAAGCAGCATGGAAAAGCGTCCCTTCAGCCGCCGCAATACATCTATCAGACGAGCACTTTCTTCGTGTCCAGTGCCAGCCATGGGCTCGTCGAGTAGCAGCAACTTCGGCTGCATGGCGAGTGCAATTGCAAGCTCAAGCGCTCGCTTCTCGCCATGTGAAAGATGACCAGCAACCGTCTGTTTGCGCTCGGCTAATCCAACCTCGGAAAGCGCAGCGCTCGCCGCGTTGTTGACGGTTTGCTCACGGTCCGCCCGCCCGAAAAAACGATAGCTCGTTCCAGCGCGTGCCTGCACCGCCAAGGCGACGTTCTCCAACGCGGAAAATCGAGGAAGCACCGAGGTGATCTGAAATGATCGCGCCAGTCCGAGTTCGGCGCGCTTATTAGCGGGCAGGCCGGTGATATCGGTGCCGTTAAAGCGGATTGTTCCGGCTGTGGGAGCGATCAGCCCGGAAATCTGGTTGATCAGCGTCGTCTTTCCGGCGCCGTTCGGCCCGATCACTGCGTGTAACTCACCTTGCCCAACATCGAGCGTCACGCCATCGGTTACGACAAGGCCGCCAAAATTCTTGTGCAGGTCATTGAGTTGAAGCACCGGATCAGCCACGGTCGAGCCTTCCACGAATGGCGTGACCAAGACCCAGCAACCCGCCGCGCGCAAACAGAACAACGAGGACCAACAGCGGACCGAAAATGAGTTTCCACTGCTCGGTGATGCCTCCTAATACTTCCTCGACGAGGAGATAGGCCGCGGCACCGATAATGGCACCGTGCAAGCTGCCGATCCCGCCGAACAGAACCATGATGATCAATTCACCTGACCGCTGCCACGACATATAGGCCGGACTGACGAATTCCGTTGCGTTGGCGAGCAGGAAGCCGGAAAGCCCGGCGATCGCACCAGCGATTACGTAACCGACGCGTTGAAAGCGAAAGACATCAAAGCCGAGGGTGGCTATCCGCGTCGGGTTTTCGCGCGCGCCACGAAAGACCCGCCCGAAGCGCGAATACACAATGGCGCGAAACAAGAGATAGGCAACAAACAGGCTGAGTAGGACGAAATAATAAAATGTACGGTCGCTCTGGAGGAACGGAAAGCCAAGAAACGTGCTGCGCAGCCTAACTGTCAGGCCGTCGTCGCCACCATAGGGGGCGAGCGAGCCAGCAATGAAATAAGCCATTTGCCCGAAGGCGAGCGTGATCATAATGAAGTAAACGCCTTTGGTCCGCAGACATACGGTCCCGGTCAGGTACGCGAAAATTGCGCTGACCAGTAGTGCAACGAGAAGGGCCACGAGCATGTCTGTAATGCCGTGCGAGCCGAGTATGCCGACCGCGTACGCACCGATGCCGACAAAGGCCGCGTGCCCGAAAGATACGAGTCCGCCGTAGCCGCAGATAAAATCGAGTGCCATCGCGGCGATTGCGAACACCATCACACGGGTGAAGAGCCCAAGCAGATAGCTTTCCGGCCCAAACACAGCGGCAACCGGCACTAATGCGAGGACCA
>DATFXJ010000096.1:0-20488 GCA_035315965.1 Pseudolabrys sp.
GGCAATCGTGGCTTTTGCAATCCCAACCCATACTTTGTCGCTTCGTATCAGCCGGTTGAACGTCGCCGGCACCGCAAACATTAGCTAGGCAGAACTCACCACGCCCAGCCATCCGACAATGTCGGTTTTTAGCTCAAAACAGCTGCGCTCGTTACCGCCTAGGATCCGCTTTCGAGGATAAAGCGGACATGCTCAGCACAAGCCGAAAAGTCCGCTTTTGACCCAAATCGGACATCGTGCTGGCGTTAACCGTGACCCCCTTCCAGCGTGCTTGTTTGAACCAGTACGATGCCCCTGGCTGAGCTTCGGGGGCGGCGATGAAACGGCGAGAATTCATCACACTTCTCAATGGTGCGGCGGCTGCGTGGCCGCTGGCGGTCCGCGCACAGCAGCCGCGATGCCTGTGGTTTGGTTCCTCGGCGCCGGCAGCATCCGATGTTCGTTTTAAACAAAATGCCCAGACTTTTGAGGATCGCGGGCTTAACGTTTGGACCGCAGGAATCCGCATGCAGTCTAGATGTCGTCTCTCAATGCATTCTTTCTCAAGGGCCTCGTACTAACGTATGTGCAAAGCGGAAGCTCTTTGCCCAGGAACGCCCGTCACGTTACTGTCGTTTGCAAGACGAATGGCTCGAGTGCTCACGTGTGATAACGTCCCATAAAGCCCGAATTGGGGTCGACATCGGCGGTACGTTCACGGACGTCGCACTGGAAGTCGGTCATGGGCGCTTCACGGCAAAAACTCTAACGACGTCGCGTGCGCCTGAGGAAGGGGTGCTGGCTGCCCTGCGCTCGGTCATCACCGAAGCGGGTATCGACCCTGGCCAAGTGGGCGTAGTCATTCATGGGACAACTCTAGCAACGAACGCGTTGATCGAACGCAAGGGCGCCAAAACAGCGCTTCTTACCACGGAGGGCTTCCGCGACGTGGTCGAAATCCGCCACGAAAATCGATTCGAACAATATGACATCAACATCGATCTGCCGCTCCCACTTGTTCCGCGCCGCCGGCGTCTGCCGATCCGAGAGCGTATTAACGCGCAAGGCGAGATACTCCAAGATCTCGACGAAGACAGCGTCGAGCGCGCGATCGAGACACTGGCGACCCAAAAAGTAGAGGCGGTAGCGGTCGGGTTCCTTCACAGCTTCACCAATCCGGATCACGAGCAGAGAGTCGGGGACGCGGTCGCCCGCGCGCTCCCTCACGTTGCGGTGACGCTGTCTTCCAAAGTCTCCCCGGAGATGCGCGAATATGAGCGGTTCTCCACCGCTTGCGCCAACGCATATCTTCAGCCTCTGATCGGCCGCTATCTTGCTAACCTCGAGCGCCAACTGCAGCATGCCGGCTTTCGCTGTCCCATGCTGCTGATGACTTCCGGTGGTGGCATCACAAGTCCCGAAACCGCGATTCGTTTTCCGGTCCGTCTTGTAGAATCTGGACCAGCTGGGGGAGCAATCTTCGCCTCGTGCATCGCGCGCCAAAATGGTCTCGACGAGGTTGTGTCCTTCGATATGGGCGGTACGACCGCAAAAATCTGCCTCATCGACAAGGCCCAACCACAGACCGCGCGCGCCTTCGAAGTGGCGCGCATTTATCGCTTTCTCAAGGGCAGCGGGCTGCCGCTGCGTATCCCGGTAATCGAGATGGTAGAAATCGGCGCCGGCGGTGGCTCGATCGCCCGCGTCGACGCGCTTGGGCGGATCGTCGTTGGACCGGACAGCGCCGGGTCGGACCCTGGGCCAGTGTGCTATCGACGAGGTGGCACGGAACCGACAGTGACCGATGCGGATGTGGTGCTCGGCCGCATCGATCCAACGACTTTTTCCGGCGGCAAAATGACCCTGGATGCCGCGGGCGCCAAACGCGCGGCAGCCGAGCGGGTCGGGTCTCCACTAGACCTTGCAACCGAACACGCGGCACTTGGAATCAGCGAGATCGTGGACGAGAACATGGCGAATGCCGCGCGCGTGCATGCGATTGAGAGCGGGAAAGATCTCCGCTCGCGCACGTTAGTCGCGTTTGGCGGGGCTGCGCCGCTGCATGCCGTTCGCGTCGCAGAAAAACTCGGTATCAGTCGCGTGCTTATTCCTGCCAACGCGGGCGTGGGCTCAGCGATTGGGCTTTTGCGCGCGCCGGTGGCCTATGAAGTTGTGCGAGGCCGACTGATGCGTCTCAGCGGCTTCGATGCCGCGGCGGCAAATCGCCTGTTTATTGAGATGCGTAGCGAAGCAGAAGCGATCGTCCGGCGCGGCGCGCCAGACGCCGATCTGACCGAACAGCGTTCGGCCTTCATGCGCTATCGCGGGCAGGGCCACGAGATCGGCGTGCCGCTTCCGGTGCGCGAATTCACCACCGCTGACCAATCAGCCATAACCGAGCTTTTCGAAACCGCGTATCGCCGGCTCTATAGTCGCCCGATCCCCGGAGTAGACATTGAAATTCTGAGCTGGGTCCTGACGATGAGCGCCCCATCGGAAGGCGAGCTGGCCCGACCTGTACCGATAGGACCGAATAAGTCACATCCGTGCGGGCGCCGGCCCGTCTTTGATCCGAATACTGGCGAGTTTCAGGAAGTTCCGATTTTTTGGCGGTCGGATCTCAAACCGGGCGCCGAGCTGAAAGGGCCGGCCGTAATCGCGGAAGATGAGACATCAACGGTTATCAGTTCGCTCTTCGACGCACGTATAGACCGGTTCGGTTATATTGAACTCACCCGTCGCGAAGCTGAACCATGATCGTACGCCCCAACGCCGCGCTCGCCCAAATCCATGTTCAGATCATGTGGAACCGACTGATTGCCGTGGTCGAAGAGCAAGCGCAGACCATGCTCCGGACGGCATTCAGCACCTCTGTGCGTGAGGCCGGCGACCTTTCGGCGGGCGTGTTCGACCGCCGCGGACGCATGTTGGCGCAAGCGGTTACTGGCACCCCGGGACATGTCAACTCGATGGCCAATGCAGTGAGACATTTTCTCGATGTCTATCCGCTCGCGACCATGGAGCCAGGCGATCACTTCATCACCAACGATCCGTGGCTGACGTCCGGCCACCTTCACGACATCACGGTGGTAACGCCGAGCTTTTACAGGGGTGAAGCCGTCGGGTTGTTTGCCAACACAATCCATGTCGTGGATATCGGCGGTCTCGGCATGGGACCTGACGGACGGCAGGTGTTCGAGGAGGGATTATCCATTCCGATTATGCCGCTGGCGCGCAAGGGCCGAATGAATGAAGACCTCCTGCGTGTCGTTCGGGCCAACGTGCGCGAGCCGTTGCAGGTCGAAGGCGACATTTATGCATGCACGGCGTCCAATGAGGAAGGCATCCGACGCCTAATTGAAATGATGAACGAGTTCGAGATCGCCAATCTCGATCGACTCGGTGACACGATTGTTGAAGCGTCGCGCGAGGCAACGCTCGCCCGCATTCGAGCTTTGCCGAAGGGCACCTACCATAATCAATTGACGATGGACGGTTACGAAAAACCACTTGTGCTGAATGCAGCCTTAACGATTTCCCACAAGGGCCTGCATGTCGATTTCGACGGAACGTCGCCGGCGTCGAGCCACGGCATCAATGTCGTTTATAATTATTGCCTCGCCTATACTGCATTTGGCGTCAAATGCCTTGTGGCACCCGACGTACCGAACAACGCAGGCTCGCTCGCGCCGATCACGGTGAGCGCGCCAGAAGGCTGTGTACTTAACGTGAATCGGCCGTGGCCAGTGGCGGCACGCCACACAGTCGGCCATATGTTGCCAGACGTGGTGTTCGGCTGCCTTCACCAAGTCATGCCCGGTGGCGTTCCGGCCGAAGGCGCATCGTCGCTTTGGAACCCGCAGATCTTCGGCGGCGGCTCATTGGTCGACGAAATCAAAGCGGGTGTCGATGCGAACGCCCTTCCAGCGTTTAGCACCGTGATCTTCCACTGCGGTGGCGCAGGTGCGCGGCCAACCAAAGACGGACTTAGCGCGACCGCGTTTCCCTCGGGCGTGCGTACAATACCAGTGGAAGCAACTGAAAGCGTGGCCCCTGTTGTGTTCTACCGGCGAGAATTCCGTGAGGGCTCCGGCGGCGCAGGCAAGTTTCGTGGCGGACTCGGCCAAGTCATCGAGCTTGGCGGAGCCGGCGACGCTCCAATCGCACTCCTTTGCAATTTTGAGCGGGTGCACAATGCAGCACGTGGACGCGAGCGCGGCGGGCCGGGCGCAACGGGTGCGGTGACACTTCGGTCAGGCAGGCCAATACGCCCCAAGGGGCGTCAGACCGTGCCCGCGGGCGATGCGATCTGCCTGGCGCTGCCCGGGGGCGGAGCCTTCGGCGATCCGCGCACGCGCGATCCTCAGCGTGTGCTTGATGATGTGCTCGACGGGCTGATTACTGTGGATGAAGCACGGCGCGACTATGCCGTGGTTATAGATGTGCAGGGACGCCTCGACCTCACCGAGACCGAGCGTTTGAGATCGTCTTGAATTTACGAGCCTGCTTTGTTCGCGCTGCAGCGAAATCACGATCAACAGAGCGGCGAGAACGGCGCGGGGAGAAAAATGTCCGCTTGCTGAGCGGCAAGATGATCAGGCCCGCCCGGCGGTGGCCAGACCCTTTCGGCGTGCGCTTTAGCGCGTAAGCGGCCGCGTTCCTCAACCGATTTGTATGGCCAGATATGTATGAATCGAGTGACGGTGCCGGTGACTGATGTCATTGCCGTGAGCAGTGGAGAAATCCTGCTCCGATCGGCGACGGCCTTTCGCCAGAGTTCGATCGTCGGTGCTAGCCCGCCGGTTTTGAAGATATAACTGCGTACTTCGTAAATAGGACCCTGCATGCCCGGTCGTATCGGCGGCAAAAAATCGAAAGCCACAAATGTATCCATGGTCATCCCGGTCATAAATTCGCCGACACCAAACGGACTTTCCGATTTTAGCATTGCCATTCGGCTTTCGAGGACCGCGATCGGATCGATGATGTTGCGAATGATCAATATTTTGTTGAGCGCGCCTATATCCGAAAACCAGCACGCTAGCAGTGCCGGATCATCCACCAGAACACGCTCAAGCACGGATAAAGCTTTTGGATGCGTTGCCGGGCGCACAGTGATGATTGTCACGTCGTATTGGTTTTGCATTTTTGTCTCCATCATTCGGCAGTCGTCTCGTGCAATTGACAGCACCAGTCGCCAAACCTAGCGTGGTTAACTGTGTGATCACGTTAGTAACGGAGCAATATCGATACAATGCCGGATCGGTCGATCCGGTTCATGCCGCAAAATCCGGTCTAACGATCAATCTTGGTGGGGGAGAAAGAAGACATGAAGCGATTTTGTTTACTGATAGGCGCGGCCGCCGCAGCGGCGCTCTTCACAATGGTGCCCACGCATGCCGCAGACTCGGTCAAAATCGGCATTCTTTGGCCGCTCACAGGCAATGCCGCAGCAGCTGGTCAGGCTTCCAAGGCTGCCGCCGAAGTCGCTGCCGATATCGTCAATAACGCGCATCCGGAGCTGGGCGATCTGCCGCTCGCCAAGAGCACGGGCTTGCCAAATATGGGCGGCGCGAAGCTCGAACTTGTCTTCGTTGATCACCAGGGCAATCCGTCGCTCGCCCAGCAGCTGGCAACGCGGCTGATTACCCAGGATAAGGTCAATGTGTTGATGGGCGCCTATCAATCGTCGTGCAGCTTCACGGCTACCGCAGTCGCCGAGCGGTACGGCATTCCATTTATGGTGGGCGAATCGGCGGCGGGCAACATCACCGGCCGCGGTTTCAAATGGGTATTTCGTGGCACGCCGATCGCTTCCGATTATGCCCGCACCTATATGCGGTTTTTCGCCGACATGAAAAGACAAGGCAGGAAGGTCGATACGATTGCAGTCGTCAATGAGAATACCGATTATGGAACGTCAGTAGCCGACGCTATCGTCGACGAAGCGAAGAAAGCTGATATTCCGGTCGCTGCGCGAATTCCCTATATCGCGAATTCGTCCGACGTTTCGGCGCAGGTTCTTCAGCTTAAGGAGAAAAAGCCGGACGTCGTGATCTTTATCAGCTACACGGCAGATTCGATCCTTTACATGAAGACCATGAAGAATCTGGACTACGAGCCGCCGATGGTGATTGGTGACGACACTGGATTTTCCGACCCATCATTCATTCCGGCAGTGGCCGATGTCGCGCAAGGGGCCATGAACCGGAGCGCATGGGCGATCGGCAAGCCCGGCTCCACGACCTACAAAATCAATGAAATGTACAAGGCCAAAACGGGCCGCGATCTCGATGACACGAGCGCGCGTAATATGCAGAGCTTCTTTGCGCTCGCCGATGCGATCAATCGCTCCGGGTCGACCGATCCGGAAAGGATCCGTGAAGCCCTGACGAAAACTGATCTCAAACCCGACCAGCTCATAATGGGCTATCAGGGAGTCAAATTCGATAATACCGGCCAGAACATCCTTGCCGCAACCTATCTGATCCAATTACAGGATAAAAAATACGAGCTGGTTTGGCCTGACAACGCTGCCACAGCCAAACTACAATGGCCGATGGCGGGCTGGAAAAAATAGTCCATGTTGCTTGTACAGGTGATTGTCGGTGGCCTCCTTCTAGGGGCCATCTACGCGCTTTTTTCCTCAGGTCTCACGCTGATCTGGGGAATGATGAATTTCATCAATTTCGCCCATGGCGAGTTCGTGATGCTCGGCATGTATGTGACCCTGCTCGTTGTTGTGTGGCTTGGCGGAGGCCCAGCGACGTTTGGTTTTGCCGCCGCGTTCACCCTCTTCGTGCTTGGGGTCGTGGTCTATCTTTCGCTAATTCGTTATGTGCTGCGCGGGCCTATGCTGGCGCAAATACTTTCGACGTTCGGGCTCGCGCTGCTGCTACGCTATACGGCGTTCTGGGTCTTTTCGGCGAATTTCGTATCGCTGCCGCAAACATCGCTGTCAGGCACGATCAATATCGGTGGCGTGCTGATGCCGGTTCCGCAACTGGTCGCCGGCCTAATCGCCATCGTGCTGACCGTCAGCCTACACCTGATGCTCACTCGGACCGCGGTAGGAAGCCAGCTATTGGCGGTGGCTGAGGATCGCAGTGCGGCGATGCTGATGGGCATCAGACCTGATCGGATGCAGGCTCTGGCGTGGGGTTTGTCGGCGGGGGCGGCCGGCATCGCCGGAGCGCTGATGGCGATTGCCTATCCCTGGTCTCCCTCGGTCGGCGAGACATTTGGATTGACTGCCTTCGTGGTGGTAGCGCTCGGCGGTTTTGGCAGCGTGCCCGGCGCGCTGTTCGCAGGCCTGATTATCGGCCTCATCCAGGCGTTATCCGCGTTCTGGTTCGGACCAATCTATAAAGACATCGTCGTTTATGCGCTGTTCGTGGCGCTGCTATGGTTGCGGCCACAGGGCCTCATGGGCAAAGCGTGAAAAAGATTCCAGCCCTAACTCCGACTGTTCTACTCGCGGCGGGCTTGCTGCTGTACCCGCTTGTCTTTTCCGGGCCGTTCTACCTCGACATTGGCGTAACATTTCTGCTGGCTGCGATATCGGCGTCGGCCTGGAATATTGTCGGTGGCTACGCGGGCCAGGTTTCGGTTGGTCATGCTATGTTCTTCGGACTTGGCGCTTACTCGCCACTCTTGTGCTACACGCTTTTCGGATGGGCACCGATTGCCGGCATTCCTTTCGGCATCGCGTTCAGCATCGCTCTCGCGGTATTGATCGGAATTCCGACGTTCCGGTTGACGGGCCACTACTTCAGCATGGCTACCATTGCCGTTGCCGAGTTGATCCGAATTTACTTCGGTACGTGGGATTTGGTCGGTGCGGCAATCGGATTGCAGGGCCCTGCTACAGCGCGCGGCTGGTGGGACCTGACCTTTCGAAGCGAATTACCTTACTACTATATCTTCCTAGCGGTTTTGGCGATCCTGCTCTGTCTCACTTCTATGATCGAGCGCCGCCGATTCGGCTATTACTTGCGCGCGATCAAGGCTGGCGAACGCGCCGCCCGGAGTCTCGGCGTTTCCGTACAGCAAACAAAAATTAGAGCGCTCGCACTTAGTGCCGCGTTCACCTCAGTCGCCGGTTCTCTTTACTCGGTCAAAACAGGTTTCGTCGATCCGGAAAGCGGCTTCGGCATTCTCGTGTCGGTACAGATGGTCATCATTGCCGCGCTGGGCGGCGCCGGAAGACTCTACGGCCCGCTGCTAGGTGCGCTTATTCTGATTCCGCTGCAATCGGCGACCAACACCTGGTTCGGCGGCGGTGGTTCCGGCCTCACATTCATTCTTTACGGTGGCATCATCGTGCTTATCGCGCGATATGAGCCGGGAGGGGTGTTCGAGTTGTGGGAGAATGTTGCGCCGCGAATTTGGAGGCGTAAGCATGCTGCTTGAAGCGGACGCGGTCTCCAAGGCATTTGGCAGTTTCTTTGCGGTACGGGAGGCAAATCTATCCGTTGATGAGGGCGAGATTGTAGGCTTGATCGGTCCAAACGGCGCCGGAAAATCTACGTTTTTTAACTGCCTGGCAGGCGACGCCGTACCGACCAGCGGCAGAATCATTTTCGCCAGTCAAGACATGACGTATGCGCCACCTGAAGCGCACGCTCGTCTCGGCATCGGCCGCACCTTCCAGGTGCCCGCCACCTTTGAAGGCATGACTGTGCTCGACAATGTGATGGTTGGCGCCTATCTGCGCCATCCTCATCACAACGATGCACGCGAGTGCGCTCGCCAGATAATCGAGTTAACGGGGCTGAAGGCACAGACCGACATCGCAGCGCACTCGCTCGGCACGCCCGGCCGCAAGAGGCTTGAAATTGCACGCGTGCTTGCGACGACTCCTCGTCTCATGTTGCTGGACGAATCGCTGGCCGGCTTGACACCAACCGAATTGCAGGAAGCCATCGGCCTAGTTCGAAAAATACATGAGACGGGCGTCACCATCGTCATTGTCGAGCATATCATGGAAGTCATCATGACATTAGCCAGACGTGTACTGGCGTTCAATCAGGGTCACGTTATCGCAAGCGGCAAACCGGAAGATGTGGTCAAGGACGAAGCAGTGATCGAAGCCTATCTCGGACGCGGTCGCCACAGTTATCGGAGCCGATCCGCATGAGCGATCTTGTCGTCGAGCATCTCGAAGTGCGCTACGGTGACTTAATTGGAGTTGCCGATGTTTCGCTGCGCATCGCGAGCGGCCAGATCGTCGCGTTGCTCGGTTCGAACGGTGCGGGAAAAACAACGACGCTCAACGCCGTCGCGGGACTGGTACGGGCATCGAGAGGTCGCATCGAGTGGCGCGGCGAGGTGATTTCGGGCCAGCCTGCGTATCAAATTGTGAGCAAGGGACTGGCGCTGTCGCCTGAAGGCTGGCGGCTTTTCGCGTCGCTAACAGTCGAGCAGAATTTACGGCTGGGTGCGACGGCGCTGACCGACTCCGCGCGGATCGAGCCTCTGTTCGAAAGGGTTTACACGCTATTCCCGCGACTGCGCGAGCGACGCCGTCAACTGGCTCGCACGTTATCGGGCGGAGAGAGACAGATGCTCGCGCTCGGACGAGCTCTGATGAGTGAGCCAAAAATGCTTATGCTCGACGAGCCCAGCCTTGGTCTCGGGCCCGCGGTTGTCGAGTCGCTCTACGAGACGCTGCAACAGCTTCACGAGGATGGGCTCACACTATTGCTGGCCGAACAATCGATCCCACTTGCACTCGGAATAGCGGACTATGCCTACGTCCTGCAAACAGGTCGGGTCGCAATTGAGGGCAAGGCTACCGAAATGGAGAGCAACCGGCAGGTGCAGGAAATCTATCTTGGAATCAGCACGCGGTCAGCCATGGAGAGTTCAAAGCCATAGACTGACCTCGAAACTTCGCTCCGGTGCACTAGTCCAGATGTCCGCCACAAGTGGGTGAACAACTCGAAGACAAACAGGGAGGATCCAATGACACGGATGGGCTGGATCGTAGCTGCTTTGCTCATGGCATCGTCCATCAGCTTTCCGGCTCATGCAGCCGATGTGAAGATCGGTGTCATTTATCCGCTCACGGGCAACGCGGCAAGCGCAGGCCAATCGGCCAAGGACGCGATTGAACTCGGTGCCGAGATTGTTAATACGGCGCATCCCGAACTCAAAGCGCTACCGCTTGGTGCGACCGCGGGATTGCCCAATCTCGGCGGTGCAAAGATCGTGCTTTATCAGGCGGACCATCAGGGCAACCCGCAGGTTGGCCAACAGCAAACTCTGCGGCTGATTACCCAGGACCACGTCGTCGCCATGCTCGGCTCATACCACTCCTCGGTTAGTCTAGTGGCGACTGCCGCTGCCGAGCGGCAGGGCATTCCGTACCTCGTGGCGGATTCGGTGGCCCTCAACATCACGGGCCGAGGATTCAAATGGACCTTTCGTAGCGGACCAATCGCACCCGACTTCGCCAGAGCTTATTCTGAATTCCTCACCGATTTGAAGAAGTCGGGCAAGAAGATCGACACCATGGCCATCGTCAACGAGAACACCGACTACGGTTCGTCGGTGGCAGCGAGCATTTTGGAGGCGGCGAAGGCCGCCAACATCAACGTGGCGGCGCAAATTCCCTACAATGCCAACAGCCCAGACGTCTCGGCCCAGGTCCTACAGCTAAAGACGGCCAAGCCGGACGCAGTGATCTTCGTCAGTTACACGGCCGACACCATTCTCTACTTTAAGACGATGAAGAATCTCGACTACCTACCGCCGATCATTATCGGCGACGATGCTGGCTTCTCAGACCCAACTTTCATACCGAACGTCGGCGATCTCGCACAAGGCGCAGTCAATCGCAGCGCTTTCGATGTCGGCAAGCCCGGCAGCAACAGCTACATCGTTAACGAAATGTTCAAGACCAAGTATCATCGCGATTTAGATGATACGAGCGCCCGCTGGATGCAAGGCTTTTTCGTGCTGGCTGATGCTATCAATCGCGCCGGCTCAACCGAGCCCGAAAAAATACAGGCGGCGCTGAAAGCAACCAACCTCACGCCAGACCAATTAATGATCGGTTATCGCGGCGTAAAGTTCGACGAAACCGGCCAAAATATGCTATCGGCGACTTATCTCATTCAGTTACAGGGCAAACAATATGTTTCAGTTTGGCCGGAGAATCGGGCGACCGCCAAACTGGAATATCCGATGAAGGGTTGGCACAAATAAGAATCGCTGTAGGCGGTGGGATGGTTCGCCCCGCCTGTTTGATCCGGCCTCTGTAAGATCGTTTCGCCAGATCTCGGGCGGGTGTTCCTATTTAGGCCACCGGTGCATCCCCAACGCGCCGATTGATGTCTGCTCTTGGGAGGATGGCGAACATCATCTCGACAAGGTGGTTGTGTCAGTTTTTCACCCGAAGAAGAAGTCCCCGAACCATTCCAAGATCCCTATTTGAAGCTATTGCGCAGACCGAGCGCTGCGGCTTAATGCGCCGCTAACAAGCGCCGAATAGAGCCATTCGGCTGGCGATTTTGGTAGCGCCAACCCAAGCCTCTCAAGGCAATCCCGATCTTTCGACTGAGAGACAATTCCGCGGGCGAATAACGCAAGAAATTCTGTTGGGCCGGCTCGTTTCAAAAGTTGCAGCACAGGAATCAGCCGTTGCTCGATCTCAGAGAAATCGGTCCCGAATGGAAATAACGGAAGCAGCCCAGCATCCCTTGCCGGCCGAAGTGCCCGCGCCAGCGTTGCCGGCGTGTTATTGCGCGCAGTCTTTGGCAGCTGGAATGACCGTTCGACTTTTCTGGCGTCCTTCGCTTGCCGCAGCAATTCATCCTGGAAGCGCGAATCGGCAATTGTCAGCATGGCAACGGCGACGTCCCGGTCGCTCTTGCCGCGAATATCCGCAATGCCGTATTCGGTCACGATGATGTCGCGCAGATGACGCGGAATAGTGACGTGCCCGTAGCGCCAGCGGATGTTTGACTGGCTCTTGCCTTTCGTTTCTCGCGTAGAGCGCAGCATGATTACTGAGCGCGCCCCTTCGAGCGCGAACGCTTGCGCGACAAAATTGTATTGCCCGCCCACACCGCTAACGATTCGGCCATCATCAAGGCCGTCAGAAATCACGTCGCCGAGTACCGTTGCCATCATCGCATCGTTGATAAAACGTGCACCGAACCGAGCCTGGCGCTTTTCCTTTTCGCCGAAGAAGATCTCGTTAACAAACGAGATGGACCGCATCCGGAATTTTGCCAGCGCCTCGGGTGGCATCTCACGCAGCGCGTGGTAGAACGCGCGCGACCCTAGAAAGAAGCCCGAATCAAGGATGGCACCATCGACCTCGCGTTTGAGCACCCCAGCGCGGAAGAGATCGAGCAAGCTCTCGACAAACATCTCCGAGCAGCCGTATAGCCCGCTCGCGAATGGCGTCCTATGAACTTCAGCGTTATGCCATATTACAGGTTGCAGCGCCGAGAGAAGGCTCTGAAATTGCTCGTTGCTGCGGTGTCGCATGATCAGGCCTTGTGCAACGGCATCGCCAAGTGAGCCGATCCCGATCTGCAATGTACCGCCATCCGGGACTAAACTCGTTGCATGAAGGCCGGCGGCATAGTCGGCGAGGGCAATCGGTTCGCGGGGTGGGGCGAACAGAGGGAAGTCTGTGCTAGGCCCGTCAAGCAGAAAATCGAGTTCCCCGCCGCTGATCGCGGCGTCGCCCCGCATGAACGGGAGCTCCGAATTGACCTCACCGGCAAAAACAAAATTCGTGTGTTTCTCACGCCGGAGCGCCAGCAGATCGAGCGTCAGGTCGGGATTACAGCTCAAGCTGTACGGATGCGATTCGTCGGCTCGATGAGCAACGAGCTGCCCGATCACGTTGACGCCGCGATCGAGCACATATTGCAAGGCGTGGGTATAGTTTGCCGAGATATAGTGCTGCTGCGCGTAGGGCGAATCAAGCCATTGTCCGGCCATGAAGAAAAACTCATTCACTTCGACATTTGGCGGCACGGTGCCGGCGCGAATTGCATTCGCATAGTCGAGCGCTGGATAGCCGCCAAACACGCGCTGCGAGATGGGCTCAAGAAAACGATGCTCCAGCTCGTTCTTTGTCCGCGGGACAACCAGCGTCAGCGCCGTGAAAATCGCAAGCCGGATCGATCGATCCGCTAAGGCCTTCGCGTAAAGCGCATTGGCGATGTGATTTGCCTTGCCGAGACCAAGCGGCAACGCCAGCACGATTGTCTTACCGACCTTCGCGAGGATGGCGTCGGCCAACCGAGCGGCATCATCAAAGGCTACAGGAGCCTGATCGGAATGACTCATTTGATCTCATTCCAGCCAGGATCCGGTTGGAATCTCGCCCCGTAAGTCGAAGCGAGACGCGTCAATGTTTGGCGGACGTCATGAGGGCCGCGTGTTCTCGCGTAATGCATTGGGCCGCCACGAAACGGCGCAAAGCCGGTCGCAAATATCATGGCCCCATCGACTATGTCTTCATCTGTGACGACGCCCTCCCGCAAACAAGTGACGCAGACATCGAGCATCGGCAGAATAAGACGGTCCGTGGCATCCGCAGGCGGCGAGCCGGCATCGTGAGTTTTCTGGGCGTGACCGTCCTTCCATTCGTAGAAGCCCCTACCAGACTTCTTGCCGAGTTCGCCTTTTGTCACCTTGTCTTTGAGCCATTGGGGGGCATCGGGCATTTCGCGCTTCAGGCTTGCGCGCAGCATTTCGGCAACGTGGAGGCAAATATCGAGGCCGACCTGGTCGGCAAGCTCGATCGGTCCCATCGGCATGCCGAAATCTTCCGCGGCCTTGTCGATGGACTCTTTTTTCATGCCCTGGTCGAGCATCACCATTGCCTCGAGCAAATAGGGCGTTAGCGCGCGGTTGACCAAAAAGCCGGGCGCACTTTTGACCGGAGCGACAAGACGGTCGATTTTGCCCAAAAATGCGTGGGTTGCCGATTGGACATCGCCCGCTACCTTGTCGTGACTGACGACTTCAACAAGCTCCATGCGCGAAACCGGGTTGAAGAAGTGGATGCCGATGAGACGTTCTGGCCGTTTCAATCCCTCGCGCAGTTGCTCCAGCGGAATGCTGGACGTGTTGGTGGCAAAGATCGCCCCTGACTTCATCTTCGGCTCGATGCCTGCGTAAACCTTCTGTTTGAGGTCGAGCTTTTCCGGCACCGCTTCGATAATAAGGTCCGCGGACGCCACGCCTTCGCCACGCAGATCCGGAATCAGACGGTCGAGGGAATCGCGGATCTTGCGGCGGTTGTCGCGACCGATCTTTTCATAGAGATCGGCGGCACGCTTGATTGCGCCTCCAATTGGCTCCGCCTTCATGTCACTGAGGCTGACGGTCAATCCATGCCATGCACACCAGGCGGCAATGTCACCACCCATAGCGCCAGCGCCAATTACGTGAACGCGCGTGCCATCCCACTTGCCGCTGGCGAGCCCTTTGAGGTTATTGCGCAGGAAGAAAACGCGCACCAGGTTTTGCGCGGTCTGGGTCACGAGCAGCCGTGCAAAAGATGAGATTTCTGCCTTCTGCATCGCAGTGGCGCTGTCGCCATGTTGCGCCCAAAGATCGATCAGCGCCTGCGGCGCCGGATAAAACTCTTGTCGAACTTTTTTTTGCGTTTCGCGTCGCATGCGCGGTGCGAGCAAAGCGCGTGCCGGTCCCCAGTTAAGAAGGGCGACAAGATTTCCAGGTCTAGACAATTTCAACGAACCGTCGACAGCGGCCTTGACGGCACCACGCACATGGCGTTCCTGCGTTACAGCATCGGCGATACCAAGCAATTTGGCAGCGCGGGCACGCTGCGTCTTGCCGGTCAACATCATTGTCATCGCCTGCACGGGGTTGATCAGGCGAGTAAGGCGGACCGTGCCGCCGAGTCCGGGATGCAGACCAAGCATCACCTCGGGAAAGCCAAAGGTGGCATCGTCGACAGCGATGCGGTGGTCGCAGGCCAGCGCTACCTCTAGGCCGCCTCCGAGGCAATAGCCATGAATGACCGCGACCGTCGGCAGCGGGAGATGGTCAAGCCGATCGATAACCTCGTGACCACGCGCGATAATGGCCTCGATTTTCGCAGGGTCCGTGATGCCGCGGAATTCATTGATGTCGGCGCCGGCGATGAAGCCACCTTGCTTGGCCGAACGGATGACCAGCCCGCGCGGCCGATCCTGTTCGATTTTCCTCAGCACCGCATCAAACTCTGTCAGCACGTTTTCCGAAAGCGTGTTGGTGCCGGTCCCTTTCTTGTCGAGCAAAAGCCAGACGATGCCGTCCTCATCGGGGCACATTTTCCAGTGCATCCAGGGGCCAGCGCTCTGGCTGCCGTCCGCAAACGGACCAAGCTCGAGATTGCGTTTGCCGAGAACGTCGAGGGCGGGTGTATGAGTTTCTTTCATGTGCTGGCTTTAGACCGCCTCGATCAGCATTGCGCCGCCTTGGCCACCGCCGATGCACTCCGTGGCAATCCCGCGCTTGAGGCCTAGCCGATGCATGGCATTGATGAGATGAAGCACAATGCGATTGCCGCTTGCGCCGACCGGATGCCCGATGCCGATTGCGCCGCCGTCGATGTTGAGGCGGTCGCGCGGGATGCTGCCGGCAGCGCTCGGAAGGCCAAGCGCATTGCGGCAGAATTCGTCGTCTTCCCAGGCCGCGAGGCAACCAAGGACCTGCGCGGCGAACGCCTCGTTCAATTCCCACAACTCGATATCGCCGAGTGCGTATTCATGCCGCTTCAGGATTTCGGTCGAACAGAACACTGGCCCAAGGCCCATGACCGAGGGATCAAGCGCCGACCATTCGCTGTCGAGAATGACGGCCTTCGGTTGCAGCTTGTATTTCTTCAACGCATCTTCCGACGCCAGGATCACCCATGATGCGCCGTCGGTGATTTGTGAGCTATTGCCCGCCGTGACCTTACCCCACGGCCGTTCGAAAGCAGGCTTGAGTTTCGCAAGGCTGTCCGCGGTGCTGTCGGGCCGCACGCCATCGTCGTGATCAAAAACCGTGCCGTCACGTGCAAAGAGAGGCTCGACTTCATCTGCGAGCCAGCCTTCTTTTTGCGCCGCCGCAAGCCGCCGCTGACTTTCGGCCGCATACTCGTCGGCCTGGCGACGTGAAATATGAAATAGATGCGCCACAAGCTCCGCGGTCTGCCCCATGTTGAGGTCGGTGATGGGGTCAGTGAGGCCGCGTTCAAGGCCGATGATTGGCTTGAAAAAAGATGGCCGGACGCGGAGCAATGCAACGAGTCTGGCCCATATATTTCGCGCGCCAAACATATGCGCATACCACTCGACCGCGTTGTGGTTGAACACCAAAGGTGCATGGCTGAGGGATTCCGTACCACCAGCAAGGACAAGATCCATCGCGCCTTCGCGAATATATCGATAAGCCGTATCGATCGACTGCATGCCCGATCCACAATTGATCTGCACGGTGAACGCTGTCATCGTCTCGCCCATGCCAAGACGCAGCGCGGCGACGCGTGCTGGGTTCATTTCGTCGGCGGTAACGTTGACGCAGCCAAGAATGACCTGATCGAAGGCATCGGGTGCGAATGGCTGACGCAACAGCAACGGACGGCCGCATTGCACAGCTAGATCGACCGGCGTGAAGGGCCCTGCTTTGCCACGTGCCTTGATGAAAGGCGTGCGGCTACCGTCGACAACATAGACTGGACGCCTTGTTACTCCGCCGCGGGCCTGTGGATTTTCGCTTGCGATGACCCATCTCCGTTTTTGGAAGCACCTGGCAACGCCAGTTCTTCCGGCGAGAAATCGTTGACGGCTATCGCCATCGACACCGCGTCGACTGCCGACTTAAGTTGCGCCGCGTCCTCGGTATTGATGATACCCGCCGCGAGCGCCTCATCGATATCGGGCAGCCGCGCACCGCGCATGCGATCACGGATCGGCTGTACGGCGACCGTTTTGGCAAAGGCGCGCTTGACGAGTGCGACGCCATCGCTCGAATCGGCTTTTGGTTCATACAGGCCAACCGTTAGCCGCTCGCGTGCCGCGCAGGGATTTGTAATGATTGCTGCGCAGGCCTGCGTGACGCGATCGGTCGGACCACGCGTGCTTGGACCGAGTGGCTGGATGAGTAGACGCATGAGCCAGGCCACCGGTCGTACAGGAAAGTTCCCGATAATTTCGTCGAAGCGCATCGCGATGACAACGAAGCTCGATTTCATGCACCATTCGAGTAGCGCCAGGTCCGCCTCCTGGCGACCTTCATCGTTCCAGCGCTTGAGCGCGGCGCTGGACAGATAGAGTTCGGAAAGAATGTCGCCAAAACGCGCAGAAATCATTTCCTGACGTTTCAGTCCGCCACCGAGGCTGAGCAGCGCGAGGTCAACAGCAAACGCGAAAGCCGAAGAGTAGCGACTGAGTTGCCTATAAAATGGCCTCGCTGCGCCGGCGTCGGGCGCTGGTGAAAACAGGCCGCCGGTCCAAGCCCGCACCCAGGTCCGAAAAGCATTGGCGAAGCTGTGGCCGACATGAGCCCAGAAGGCTTTGTCGAAGGCGTCGAGTCCACGCTCGCTGTCGGCATCCTGCAATGCCGTCATTTCTTTCAGCAGATAAGGATGACTGCGGATGGCGCCTTGACCGAACTGGATGAGGCTGCGGGTGACGATGTTGGCGCCTTCGACGGTGATGCCGATCGGCACGCCGCGATAGAGGCTGCCAAGGTAGTTGAGTGGGCCCTCGATGATGCCCTTGCCGCCATGCACGTCCATCGCGTCGTTGACGGAGATGCGCATGCGCTCGGTTGCTTGCGCCTTCATGATGGCGGTAACGACGGCCGGATGATGCCCATCGTCAAGCGATGCACAAGTCATGCGACGCGCCGCATCGAGAAGATAGGCGGTTGCCGCCATACGCCCGAGCCGCTCTTGTATCGCTTCGAACCTCGAGATCGAGACGTGGAATTGCTCGCGGACGCGCGCATAGGCACCGGTAAGGTCGGCTGCAAATGCGGCAGCCGCTGCCGACAACGAGGGAAGTGAAATGCCACGGCCGGCGGCAAGCGCGCTCATCAGCATCTTCCAGCCTTTACCGCATTGCTCGACGCCGCCGATGACGTGATCCATCGGAATGAAGACTTCGTGCCCCCAATTCGGGCCATTTTGGAAGACGTGCATGGCGGGCAAATGACGCCTGCCAATGCTGACGCCGGGCAGGTTGGTTGGCACCAAAGCGAGGGTAATCCCGATGTCAGTTTGTTGGCCGACGAGATGATCAGGGTCGCGCAGTTTGAAAGCGAGACCAAGTACCGTCGCAATTGGTGCAAGAGTGATATAGCGCTTGTGCCAGTTGAGACGGATACCGAGAACTTCGCGTCCTTCGAAAGAACCGCGGCAAACCACACCGACGTCGACCATTGAGGCAGCATCCGAGCCGGCCTCCGGACTCGTCAGACCAAAGCAGGGGATTTCTTCCCCACGTGCAAGTCGGGGCAACCAGTAGTCCTGCTGCGCTTTGGTACCGAACTGGAGCAGCAGTTCACCGGGGCCGAGCGAATTCGGCACCATGGCGGTGACGGCGGCGCTGAGCGAGCGCGACGATAACTTGCGGATCACTTCCGAGTGGGCGTACGCGGAAAAACCAAGGCCGCCATACTCCGTCGGAATAATCATTGCGAAAAATTTATTCGCCTTGAGAAATTCCCACACCGCGGGCGGCAGGTCGTGCAGCTCCCAGTTTATCTTCCAGTCGTCGAGCATGCCGCAAAGTTGCTCGACGGGGCCGGCGAGAAATTTCTGCTCGTCGTTCGACAACCGGGCGGGCCTAAAGCCCAACAGTTTTTTCCAATCGGGATTCCCAGAAAACAAATCGGCATCCCACCAAACGTCGCCAGCCTCGGTGGCTTCGCGTTCGGTATCTGAAAGTGTCGGCAAAGCATGCTTGGCGGCCCGGAATATCGGCTTCGTGATCAAGTCCCGGCGGAACGAGAAGTGTGGCATTGGCGTCTGCCGTAAAAGATGACGGTGATCAAAGCACAACGGCCGGCATCGTTCCCTCAAGACTATAGTTTGTCGGGGCTATAGGCTTACAATTTCTTGTGTCTGCACCGGTTAAATGGCTCATGTTTGACAGCTAAGAGAGCATATTAGCCGCGCGATCCTCCGATATCTTTCGAGCCGACAAATCATTACGCCCCTTATTTCAAGCCCATGCTCGACGACGGATTTCACTGTCACCACTGGTCTGGAGCCGCCGGATATTCCACCCGAAACGCCCGCGCCGAAGGCAAACTAGCAAAAGGTCGTGCGTTCAAGCTGTTGCGCCCTGTGGGGGCAGCACCGGGATTGGCTGGCCATTGGCATCGACGGCGACGTACGTGAATATGCCCTCGGTCACTTTTATCTGTTCAGTGCCCAAGCCGCGGCGAACCCAGCTTTCAATTTTGATAGTAATTGATGTATTGCCGACACGTTCGATATTGCAGAAACAGCTGACCTCATCGCCGACCATTACTGGTCGATGAAATTCCATGCCTGTAACCGCAACCGTAACGACTCGGCCACACGCACGCCGTGTCGCTATCGTGGTGCCCGCGAGGTCCATTTGGCAGAGCAGCCAACCGCCGAAAATGTCGCCATGTGGATTGGTATCGGCAGGCATCGCGATTGCACGCAAGGCCGGCTCGGTTTTCGGTGCAGGTTCATTGGTTTCGAGCGGTTTTGGGAATGAATCGGACATGTCCGCTTTTAACGCAGACTTCAATTGCCAGTCAGCGACAAAGTTTTGCAGTTCAATATGTCGGAACCTTTCTTCCCGGTGGGCATCCAATGCACGACCTCTCTTTGGCACGCCCGGCAAGGCGCCGCGAGGCTCCAGTCACAAGCTTAGGAAACATCTCGATGACTTCAAATGTGCATGCCTTCGAGCGAGTGAAACTACGGCGCACGGCGCCTGAGCGGCCGGACCGGGCCGAGGTCGAAGCTGCGTCCCGAACCATTATACGGTGGACTGGCGACGATCCAGACCGTGATGGTTTGACCGAGACTCCCGCTCGCCTGGCACGTGCATTTGAGGAGTTTTTTGTTGGCTACGGCCAGTGCAGCCATGTCTGCTTTTGACTAATTCGCGCGGTCCAAGGATGGCATGCGCACGCACTTGGCGCAATACAAATCTATGCTCTATGGATTTTACGACTGTCTTCAGGGACCTGTTCGCGCTCATGCATCCCATAATCTCTAATCACACCAGCAACACGCAAACGGTAATTGGCAAATATTTCGCTACGTCCCTTCGCTTGTGCCACGCGGTGTTCATTTGTGGTGCGCCAGGCCTGTACCGCCGCTTCATCCCGGAAAAATGAAAGCGACAATATTTTTCCTGGTTCGTAGAGACTCTCAAAACGCTCGATTGAAATGAAGCCATCTATTTTTTCGAGAAGTGGCTTCAGTTCGGCGGCAATATTCAAATAATCCTGCTTGCGGTCCGCCTTTGGCCAGACCTCAAAGATGACTGCGATC
>DATFXJ010000097.1:0-80680 GCA_035315965.1 Pseudolabrys sp.
CGCGCCGCGCGCAACATCGAGGGCCATCGAACCGGCATGGCTCGATGGCGGAATCTGGCCCGAGCTATCCTGTCGACATACTCCATGGGCGGAAACGCAAAGCTGCCGCCCAGTGCCTCTATTACCGCCATACATTCTCTCGCCATGTCGTCGATTGGCGTACGCATGTCGGGCGAATCGTACCGCGAGGCATTGTCACCCATCATCAATGCGCCTCGCGGATGCGACCCTTTCGTTCCGATAGAACTACCCGCGTAAAGCCAAGTTGATGCCGCCGCAGGCGACGACGATATCGGCACGCAGGCTCTCGCGTGCTTTTCTGGTGGTAGCTTGCATGAAGATGTCTCCGCCGACCATCCCTGCTTCCATTCCGCCGCGCTGGTCGCCGCTCTACAGCGGCTTGACTTCCACTTTGCGGAACTTGATCGCACCGGCGCCGTGCTGCAACACGATCGGACCTTCGTCGAACATGCTGTTGCGTAGCTTTGCCGTCGTCGCGCCGTTGAGCACGACTGTAATGTCCCGGCCGTTGGCGGTGATTTCATATGTGTTCCACTTGCCGCCGGCTTTCGGCATCGGATTGACCTCGACGTAACGCGTGATAGCACCGGTGCCATAGCTCGGGTCGGGTCGCTGGTCGAAAATATTTGCCTCGTAACACGTCCGGTCAGTGATCTTCTTGGGATCAAGGCAGCGGAAATAGATGCCACTATTGGCATCGTCGCTTGGCCAGAACTCGACGCGTACAATGAAGTTCTTGTAGGAATTCTTGCTGACCAGGTAGCCGGCATCCTTGCCTGCCATCTTGTCGACGACAATCGCTCCATCCTCGACGCGCCAGTTGGATTCACCGACCTGGTCCCATCCGTCCAAGCTTTTACCGTCGAACAGCGTGACCCAGCCGGCATCCTGGCTCGCGGCCTCTGGTATGGCGTAGTTGGCGACAAAACCCAGGACGCTCAGTGCGAGCGCAAGCTGGATTGGCCGTCTTAATGTCGTTCCCATCGTGTTTCCTCCTCGAGGTCCTTTTGAGTTTTTCTTTCGATCAAATGGACGAAATCGCTCAGACTCTGTCAACATAGGTTTTTCGCCTGTTATTTCGGGGCGCGCCGAAGCGCGAACCAGGAATTTAGAACGGAACAACCTTGGTTCTAGATTCCGGGTTCGCTTGCTCTGCGAGGGCCTCGGAATGCATTGAGTTAGTGGCATCATCGAACGGGAGGAAACACCTATGGACAAAGCACTCTACGACCGCGGGATGACCATGCGCCGCAAGGTGCTAGGCGATGACTATGTTGACCGGGCCATCGCCAGTACTGACGACTTCAACCGCCAATTCCAGGAATTGCTTACCACCTATTGTTGGGGCGCTGTGTGGGGTGACGATGCCCTCAAACCGCGCGAGCGCAGCATTCTTAACCTTGGCATGATTGCCTGCCTCGGCCGAATGCATGAGTTCGAGGCACACTTTCGCGGTGCGCTCCGCAACGGACTCACTCCTAACGAGCTATCCGCTATTTTGCGGCAGGTCGCGGTTTATTGTGGGTTCCCGGCCGCCGTGGACTGTCATCGCGTGGCCAAGCAGGTTTTGGCGACGGAAGCCAACAAAGCCTGAGGTGGCAAAGCTAAAGTCCCGTTAACTAGATAGCCGTAATCTGGTCTTGAATGTGCCTTCATCCCAAGGCAATCAGGGGGTTTGGCGGCTGCTTCGCCGCCAAGGGTGGATAATGATCCGATTTTCTGCGGTTTTGCTGGTAACGCTGCCGGTTGCGGCGGGTTTTGGCGCTGCGCCTGCGCTGGCGCAGTACCCTTTACCGCCACCCGGCACCTACTATGAAGAGCGGTTGCCCCCCGTTATGGGCGACTTTGATGACGATGATGTGCTTCCGCCGCCCCGCCGCGCCCTGCGTCCCGGCCAGACTCAGCGCGGAATTCCCAACAGCGCCCTCCCATATCCGGATGACGAACCGCCACTCCCCCCGCCGACTGGGCTATTGGGTACACCCGATCGACGACCACTCGGCTACGAACCAAGTCCGCAACAGCCGCAGCCACCTGCAGCGCCGGGTGCGCCGAGCAGGGCGAGCAACGACCCGGACGTGTTGCGACCGCCGGCCGCTATCGGCGTAGCGCCGCAGGGGTCAGTGACCGCGGCGCTTCCACCCGATTATCAGCCGGAAACGGGCCAGCCCAAGGAGCTGCCCCCCAACCTTAAAAAGCAGTTAGTCGACTACTCCACTAAGGAACCGGCCGGCACGATCATTATCGATACCGCGAACACCTATCTCTACCTGGTGCTTGGTAATAGCAAGGCGTTGCGCTACGGCATCGGCGTGGGCCGGGAAGGCTTCACATGGTCCGGCACCGAGCGGATCAGCAAGATGTCGGAATGGCCGGATTGGAATCCGCCGTCGGAGATGATTGATCGTCAGCCGTATTTGCCGCGCTTCATGGCAGGTGGCCCGGGGAATCCACTGGGGGCGCGCGCACTCTATCTCGGCAAGACCCTTTACCGCATTCACGGCACCAACCAGCCTTCGACCATCGGAACATTCGTGTCATCCGGATGTATTCGCCTGATCAATGAGGACATCGAGGATCTCTTCGGCCGTGTGCAGGTGGGCACTCGCGTTGTGGTGCTGCCCGGCAGGCCGCCTGAGCATCTCGCTAACACTGGCGCGCCGCCCGCTGCAAATGGTCCGGTGCCCGCCGGCGTTCCTCCGAACATTTCAACGCCAAATACCGTTCCCGCACCACGCAATAACGCGAGCGTAATAACGTCTTCGCCGTTGCCGCCGGTTCGTTAGATCGGTTGGCGCTCGAACTAACATCACCGTCTACCCGATCAACATCCCGCTTCTTAAGCCCTAGCGATCACGTCCTTTCGTGTCGATGCGTGCGAGTCGCGTGATCGCTTCGATCATGGCGCCCGGATCGGCCTGGCCTTTTCCGGCGATATCATGTGCGCTGCCATGCGCTACTGATGAAAACAAAATCGGTGAGCCGATCGCAAGCCCAGCCGTGCGGTTGAAGGCTTGCAGCTTGGCAGCGATATGGCCTTGATCGTGCAGCATCACAATGAAGGCATCGACACCCTTCTTGCGAAACATGGTGTCAGCGCCAAATGGCCCTTGCACATTGATGTCGCTTCTGGCGGCGCGCGCAATCGCGGGGGCGATGATTTCGATTTCCTCCGAACCGAACAGTCCGTCCTCGCCGGCATGAGGATTGAGCCCGCTGACAAAAATTTTTGGTTGAGCGATCCCAAGCTTTTTCAACGAGGCATCTGTAACGCGGATCACACGCTCGACGCGCTCGGGCGTTATCAACGTGACCGCCTCGCGTACGCTCACATGCAAAGTGGCGTGGACAATGCGAGATTCGTCAAAGCAGATCATCAAATAGACGTCGTTGACCGGCGTGCCAGTTTCGCGAGCGACGAAAGATGGATAGCCATCGAAGGCAATGCCTGCCGCTGCAATCGAGCGCTCGGTCTGCGGTGCGGCGACGACCGCTTCTACATCCCCAGCCAGTGCGGCCTTGATAGCCCGGCTTACGCTTTCGAGCGATGCACGGCCATAGGCGGCATCGACTGTGCCAAGTTTTACGGGCGCATTGTTGCCGTCGCGAGCGTCGAGCAGATTGACCGAGCCGTCGCTCCAGTCCGCATCGGCAAGGTTATCGATCAGATGGAGATTGATTGACAGGCTCGCTCCGCGCGCATGAAGTTTGACTGCCGCCGGATCACCGACCAGCAATGGGCGACACAAGCGCCGCACGCGCGTATCGAGTGCGGCCTTGAGCGCGATTTCCGGCCCGATCCCGGCGGGGTCTCCCGTTGCAATGGCGATGCGCGGCAAGGGCATGGTGCTTGGCTTCCGTCATAGGCACGGCCGCTTACAATGATGACCGCTGCCGCGGTATTATATCAATCTGCGCATGACCCCGAAAAGTGGGAATCGGTTTTCGGAAAAGAATCATGCGCCACTTAGAAAAGTCAGGAAAACGTCCTCATGATGTCACGTGAACAAAACGACCAGCTAAGCCGCGTCGGTCCAGGAACGTTCATGGGCAAACTGTTTCGACGCTATTGGGCGCCTTTTTTGCTAACGTCCGAAATTCCCGAGCCCGATTACCCGCCGGTGCGGGTAAAGCTGATGGGCGAAAGCCTAATCTGCTTTCGCGACAGTAAAGGGCGTGTCGGCCTTATCGACGAGTTCTGCGCGCATCGCGGAGTCTCGCTCTGGTTTGGCCAGAATGAGGAATGCGGGCTGCGCTGCCCCTACCACGGCTGGAAATATGACGTGACTGGGCAATGCGTCGATCTGCCGTCTGAGCCTGAAGAGAGCGGTTTCCGCAAGAACATCAAATTGAAATCCTATCCCTGCATCGAGAAGGCTGGAATCGTGTGGTCCTACATGGGCCCGCCCGCCTTGCAGCCGCCGCCGCCGGCGCTGGAATGGACCGAGGTTGAACCGCCACAGCGTTTTGTCTCCAAGCGCTTGCAGGAATGCAATTACCTGCAGGCCTTGGAGGGCGGCATCGATTCCAGCCACGTGTCATGGCTGCACGGTAGCGAGCTCAACAAGGATCCATTGTTCAAAGGCTCGAAGGGCAACGTCTACAATGAGCAGGACCGCATGCCGCTGTTCGAGGTGGAGGAGTTTCCCGGCGGGTTGCTGATCGGGGCACGGCGTAATGCCGACGGCGGCAAGTATTACTGGCGCATCACGCCCTGGATCATGCCGTGGTATTCGATCATTCCGCCGCGCGCCGGCCATCCATTGGGCGCGCATGCGTGGGTGCCGATTGATGACGAAACCTGCTGGACCTGGAGTATCAATTATCACCCCAAGCGCGCGCTGACGAAATCGGAAGTCTCGGCAATGCGCGACGGTGAGGGCATCCATGTCAAATATGTGCCCGGCACTTTCATTCCGCTCGCCAACAAGTCGAACAACTATTTATTGGACCGTCAGTCACAGCGCCATGGCCATTCGTCGACCGGAGTCGACGGCATTGCGATGCAGGATGCCTCCATCCAGGAAAGCATGGGGCCGATACAAGACCGCACCAAGGAGCACCTGTGTGCGACTGACACGGCATAATAATGACGCGCAAAATCCTGCTGCGCGCGGCGAAGGCCGCTGCGGAAGGCGGCGCAGTCCCGGCGACCGAACCGGAGACGCAACGCGTGCGTTCGGCCTCGATCGAGCTTGACAAGAACGTCCCGTTTACCCAAGGCGCCAAGCACGGCCTCTACGCGGCGTTGGGGACAGATCCGCTGTCGGTGTAAAATCGTCAACACCGCAACAAGCCGAGCCATGAAAAAAGACAGTAGGCAGTTACTCCGCTGCGGTCTTGGCTGGCTTGCCGATTGCCGCATTCACGCGCGGCATCACTTCCTCGGCCATCAGCTGCATCGACCGTTTGGCTAGCATTGGATCAACCCAGTCCAGGCCCGCGTAGACGAGCTCGCCGAAGTCGCCGGACTCCTCTCGCAGCCTGAGGATTTCATCGACGACCTTGTTGACGCTGCCGAAGGTCACGCAGTTGTCCACCACATAATCGTCAGTGATCTCTTCGTCTGGCTGCTCTTTGTAGCTTTTGAATACGTAGAGTCGGTTACCGCGTTTCATCTTAGCGCGCATTTGCTCGAAATAGAATCGGTAAGGGCTCTTGACGTCGTCATGGCCGTAGCGCTTCGCCACTCGGTCGTCATCAGCGACGAAGATCGTGCGCGCGACCCGCCAATCTGCAACGTCTGCCTTGGCTCCGGTTTCAGCCTTTCCCTTCACATAGTTGGCCCAGTGCGACTTGAGGTGTTTTGACAACAGGAAGTTCGCCGACAGCGGATGGAAGTTGCGTTTGCCCATCAGCACCACGCCAGGAGAAAATGGCGCCACGACGGTTCCGACGATTTCAGGGTGCGGTTTCTGGAATGGCTTCGCAAGAATGCCGACGCCAATCTCAAGCGCGGCGGTGCGCGCGAAGCTGACTTTAAAGCGATTGTCGGGGAAATCGATATCGTATGGCGGGTTGCGCTCCCAAACGGCCAGGATCACGTCAATGGCTTCGGCGAAAATCTTGTTACGATCCTCATCCAGTATCCCGATCGCCTCCGAATCTGAGGTGAGCGCGCCGGGGCTTATCCCCATGACGAATCGACCCTGCGATAAGTGATCGAACATTGCGGCGTTGACCGCGATCACTACCGGATGCATTTGTGCCAGATTGGTAGTGCCGGTCGCGAGCTTGATATTCTTGGTGTCATGAATGAGTGTGGCCTGGAACAGCATGCTGTTGGTGATGTTCTCGCATGCGTCAGTGAGGTGTTCGCCAACGAAGGCATCGTAGAAGCCGAGTTTGTCAGCGAGGATGACCGCCTCGCGATCCTCCCGCAGCGTCTGGGACCAGTCCCGGCCCATTGGATGGACGGGCATAGTGAAATAACCCAACCGCATTGAACGTCTCCGCTTCGGATCTCTTTGTCCGAAAACTAACCGACCCAGCGGACCTATGCAGCAAATCTTGGGCGCGTCGAATCGCTTGTTCCGTTGTTGGAGTTAGCGTATCGGGCCTATGACCTAGATCAATTTTGAAAGGGCGAAAATCTGCTTCTTATGCTTGGCTGGGAAGCTGCAATGTCTGTCAATATCACATCGGTTTGGGCGAGGGGAGACCGCATGCTGAAATGGTTTCACGTGTTAATGCCGAAGGAGGAACGCTTCTTCGAGCTGTTCGCTCGCCACTCCGACGCTGTATTGGCCGGCGCCGAGGCTCTACGCGCCATGCTAGAAGGTGGCGCCGCGGTCAAATCGAATTACCACACCGTGATGGACCGCGAGCATGATGCCGACGACGCCACGCGCGAAGTTCTGATTGCGGTACGCCGCACATTCATAACTCCCTTTGACCGCGGCAATATCCGCGACCTGATCACCGCGATGGATAACTCTATCGACCAGATGCAGAAAACTGCAAAGTCGATCATGCTGTTCGACTTGAATGAATTCACGCCGCAGATGCGTGAGATGGCCGATGCCATTGTAAAATGCGCGAAGCTGCTGCGCGAAGCTGTGCCTCTGCTGCATTCGATCAGCTCTGAAGCGGTAAGGATCAGCGATTTAACCGCACAGATTTCGGCGCTCGAAGGCCGCGCCGACGAACTGCACGACATCGGATTGCGGGAGCTTTATGAGGCGAAATCCAAATCAGATCCGATGGGTTTTTTCGTAGGCAACGAGGTCTACGATCATCTTGAAAAGGTCGTCGATCGCTTCGACGACGTAGCAAACGTCATGCACGGCATTGTCATTGAACACGTTTAGCGCTTCCGGAGTTTGATGACGATGGACGTTATTCTGTCATTGCCGATTCTGATCGGACTGATCGTGGTCGCGCTTGCGTTTGATTTCTTGAACGGATTGCATGACGCAGCCAATTCCATCGCGACCATTGTATCCACCCGCGTGCTGCGGCCGCATTACGCTGTGGGCTGGGCGGCGTTCTTCAATTTCATCGCTTTTTTGTTTTTCGGCTTGCATGTGGCCAACACGCTTGGCACCGGTATTATCGCTGCCACGGTGGTCGATCCGCGCGTGGTGTTCAGCGCATTGATGGGCGCGATCATCTGGAATCTGATTACCTGGGGCCTCGGAATACCGTCGAGTAGCTCGCACGCGCTCGTCGGCGGCCTGGTCGGGGCCGGTATTGCCAAGGCCGGTCCTGGCGCCATCGTTTGGCACGGTCTGGCGCCAACCGCCCTCGCGATTGTCGGGTCCCCGCTGGTCGGCTTCGTGCTTGCGTTGCTGATGGTCCTGGCGCTTTCCTGGATCTTCGTGCGCTCGACACCATTCGCCGTCGATCGCACCTTCCAGCATCTGCAGTTCGTGTCCGCTTCGCTCTATTCGCTCGGCCATGGCGGAAACGATGCACAGAAGACGATGGGTATCATCGCGGTGCTGCTTTACTCCCAGGGTCATCTCGGCGCCGATTTCCACGTCCCATTCTGGGTTGTAATTACCTGTCAAATAGCAATGGCGCTCGGAACGTTGGTCGGTGGATGGCGCATTGTGAAAACGATGGGGTCGAAAATTACGCGTCTTACGCCGATACAAGGATTCTGTGCGGAAACGGGAGGCTCGGCGACGCTTTTCGCTGCCACCTGGCTTGGCATTCCAGTATCGACCACTCACACCATCACGGGTTCGATTATTGGCGTCGGTGCCGCACGGAAGGTATCGGCAGTGCGGTGGAGTGTTGCGAACAATATCGTCATCGCGTGGATCATCACTATCCCGGCGTCGGCAGCTATCGCGGCACTGTTCTACTGGCTAACTGGGCTTTTTGGCTGATCAAGCGGCAACGCAGGAGAGAAAGCCTTCGACTCCCTGCTTAGTTCGCCGGCGGCCTCTACAGCCCTGCGAGGCCGTAAGGAGGCTTTCCGCCGAATGACGCGTTTGTGCGGCAGCACCGGATACTTTCCAGAACAGAAACCGAGACCTTCGCTCCATCGGAAGCGTTGGCGATGTTCTGCGAAATCTCGGATGACGCCAGCTTCAAAATCAGAGCTTCGTGCTTGCTGCAGAGGCTACTGCGAGACGTCGATTTTCACGGCGTTGGTGATTGTTTGCCAGTGCTTCATTTCGCCGTCGAGCCAGGACTTTGCATCGGCGAGCGACTTGGACGGTACGATATTGAAGTTCTGTTTGCCAAGCTTCTCAACTGCCTCGGGCGAATTCAGCGATTTGGTTACCACCGCAAATAGCGCTTCCAACACCGGTTTCGGTGTTGCTGCTGGCGCGAATAAACCATTCCACGCCACCGTGCCGACATCTGCGTACCCGACCTCCTGCATGGTGGGAACATCGGGATATTCCTTTAGCCGCGTGTGATTGACCACCGCTAACGGCCGGAATTTTCCTGCTTGCACCTGTCCGGCAGTTGAAGCCACGTTCAGGAAAGCGGTCTGTACGTCCCCACGCAGCATGTCCTGTATTACGCCGGCGGCACCATTCTTGTTGGGCAGCCCAACCAGATCGAGATCGCCGGCACGCTTCGCAAAATAAGCCATATCGTAGTGCGGGTAAGAGCCGATGCCGACAGTGCCGTAACGGACCTTGCCGGGATTTTGTTTGGCGTACGAAATGAGCTCGGGAACCGACTTCACCGGAAAATCGTTCGCTGCGCTCACGAGCAGGAAGGCCGGCACGTCAACCAGATTGGTCACCGCGACGACGCTCTTGGCGTAATCAGCACTCATCTTGTTCACGTAGATGATCGGCGTGATTGCATTAGTTGAGACATTTCCGATCATTAGTGTGTAACCGTCAGGCATCGACTTTACCATTTCGTCGATCGCCAGCATGCCGAACGCGCCCGGCTTGTTGAGAACTATAAAGCCCTGGCCGGTAACCTTCTGAAATTCGTCGCCAAGGATTCGAGCGACGATGTCAGTGGCGCCACCGGGAGCATAGGGCACGATCACCTTGACCGGCCGACTCGGATATTTGTCCTGTGCCGTCGCTGTGCCAACGCCAAAGGCGAGGGCCGCAAGCAGCATTGCCATCAAAACTTTCATGCGCTCCTCCCAGTGCATCGAGCGGCGGAAATTCTTTCCGTTTCCGTTGCAGGCTTGCTCAGCTGACTTTGATGCCGTGTAAGCTGTGCGAGGCGTCCTTAACCGTGAAAAATACGACGTCGCCATCCGCAGTCGCCTTGCCGGCATGCACCGTATTGGCGGGAATGTAGACCACCGAACCCGGCTTTACGTCGATCTCCTTCCCGTCGATATTGGCACGGAAGGTTCCCTCCAGCACGTAGATCCATTGCTCGTTCGGGTGCGAGTGGGGTTCGGCGCCGGTGCCGGCTTTCATGCGCATGAGGCCGACAATCATGCGGTCGCCTTCTACGCAAGGGCCGTGTGCCGTAGAATAGGTAGGCCCACCCATGATCTCGTGCATCGTTCCCAGATCGAAGACATATTCTCCCGGCGCGGCGCGCTTGGCGCCCGGCGTGCGTGCGAGCGGCTCGTTTGACATGACATTCTCTCCGGCGGCGGATTGTCATGGGAGATGTTAGTTGACGGTGCGCAGGCGCGCCAGTAGAGCCGCGGTTCTTTGTCCGTGTGCGCAGCAGCATCGCTGTTCGGCCTCGGTCGCTCGGCGAATCCACCATTCGGAGAAAAATCCCCGATGATGCCGGTTCGTTTAGCCGTGATACTGCTGGCTTTGGTTATGGTTGGCGGTTGCACCGACACCTACGTGCCCAGGGCGGAGCCAAGCTTCTACCGCAACTTGGCGCAGCCTGGCGCAGAACTCGACGCGACCACCGCAGCTTCAATGATCTCCGGCTATCGCGCCAACAACGGACTGCCAGCCGTATCACTCGATCCGGAATTGATGCGGTTTGCGCAAGCGCAGGCGGAGATCATGGCCAAACGCGACAAGCTAGACCACGGGACCGGCAAACCATTCGCGCAACGGCTGAAAGCCTCGGGCTATGACGCCAAGACTGCAGCCGAAAACATCAGTGCCGGATACCAAACGTTGGCCGAGGCATTTTCAGGCTGGCGCGACTCGACCCCGCATCGTGCCAATATGTTACTGGCTGGCGCGACGCGCATGGGTATCGCAGCGGTGTACACGCCAGCGTCAAAATACAAAGTCTATTGGTCACTGATCCTGGCTGATCCGGACCAGAAGAAGGAATAGACCAGCCGCCTCCTTCTGCGTGTGATATCGCCCACTTGGCAGCGCCCTTCCGGTCGCCATAGTCTTGCTGTCTTGGCGAACTGAGCACCCGGTGATGCGCGCTTTTCAGCCTTTTATCGATTGCATTTGGTTCGCATTTTCGGCGCCATAGTGCTCGGCATGTATCTTCGTACGGCGGGCGGATCATTTGAGCACAGAGACGAAGGAGACTATGAGGCGCAGCACACAATTCGATTCCGCTGCCGTTCCTGGTCCTGTTGGGTTGTACATCAGGTCGTTTTGTTTCCGCACTCTCGACATCAATTGCGCTCTTTCTCATTTTCGAGCTAGTCAGGCCATGTAGGGGATTAATGTCTATTTCAGATTTGCCCTTCTGCCGCGTGCTCACGGCCGGGGGTGATCGCCAGCGAAAACGTAGCCTTGGCTGGACGTTGTTCTGTCCGCTGATTAGTTTCGCGCCATGCCAGTACTGCCTCGCGTCAAGGATTACGAGTCGCTCTATCGCCAATTCCGCTGGCAGGTGCCGGTCCGCTATAACATCGGAGTCGACGTCTGCGATCGCTGGGCGGAAAGCGAGCCGGATCGACTTGCTATTCTGCACGCACGGCCGGGTGGTCATGATGAGCAAATCACCTACGGCTGGCTGCACCAAACATCCAATCGGCTGGCCAATGTGCTATGCGCACACGGTATCGCACGCGGTGATCGCGTAGCGATTCTGCTCCCGCAATCGCCCGAAGTGGCCGCCATTCACATCGCGATTTACAAGCTTGGCACGGTGGCACTACCGCTGGCAGTCCTATTCGGCATTGACGCGCTTTCTTACCGATTAAAGAATTCCGGCGCTGTGGCCTTGATTACCAATGCGCAGGGCGCGGAACGCATCGCCGAGATCAGGAAAGAGCTGCCCGCGCTCAAGTTGGCGCTGTCGTTGGACGGTGCCGCCGATGGCGCGCTTGGTTTTTCTGACGCGCTGGCGCGCGCTTCGTCCGATTTTACCCCGGTCGACACCTGTGCCGACGATCCGGCGATGATGGTCTACACGTCCGGCACGACGGGACAGCCAAAAGGCGCACTGCACGGCCATCGCGTGCTGATCGGCCATCTCCCCGGCGTCGAAACGCACCACGATTTTTTCCCGCAGGCGGGCGACCGCATGTGGACGCCGGCTGATTGGGCCTGGGCGGGCGGGCTGCTCAATGTGCTGTTACCGGGCCTCCACTATGGTGTTCCGGTGGTCGCGCGCCGTTTCAAGAAATTCGATCCGGAAGAGGCCTTCGCGCTGATGGCGCGCACACAGATACGCAACGCTTTCATCCCGCCCACTGCGTTACGAATGCTGCGCGCGGCGCCGAATCCCAAAGGCCGGCATGCCATCAACATGCGCTCGATCGGGTCCGGCGGCGAGTCGCTTGGCGCGGAAACCTATGAGTGGGGCAAGTCAGCATTTGGTCTCGTCATCAACGAATTCTATGGACAGACCGAATGCAACATTGTGCTCTCGGCTTGCGGCACGCTCGGCGTGTCGAAGCCCGGCGCGATTGGCAAGCCTGTCGCCGGGCACTCGGTGGCGATTCTCGACGGGGAGGGCAATCCACAAAAGAACGGGGTAGTCGGGCAGATTGCGATCAAACGTCCCGACCCCGTGATGTTCCTTGAATACTGGGACAACCCAGAAGCCACACGCGCCAAGTTCATTGGCGATTGGATGACCACTGGCGATCAGGGCGTTATGGACGAAGAGGGCTACATCAGTTTCATCGGTCGCGATGATGATGTGATCACTTCCGCTGGCTTTCGCATCGGACCCGGCGAGATCGAGGATTGCTTGATCCGTCATCCGGCCGTAGCGCTCGCCGCCGCCGTTGGAAAGCCGGACGCGCTGCGCACCGAAATCATCAAAGCCTTTATCGTTCTTAAAAAAGGCTACGCTGCATCCGATGAGTTGGCATCCGAGATTCAGACCTTTGTGAAAACACGTTTATCGGCACACGAATATCCGCGCGAGGTTGCCTTTATCGATGCTATGCCGATGACGACGACGGGCAAGGTCATCAGGCGTCTGCTGCGAGAGCGGGCGTGACGCTCTTGTCGCGATGACCTCTCAAACAGTTTCCAGATTCAACTTTGCAACATCGACAAGAATAGTTTCGACTGCCTCACGTTCTGCCGGGGCAAGCGCGTCCTGCGGGGGACGGGATTCCCGACCGAATAGCCTTGCATCTGCAATCCGGCCTTGATGCACGCAGCCAGGTTGAAGCGTGCGAAAGCCTCGTTGATGCGCCAGAGGTCACGCTGGAGTTTCATCGCCTCAGGCCATTTCCCCGCGCGGCATAGGTCGTATAGCCGGACGCTCTGGTGCGGGACGATGCAGGCGGGACCGGCCATCCAGCCGACGCCGCCGATCAACATCACTGCCGCCGGAATATGCGCCGAAGCCGAGAAAACCTTCATGCGCGGCGCCCGGTTCATGATGGACAGCAACCGCCCGGTATTGGTCGATGCGTCCTTGATGTAGCGGATACGTGGGTGCTCAGCGAGGCGGGCGATCACATCGAGCGCAAGGTCGCTGCGCTGAAATTGCGGATTGGTATAGAGTACTAAGGGAATTTCGACCGAATCGGCGACGGTGCGAAAGTAGGATTCGACCTGTCCATCCTTCAGCGGAAAATAGGCTTCCAAAATGGCGAGAATGCCATCGGCCCCGAGTTTTTCATACGTCTTCGCCTGCTCAACTGCCTCCGCCGTGGCGGTTGATGCGACGCCTGCGATCACCGGCACTCGCTTGTTTGCTGCCTCGATCGTCGCCCGCACCACAGCTTCGCGCTGCGTAGGATTGAGATAGGCAAATTCGCCGGCTGAGCCGAGCGGTGTCAACCCGTGCACGCCGGCCTTGATCAGGTCGGAGGCGAGTTGCCCTAGGACATCGGTGAGGATGCGGCCGCTATGATCGATGGGCGAGACCAGGTACGGGAAGACGCCGTGGAAATCGCTCATGCGCGTAGCCTAGAAAACCCACAACGCTTCCGACGGAAATTCGACATAGTGCTCGCCTGGCTCGAGCGGCGTCGACGCATAGGCACGGACTGTAGCGTTTTCACGCGCGAACACGAGCTCCCAGCGCTCGCCAAGATACATCGGGGCCTTGAGCTGCATTTTTAACCGATTGGGGCCGCCGCCAGAGGCGCAGCGGACACGTTCGATGCGAATAATCCCTGTTACTTTTGCGCCTCTGGCTGACTTGGTACGCGACGCGCCGATGAGGCGCTCACCGAAAACTTCGATAGTCGCGTGTTCGCCCGAGTTGCCGACCAATTTGCCATCGAGACGATTGTTGCTACCCATGAATTCTGCCGCAAACAGTGTTGCCGGCTCATTATAAAGAGCAGTAGGCGATCCCTCCTGTGCGATCAGACCCGCATCGAGTAGCACGATGCGATCGGCAATCGCCATGGCCTCAACCTGGTCGTGGGTAACGTGTATGGCGGAAAGACCAAGCGTGACAATAAGGGTCCGCAGCCAGGCGCGAGCCTCCTCGCGCAGCTTGGCATCGAGATTGGACAAAGGCTCATCGAGAAGAATAACCGGCGGCTCGTAGACTAGCGCACGCGCTATCGCGACGCGCTGTTGCTGGCCACCGGAAAGTTGGTGCGGAAAGCGGGCAGCGAGGTGGCCAAGACCGATCTGCGACAGCGTCTTCTCGACCCGTGTCTTTGTCTCTATGGCCGATACACCGCGCAACTTCAGACCATAGGCGACGTTGTCGAAAACAGTGCGGTGCGGCCACAACGCATACGACTGAAACACCAGACCGAGGCCGCGCTCTTCGGCGGGCAGTTCGACGCCCCGCGCCGCATCGAAAAACGCGCGATCGCCAATAGCTATCGACCCTCCGTGCGGCGTTTCCAGCCCGGCGATGGCGCGCAAGAGCGTGGTCTTGCCGCTACCGGATGGCCCAAGCAGTGCGACCACCTCCCCTGCAGGAACGGCGAGCGAGACGCCCTTGAGGATCTCATTTTCGCCCAGCCGAAGGGCGACATCCTTGACGATAAGGTCAGCCATGCAGGCGAACTCCGAGCCGGACCGCGACGGCCAGGCCGACGCCGATCATCACCACGTTAACGACTGACAGCGCCGACACAAGATCGACGGCACCGGTGCCCCACAGCGACACCAGAAGTGAACCGATCACCTCGGTGCCGGGGCCGAGCAGATATATGCCGGTGGAATATTCACGCACGAAGATCAGGAAGACCAAAAGCCAGCTCGCAAGCATGCCGTATTTGATCAGCGGCACGGTGACGTCGCGCTTGACGCGAAGATCATTGGCACCAGCAGTGCGCGCGGCTTCCTCCAGTTCCGGTCCGACTTGCAGGAGGGTGCCGGAAACAAGCCGCATGCCGTAGGCAAGCCAGACGATCGTGTAAGCGAGCCAGATGGACACCATGGTCGACTTTAAAGGCGACAAAAACGGAACAAACAGGAAAACCCACAAAAGTGTGAGGCCGGCGACTAGGCCGGGCATGGCACGCGGCACCATCACAAGGTAGTCAACCAGCCGCGTCCAACCCGAATTCCATCGATGCACAGCAAGCGCGATTGCGGTGTAGCAGGCGACAGCGATCGCGCCGCCAATTACTCCAATGCCGAGCGTATTCAATATACCGCGGACGACGTTGGGATAGCCGGTGAGTTCGCGATAGTGTTCAAGCGTGAGCACATCGAGAAGCTTCACGCCTTCGCCCCAAGTCACCACAAAGGAACGCAACGTGATGCCAAACAGCGGCACTACAACCGTGATAAAAAGCCAGAATACGATTCCGCCGAAAGCGATCCAGCGCCAGCCATGCAGCCGAAGAGGCTGCGTCTTCAGGCCCTTGCCACGTACCGAGACATAACGCTGCGCCTGGCGTAGCAGCAGGCGTTGCATGAAAACCAACGGTGCAGTGATAGCAATGATTGCAACAACTACGACAGCCATCAGCTGATAGGACGGCACGCCCAGCTTGTTGGTAAGTTTGTAGAGATAGGTAGAGAGGACGAGAACATCCTGAGGATCGCCCAAAACCAAGGGCAGGCCGAAGAGTTCAAACCCAAGGAAGAACACCAGCACACCGGCAAACAGGATCGCCGGCAGGATCATCGGCAGGCTCACATTGACAGCGACACGGAATGGATTGGCGCCGGATACCCGCGCTGCTTCTTCAAGGTCGGTGCCTAGGCCGCGCAACGCAGCGGCGCTGTAGAGATAGACATGCGGGACATGCGTAAGGCCCGCGATCACGATCAGTGCCAGCAGCGAATAAAGGTTCCAGGGCACAAAGCCGAGAAAATCCTTGGCGAGGGTCGAGAAGATCCCAACCGGACCGATTGCCACCACATAGCCGAACGCGATCACCACGGCCGAGACGAAGATCGGGATCAAGATAAGTGGTTCGAGATAGTGCCGTCCCGGCACGTCGGTGCGCACCATCAGGAAAGCGAGCAAAGCACCGAGGGGGACTGCGATTGCAGCCATTCCACCGGCGATCGTAATTGTTGTCCAGAATGCTTGCCAAAAATCAGGGTCGGCAAAGACGAAAGAATAAGCGAGTAGCCCAATTTTCGCCGATGGATCAAAAAATGGTGCTGTGAGAAAGCTCTGATAAGCCACGAGTGACAGCGGCGCCACCACTGCAAGCGCGGTGAGCCCGAGCACGAGCAAGCGGTAAACGACGATGGGCATTTATCCTCGTCATTGCGGGCTACGGGCCGCAGCACGCGAACCCGGGATCCAGACACGAGTACCGATGCTTCTGGGTTCCGGGTTTCGGTCTTCGATCGGCCCGGAATGACCAGACTCGTCCTTACTGTCCCTTCTTTGCTTGCTGCCATTTTGACAGGAAGGCGAGCCGCTTGGTCTGATCGAGGTTATCTAGCAGGGTCTGATCGATTGGTACGGGGCGCGCCTTGTCGCCGATCAGTTGGGTGACACCTTTAATTGTCGCCTCGCCATCGACGTCGGAACGCAACGAATAGAGGTCGGCCTTGTTGGCGATGATGTCCTGTCCCCGCTTCGACAAGATGTAATCAAGGAATAGCTTCGCGGCGTTCGGGTTCCTTGCTTTCTGGGAGATGAAGGCAACGCGCGAGGTCACCATAGTATAGTCCTTGGGAAGAATGATACCGAGGTTGGGATCCTTCTTGGAACGTCCAAGCGCGTATGATCCGAAGATGCCATAGGCAATCAGGTGCTCGCCGGAGGTGACGCGCTCCATCATAGCGCCGGCACTCGTGTAGAGTTTTGCCTGCACCTTGCCCATCGCCTTGAACAGATCCCAGGCCTGCGGGAAATCCTTGATATCTTCGTTGCAGAACAGATAACCGACGCCAGAACGCTCGGGATCATAGGCCGTGATCTTGCCTTTGTAGAAATCAGGTTTGGCGTTGAGCAGCTTGAGCAGATCGCTATGATCCTTCGGGACATCGGCTTCCGGCACCAACCGCTTGTTATATACAAAGGTGATCGGCTCGTAAGTCGTCCCATAGGCGGAATCTTTCCAGACCGCCCATTTAGGCAGAGCCTTAATCTCCGGTGAGGCGTAACTCTCGGCCCGGCCGTCGGCGACGAGCTTCATCTGCAGATCCATCGCGGACGACCACAACACGTCACCGGTGCCGTTATTGGCGGCCGCTTCGGCGATAAAACGATTGTAGAGCTCGGTGGAATTGAGGTCGGAATATTCGACCTTGATGCTTGGATAGAGCGTCTCGAAATCCTTGATCAGCGGATTGGCCGCGACGGCATCCGTGGTTGCGTATACGACGACCTTTCCTTCCTTTTTGGCTGCCTCGATGACATTGGCATAGTCGGCTGGGTAACCTTGTGGCGTCTGCGCCGGCGCAGCGGATCCGAATGCCAAACCGGTTGCGATGAATGCGGCGGACACGACGTGTCGCATGACAACTCCTGGTCACGGTTTGTCGGCGCCTGCCGGCGGCGGCGGCCCTTCGCCGCGATGCTACTCCAGGGCTTCTACGCTCGCCTAGGCTCGGTCGCAAGCGACGAAGGCTTTCGTATTTTCAACGCCGGACAAAGCCAATGGGAAGCGTCCCGCGGATTTTGAGCAGAAGTAGTTTTCAACCTGCGAAACCACCGTCATCTAGAAAGGCCTGCTCTTCCGGCGTGGTGGTGCGGCCAAGCACGCTGTTGCGATGCGGGAACCGGCCGAAACGGCGAATAATGTCAGCATGCAGTTCCGCCCACTTCAGATTCTCGTCGTCGCCGACCGCTTTGTAGAACGCAATGCCACGCTCTTGGTCGGCCAGGTCTTCCGAGTGTCCGAAGGGCAGATAGAAGAAGCTGCGCAATTCGGTCGGCACCTGGCTGTCGAAGCCGCGGACGATGGCGCCGGCGGCGATAGCGCGCGCCAGCGGGTCGGTAGCAAAGGTCCGCGCGTCACCCCGAAACATATTGCGCGGAAACTGATCAAGTAGGATCAGCAGCGCGAGAGCGCCTTGCGCGTTCTGCTCCCAATCGGAGAATTTTCCCGCAGCGGCCGCCTCATAGGTGTCGAGGAACCGTTTCCGGATTTCTTCATCGAACGCTGTGTCCTTGTTGAACCACCGTTTCTGACCGGCTGCGCGCCAGAACGATACTATTTCGTCTGCAGTCGAAAGCATCCGCATCACGTGTCAGTTGCCGGTGATCAGCCGATGTCATTAACGGAGCGCGCGCCGCAGGATCTTGCCGACATTGGTTTTCGGCAATTCGTCGCGAAACTCGATCCGCTTCGGCACTTTATAGCTGGCAAGCCGGGTAGCGAGAAATGCGCGCAATTCGGCGGCGGTGAGGTCCGGGTCCTTTTTGACTGCGAACATCTTGGGCGCTTCGCCGGAGTGCTGATCAGGCACGCCCACGACTGCACATTCCAACAGGCCGCCGTGACTCATGGCCACTTCTTCGACCTCATTAGGGAACACCTTGAAGCCGGAAACGGCAATCATATCCTTCTTGCGGTCGACGATGCGCACCCGCCCTTGGTTGTCCATCACGCCAATATCGCCAGTGCGGAAAAATCCGTCTTCGGTCATTGCTTTGGCCGTTTCCCCCGGGCTATTCCAATAGCCTGCCATTACCTGTGGCCCGCGCGCACAGATTTCTCCCTGTTCGCCGAGTGCCAATGCATGACCTTGGTCGTCGCGGATCGAGATTTCCGTCGAAGGGACCGGCAACCCGATAGTGCCGGTCCATTCGAGAATATCGCCGCGATTGCACGTAAGCACCGGTGACGTTTCCGAGAGCCCATAGCCTTCAATGATCGGCTTGCCGGTCGCTTTTATCCAAGCATCGGCGACGGATTTTTGCACTGCCGTCCCACCGCCGATCGCACATTTGAGCACGCTCCAGTCAATCTTGCTGAAGTCCGGATGGTGGAGCATTGCGTTGTAGAGCGTATTCACTGCTGGGAACAGGTTTACTTTGTAGTGGCTTAGTTCCTTGATGAGGCCACGAATGTCGCGCGGGTTCGGAATCAGGAGGCACATTCCGCCTGTGCGCAAGGCCAGCAGGAAACACGCTGTTAATGCAAAGATGTGATAAAGCGGCAGCGCGGTGACGATGACGAGGTGGTCGGTTTTCGGTGGTAAATCGACCATCGGTTGACTCCACGCTTCCACCTGCAACGTGTTGGCAACCAGATTCCGATGCAGCAGCATCGCTCCCTTGGCGACACCGGTAGTCCCACCGGTATATTGCAGGAAGGCGATGTCATTAGGCCCGACCGTAACCGGGGCGAGACCCGATTCGCGCCCGGCCGCAAGAGCGTCGTTGAACTTGACGCTACTTGGTAGCGAGTAGGGCGACACCATTCTTTTGAGATAACGCACTACGGCGTTAACCAGCGTCCCTTTCACGCTGCCGAGCATGTCGCCCAAACTGGCGATCACAATGTGTTTGACAGATGTGTTCGGCAGCGCCTGCTGCAGCACCGAGGCGAAATTCTCCAGGACTATGATTACTTCGACGCCGGCATCGGTAAGCTGGAAGTCCAGCTCGCGTGGCTTGTAAAGCGGGTTGACGTTTACCACCGTGCAGCCGGCGCGCAAAATGGCGGCGATTGCAACCGGGTATTGAAGTACGTTCGGCATCATAATAGCGACACGGGCGCCGCGCTTCACTCCGCGACTTTGTAGCCAGGCCGCGAAGGCGCGCGAGGTCTCATCGAGTTCAGCATAGGTCAAGGACTTACCCATGCAGACGCAGGCGTCACGATCCGCGAACGCCTTGAAGCCTTCCTCGAACATCGCCACCAGCGACGGATAGCGCGAAGAATCAATCTCTGCGGGAACGCCCGGCGGATAATGCCGAAGCCAAAGCCGTTCCATGACGCTTTCCCCCGCCGGCCTTTTGTCCGGACGCCGGCGATCGATTCTCCATGAGAATGAGTCTAACCCGCTCTGCATGCAAGGCCGCACTCGGCGAGCCGCTAGGCGCTAACCGTGGCCGCCGAACGGGAGTAGGGGATTGTCAATCAGGGCGGACGCGGTCAGGGCGATCGGGAGGAACGCCTCGAACAGCTCCCGTACCGCGCGTTCGGGCAGGTCGCGCGTGATAAATACGAGCCGGGTCCGGTGGTCGTGATCCGGCCAATTTTCAAGCCGTGCGGTCGGGTGGAAGACATGCTGAACACCGTGCACGACTACTGGCGTTTCGGGCATTTCGACGAGCTTCACAATGCCCTTCAGGCGCAAAAGTTTAGAGCCGTGTGTGGCCCGCAACAGCTCAAGAAACATCTCGAGCGTTCCAGCCGGTACTGCCTCGTCGCTGGTAAGGACGAAAGCACCGATATGCGCATCGTGCCGGTTGACGTCATGATCGTGATAGTGGAATTCCCTTTCATAAGCCTCAGCGGCGAGCCATTTCTTTACGTCGGGAATCTTCTTGTCGGGGTCGTAAAGGCCGCTCCCTAAGAGCCGATCGGGTTCGGCCTCGCCATTAGCCGCATCGAGGATTGGCGCCGCCGGATTAAGAGCGTGGAGCCGCGCCACGATTTGCTCGCGCTGCGAGGTGGTCGCTAGATCAGTTTTAGTCAACACGATTCGGTCAGCGACGGCGGCCTGCTTGACTGCTTCGCCATAGGCATCGAGCGTCGCCTCGCCATTGACCGCATCGACTACTGTCACAACGCCGTCGATTCGGTAGCGCAGCAAGAGATAGGGATGCGACATCGCGGTGTGCAGCACCGGAGCGGGATCGGCGAGACCTGTCGTTTCCAAAAGCACGCGACGAAATCTGCACCGGCGATTGTCGAGGTCGCGCAATAGTGTCTCCAGAGCGTCGACCAGGTCGCCGCGCATGGTGCAGCACAGGCAGCCGGATTGCAGCAGCACCATGTTGTCGCTGACATATTCGACGAGCAGATGGTCGAGAGGCACCTCGCCAAACTCGTTGACAATAACAGCGGTTTCCGCCAATGCGGGGTCTTTCAGCAGCCTATTGAGCAATGTGGTCTTTCCGGCGCCCAGGAAGCCGGTCAGCACTGTAAGCGGGATAGGCGTCGGCGGGATTTTTCGCTCGGCGTGCGGCGCAGCTTTGCTCATTGCGTCGTTGAGCTGACTTTTGGTTTGACCGTCTTTGCCGTCTTTGCCGGCTTGGCAGTCTTGCTGGCCTTACCAGAGTCTTCAGTCTTGGTCGCCTTTTTTTTGGACTCTTCGGCCTTGGTCGCCTTTTTTTTGGACTCTTCTGTCTTGGCGGCGACTTTCTTTTTCGGAGTAGCGCTCGCGGTCTGCTCGACTGTGTCGGGCCGGTCAGCCGGCCCCGTGAAGACCACAACGGGTGGCACCGTCTCGACTGGCGGTCCGAGCACAAATTTTGCCGGCTTCACGTTGGATAGCATAACGGCCTGCTGGCCATTGCCAGATTCATCGCTCGCGGCTGCAGTTGATTCCTCCGGCTCCTCTTCATTCTCTTCCGACGGTGGCTTGCGGCGATGCCCGCCGCACATTTCTTCGCGCAGGTTCGGCGGCTGAGCATCCATCGGCGCCAAAGCGTCCACAGTTCCAAGAGACGGAGTGAGCCAGGACAGGCCGCCGCTGTTGAACCCGCGCTCGAGCAACTGGGCCGCTTTTTGCGCGCGCACTGCGCCGGACCAGGAGCCCAGCACGACCGCAATCAGCCGGCGGCCATTCCGTGTAGCAGAGGCGACGACGTTGTAGCCGGAAGCACAAATGAACCCGGTCTTCATGCCGTCGGCGCCGGGATAGCGGTAGATCAGCGAATTGTAATTGCGCATCTCACGACTGCCGTAGCGGATCGACGAGATGTGCCAGTAGCTGTCGTACTCTGGAAATTCACGGATGAGCGCGCGCGCCAGGATCGCAAGATCGCGCGCGGAGGTGACGTGATTTTCTGCCGGCAGTCCGTTTGGATTGACAAAGTTGCTTTGCGACATGCCGAGGCGCCGGGCATTGGCGTTCATCAAATCGGCAAAGCTTTCCAGCGAGCCGCCTATGCCTTCCGCAATCGTCACCGCAATGTCGTTGGCGGATTTGACCATCAGCATTTTCAACGCATTGTCGACGGTGACGGTGGTGCCGACCTTAAAGCCCATTTTGGTCGGTTGCTGCGCAGCCGCGTTGCGTGACACCGTAAGCAGTGTATTGAGCGTGATGCGGCCTTCCTTGATTGCGCGCAGGGTTGTATATGCGGTCATCAATTTGGTCACAGAGGCCGGATACCATGGATAGGTCGCGTTCTCTGCGTGCAACACCTTTCCGGTCGAGGCCTCGATCAGCAGCTGCGCTTCGGCTCGCGCGCTATCGGCGCAGGCGAGCGATAGCAGGCCGGCAAAGCCGAGGACCGCGACGCGGGAGCGGCGGCTCAAAAAAGCAATCATCATTCGCGCTTCCAGGGTCCTAAGGCCTCAGAAACGGGCAGGTGCCATACGTGTCGGCGCTAGGCTATCTAAGCTTTGGATGGTAGGCAAAGCCTGTGAACTGCGTTTGCATAATATGGTGACTCGGAGGTCATCCCCGAGGAAAGCGACCAAAGTTCGGCAAAGGAGACATCGATGACCGCCTGTATTGTCGGGTGGGCCCATACCCCCTTCGGTAAACTTAACGATGAAACCGTTGAAAGCCTTATCGTACGGGTTGCCGGCGACGCGGTTGCCGACGCCGGAATCGGTCCCAAGGATGTGGATGAAATTGTGCTTGGCCACTTCAATGCAGGCTTTTCAGCGCAGGATTTTACTGCCTCGCTGGTGCTGCAAGCCTCGCCCGATTTGCGCTTCAAACGAGCGACACGGGTCGAGAATGCCTGCGCGACCGGCTCCGCTGCCGTACATCAGGGCATAAGGACAATCGAGGCTCGCGCCGCGCGGGTCGTCCTTGTTGTCGGCGCAGAGCAAATGACCACGACGCCGGCACCGGAAATCGGGCGCAATTTGCTCAAAGCGTCATATGTGCGTGAGGAAGCCGATATCGATGGCGGGTTCGCGGGCATTTTCGGCAAGATTGCCGGACTCTATTTCCAAAAATGGGGCGATCAGTCGGACGCGTTGGCGATGATCGCCGCTAAGAATCACAAAAATGGCGTAGGCAATCCCTATGCGCAGATGCGCAAGGATTTGGGCTACGAATTTTGCCGTACCGAGAGCGAGAAGAACCCCTTCGTCGCTGGTCCGCTCAAACGCACCGACTGTTCATTGGTCTCAGATGGTGCTGCGGCCGTCGTGCTCGCCGATGTCGGAACCGCGCTTAAACTGAAAAAGGCCATTGCATTCCGGGCGGCTGAACACGTTCAGGATTTTTTGCCGATGTCGAAGCGAGACATCCTGAAGTTCGAAGGTTGCGCACGCGCGTGGCAACATGCTCTCGCGAAAGCGGGGCTTAAGCTCGGCGATCTGTCGTTCGTCGAGACACACGACTGCTTTACCATTGCTGAGTTGATCGAATACGAAGCCATGGGCCTGACCGGAGAAGGACAAGGTGCCCGTGCCGTTGCAGAGGGTTGGACTCAAAAGGACGGCAGATTGCCGGTGAATCCCTCGGGCGGACTAAAGGCAAAGGGCCACCCGATCGGCGCGACCGGCGTCTCCATGCATGTACTTTCCGCGATGCAGCTTACGAGTACTGCAGGGGATCTTCAGGTGAGGAATGCGCAGCTCGGAGGCATCTTCAACATGGGTGGGACGTCGGTGGCAAACTACGTGAGCATTCTCGAGCGGATCAAGTAGCTCGGCGAGCCGCCGGTTGCCGCGCTAGTTGTATTTACGGCTGGCGGCAGGAGGCAGAAACGAGAAATCGAAAATGTCCTCGGCCAGCGGTTTCGCGGTCTTGAATTTATAGGACGACGCGAGCTGTTCGATACCTCGGGCGAAGCGCTCCTCGTCAATGCTGCCATATCCGTTCGCTTTCACTTCGGGCGTGACGATGTTTTCACGAATCGCCATAGTAAGGCGTTCAAGCTCGACGTTTTTTCTGGCCGTTCCATTGTGCTTAAGCACCGAGCCGATTGCGCTCGAGGGCTGCTTCACGGTTTCCTTCAACGCTCTCACAAAGGCACGCAAGAAACCCTGAACGGCGTCAGGGTGCTCAGCGGCGAATTTTGAGTTCACGATAATTGTATTTCCATAAAGTTCGACGCCGTAGTCTGCCATCAGCAGCACGGCGATATCGTCGACCGGAACGCCTTTGTCCTTGAGATCAATAAAAGAGAAATACGAGAAACCGATAATCGCATCCACCTGGCCGGCCGCGAGCATCGGCTCGCGCACTGGCAAACTGACAGTTTCGATCTTTACCTTGGACGCGTCGATACTGTTTGTCCGCACGAAGATCGGCCATTGTGCATAGGCGCCGTCGGTTGCTGCGCCGAGCGTTTTGCCTTCAAGATCTTTCGGTTGATTGATACCGCGGCTTTTGCGACCGATCACCGCGAACGGCGGACGATTATAAAGCATGAAAATCGCCTTGATCGGCGCGGCCGGGTTGGCATCGCGGAACCTGATCAGGGCGTTGGTGTCAGCAAGCCCCATATCGTAATTGCCCGATACCACGCGCTCGATCGTTTCGAGCGAGCCATTCGCCGGCTCGATGGTGACGTTGAGGCCCTCTGCCTTGTAGTAGCCCTTGTCGAACGACAGCAAAAATGGCGCCGAGCGCCCGTCAATTTCATAATCGAGCGAGAATCTGACACTCGTTTCCGCCGCCATGGCACGCGTCATCAGCAGCATGGCGGGAAGCAGCGCCACCCAGGCCCATCGCCCGGTGTGGTGAGCGCGCATCACTTAAGTTCCTCCTCTAAGGCTTCGCGCCCCCGGCGCCTGTGTTCCATACGAGAGCAAAGGACACGGCGCTGCAAAGGGCAATATGTGAGCGCCCAATCGCAGCACAATTTGCTGCGTTATAACTAACGCCCGCCGATCATTAAGTCACAGGTCCGCTAATCTGAAACGCGAGAAAATTGTGCATTTGCGATAGACTTGCGACAAGTTCGGAGGTCCTGTGTATGCCGCTGGCGAAGGCCGACAGGCTTGTGCGCGACATTCCGCCGCTGCGTGCGCCTTATGCGCCGGCGGACGAGGATATCGCGAGGACCCTTCTGGCCGCGGCCACTCGTTCGAGTGATGCCGAAGCGCGCATTGATGCACGCGCAAGACGTCTGGTCGAGGCAATCCGCGCACGCACCGGTGGACTGGGCGGAATTGAGGATTTCTTGCACGCGTATGCATTGTCGACCAAAGAAGGATTGGCACTGATGGTGCTGGCCGAGGCGCTGCTGCGCGTTCCGGACCCCGAAACCGCTGACCGATTGATAGAGGATAAGCTCAAGGCCGGAGATTGGACGCATCACGAATCTCGCTCAGCGTCGCTTCTGGTTTCGGCTTCGGCCTGGACGCTTGGCCTCACGGCCCGTGTCATTCATCCCGGTGAGACGCCGGAAGGTATCGTTGAAACGCTGATCAAGCGGCTCGGATTGCCGGCGGTGCGGGCTGCAACGCGTCAGGCCATGCGCCTGCTCGGTTCGCATTTTGTCCTCGGTCAGACGATTCAGGAGGCGCTATCGCGCGCCGGTTTGCACCGTGAATTCCTCTATTCATTCGACATGCTGGGCGAGGCTGCCCGAACGCGCGCAGATGCCGACCGCTATTTCGAATCTTATGCCAATGCCATAAACGAGATCGGCAGAACTTCGGGCAATGAGTCGCTACCAAGACGCCCAGGGATTTCTGTTAAATTGTCGGCCCTGCACCCACGCTACGAGCCACTATCGCGTAATCGCGTGCTCGAAGAGCTGGCACCGAAATTACTTGAACTTGCGCAACTCGCAAAAAAGCACGAACTCAATTTCACCGTTGATGCCGAGGAGGCCGACAGGCTGGAATTGTCGGTTGATGTGATTGCCGCGGTGTTACGCGATTCTTCGCTTAGCGGATGGGAAGGCTTCGGACTTGCTATACAGTCCTATCAGAAACGCGCCGCCGCCGTGATCGACTGGACAGTTGAGGTTGCGAAGGCGCTTGACCGTCGGCTGATGGTGCGTCTCGTCAAAGGTGCCTACTGGGACACTGAGGTAAAGCGCGCTCAGGAGCGGGGTCTTTCCGACTATCCGGTGTTCACGCGGAAGGCGATGACGGACCTTTGCTATCTCGACTGCGTGCGAAAATTGATCGCCGCACGACCGCGGCTTTATCCGCAATTCGCTACCCACAATGCGTTGACCGTGGCTTGTGTGATCGAGGATGCGGGCGGCACCCGTGGTTACGAATTTCAAAGGCTGCATGGCATGGGTGAGGCGCTATATGACTGCCTGCTTGACGACTTGCCGGATTTAACGTGCCGGGTTTACGCGCCGGTCGGCGGTTATTCCGATTTGCTCGCCTATCTGGTGCGGCGGCTGCTGGAAAACGGCGCCAATTCCTCCTTTGTCTCCGTGGCAGCGGACCCCGCAGTGCCAATCGAAGCCATCCTACGACGGCCGCAGAGCTGGATCTTCGACGAGTCGCATGCGCGCCATTCGCATATCCCGCTGCCACGCGACTTGTTCGGCCCCGCCCGTTGTAATTCTACGGGTATCGAATTCGGAGACCGCGCGTCGCTCGAAACGTTACTGGAAGAAATTCATGCTGCTTCGCAAGTGACGAGTGCAAAATCACTGATCGATGGAGCGCCCGTTGCCGGTCACGAACGGCCGGTCATCTCGCCGATCGACGGCCAGCAAATCGGCACCGCGCAGGAAGGTGACGCAACCATCGTTGCTGCCGCACTCGCCGCTGCCCACGCCGCCTTTCATCCTTGGAACGCAACGCCGATTGCGGACCGAGCCAGCGCGCTCGAGCGAGTTGGCGATTTGATTGAGCAGAATCGCGGCAAGCTAATCACACTCTTGCAGGTTGAGGGCGGCAAGACAATTGATGATTGCGTTTCCGAAGTGCGCGAGGCAGCCGACTATTGCCGATATTATGCCAGTGAAGCGCGCCGTGTACTTGCGCCAAGGCCGATGCCGGGGCCGACCGGTGAGACCAACGTGTTACGCATGCACGGGCGCGGCATCTTCATTTGTATCAGTCCGTGGAATTTTCCGCTGGCGATTTTCAGCGGCCAGATCGCGGGGGCGCTCGCAGCTGGCAATTGCGTTGTGGCCAAGCCCGCCGAGCAGACGCCCCTCATCGCTTTCGAAGCGGTGAAACTTTTCCATGCTGCCGGTGTGCCGGTGGGCGCGCTGCAGCTGATCTTGGGTGACGGCAAGGTCGGTGCGATGCTCACTGCAGATCGCCGTGTTGGCGGCGTGGCCTTCACAGGCTCGACAGAAGTCGCGCGCATGATCAACCGGGTGCTGGCGGCTAAAGATGGACCCATCCCGCCGCTGATCGCCGAGACGGGTGGAATCAACGCCATGATTGTCGATGCTACGGCGCTGCCTGAACAGGTGATTGACGACGTGATTGTGTCGGCGTTTCGCTCTGCCGGCCAGCGGTGCTCGGCTTTGCGACTCTTGTGCGTGCAGGACGATATAGCCGACCGCGTCTTCGAAATGGTGGTCGGTGCGGTGCTTGAACTCAAGCTCGGGGACCCCCGCGATCCCGCAACCCATATCGGGCCGGTGATCGACAGTGAGGCAAAGGAAAAACTCGAGCATTGGATTGCACGCGCGGAAGCGCGAGGTGCCGTTTTGTTCCGTCTCCAAACCGATTTTCCGGACCGTGGCACCTACGTTGCGCCCGCCATTTTAAAGATTGATAGCGCGCGTGAGCTAAAAGAAGAAGTGTTCGGCCCAGTCCTGCACGTTCTGCGTTGGCGGGAGGATACGCTCGATCAGCTTCTCGAAGACATTGCTGCGAACGGCACCGCGCTCACCCTTGGCATCCATTCGCGTATCGATGCCACTGCCGCTTACATCTCAAACCGACTGCCGCACGGGAATATCTATGTAAATCGCAATATGATTGGCGCCGTTGTGGGCTCGCAACCGTTCGGCGGCAGCGGATTGTCAGGCACCGGGCCGAAGGCCGGGGGACCCCACTATCTGAACCGTTTAGTGCTCGAGCAGATGGTGACGGTGAATACAGCGGCCTCCGGCGGCAACGCCACACTGCTATCCGAAGACGACCAGTGAAGGCCCGCGAGGCCAAACGCCGCTTTTTGGACCTATTTTCTTTGTTAAACGAGCGATAACCGTGGCGGCAACGAAGTACCATGCCATAGGGTTAGCTGTCATATGCGTTAATCAGTTTTGCGCGGGGATGGGTTACCTTGGAATCTATGACTGATTCGGTCGCCAGGCTTTACGATGCCGTGATCGCGGTTCGCGGCTCCGATCCGGCGAAATCACGAACGGCCCGGCTTTTACGCGCCGGTCGCGCGAAAATGGCCAAGAAGTTCGCTGAAGAGGCGGTCGAGGTCGTCATCGACGCCATGCACGGCCAGCCCGAAGCCGTGGTCAAGGAAAGCGCGGACCTGCTGTACAACCTCGTGGTGCTGTGGGTTCATGCCGGCGTCCGTCCGGACGAAGTCTGGGCCGAGATGCGCCGGCGCGAGTTGATGTTCGGGATCGCAGAAAAAGTACCAAAAGATCTGGTGCGTGGCACGGCACGACGTAAAGTGGTCCCGCTGGAGCCCGCGCACATTCGCAAGCGCCGCTGATCCGTCACAATTTTCCTCACGAGTATTTCTATGACCGCTGAGGCTGCCGAGCCGCCCTCCTTGTTGCGCCGTCTTTACGACTGGTGCCTAGCCGCCGCCCATAAGCCACATGCGTTGTGGACAATGGGCGCAGTGTCATTTTCCGAAAGCTCATTCTTTCCGGTGCCGCCTGACGTCATGCTGATCCCAATGGCGCTGGCGCGGCCTGACCGGGCATACGTCATGGCGGCCTGGTGCACAGTGACATCTGTTGCCGGGGGTCTGCTCGGTTACAGTATCGGCGCGTTTCTCTATGATTCTGTAGGCGCCTGGCTCATCAATCTCTACGGTTACGGCGACAAGGTTGAGGCTTTTCGTGATGCTTACGCGCAATGGGGCGCCTGGATCATCCTTCTGAAGGGCCTGACGCCGATCCCGTACAAAATAGTGACAATTACATCGGGATTCGCCGGTTATAATCTTGGCCTATTTCTGTTTTTTTCGATCGTCACGCGCGGCGCCCGATTTTTCGTGCTAGCGCTTCTCCTGCACCGCTATGGCGATCGGGCCCGTCATTTTATTGAAAAGCGATTGGGCTTATGGGCACTGATCGGCGCTGCGGTTATCGTCTTTGGTGTCGTGGCGGCGCTATACCTGATTTGAGATGCAAGCGGTTCCTCAATTTCGCCACCTGTCGGCTTTAGAGCTGACGGCGAATAGAGGGACAAGCCGCGATTCGGTGGCCGACCAGGCGCCTGCTTTCGCCAGTCATGGGCAGCAGACGGGCATTGACCTTTCATAGCAATCGTGGGGCGGCTCCGCTCACGCGCGGTCTTTTGTTTGTGGTCGTGTTAGTGCTAATGCCGGCATTGGCGGCGGCACAGGATCAGGCGGCTCCGAATCAAAAAATTCACGAGAGCGAGGGTTTTATCGCGGCCGTTAGCCGATGGTTCGAGGAGCAGACTGCGAATATGAGCTCGTCGTTCCGGGACGCGCGTAAGAAAGTCGAGGACTTCAGCAGCGCCGCCAGCGATGCGGCCAAGAGCACAGTCGAGAGCGCCAAGGATGCTGCCGGTGCCGTCGCGCGCATTCCGACAGCCCGCGCCGTCAGCGGCCATGAGAAATGTCAGCTGGCGCCCAATGGCGCACCCGATTGCCTCTCTGCGGCCAACACGATGTGCAAGGCAAAGGGCTTCGGCTCTGGAAAGAGCGTCGACATGACCACGGCCGAAATCTGTCCGCCGAAGGTCTATTTGTCAGGCAGGTCGACCGGACCCGAATGCACGACCGAGACCTTCGTCTCCCGCGCCCTCTGCCAATAGTTGTTTTCTGCCGGTACGCGATGCTTGCGTCGTCGCGGAGCCTGTGTTTCGGTTTCGGGCATGAACCTTCATACAAAACTCCTGCAACGCGAAACTGCCGGACATCCGGTGACCGTCGGCCTGATCGGCGCCGGCAAGTTTGGCACCATGTTCATGACGCAGGTCCGGCTTACGCCCGGCATGCATCTCGCCGGAGTCGCCGATCTCGATGTTGCGCGTGCGCGCAACCAACTAAAGATCGCGGGCTGGCCGGATGAAGCCTATATGGCGATTTCGCTTAGCGATGCGCATAAGAAACGGACTACGATTGTAACCGATAGTGCGGAAGCGTTGATCGCGGATCCGCAGATTGAAGTTATCGTCGAAGCGACGGGTGTGCCACGCGCCGGTATCGAGCATACGATCCACGCAATTGCAAACGGCAAGCACATCGTGATGGTGAACGTCGAAGCCGACGCACTGGCGGGTCCCCTGCTCGCACGACGCGCCAGAGCCGCGAAAGTTGTCTATTCACTTGCCTGGGGTGACCAGCCAGCGCTGATTTGCGAGCATGTCGACTGGGCTCGCGCCACCGGCTTCAAGGTTATTTGCGCCGGCAAAGGTACGCGCTACGAGCCGCATTATCACAAATCCAATCCCGATAATGTCTGGGACATCCTCGACAAATACCTGAAAATTTCCGACCGCAAATCAATCAATCCAAAAATGTTCAATTCGTTCGTCGACGGGACCAAGTCCGGCATCGAAATGACAGCGGTATGCAATGCTACAGGTCTGACACCACAGACCAACGGGCTCGGGTTTCCGCCGGCGACACGCTTCGAGCTCGCCGATATCTGCAAGCCGAAGAGCGATGGCGGAACGTTGGAAAAGGCTGGCGTCACTGAAGTGACGTCGTCAGTTTATCGTGATGGCCGCGATGTTCCGTACCACCTCGCGCTCGGCACCTACGTCGTATTCGAGGGTGACACGGACTATGCGCGCCGGTGCTTTAAGGAATACTCCATGTTGCCGGACAAGACGGGCAGATATGCCGCGCTCTATCGCCCAATTCACATGATCGGGATGGAGCTCGGCATATCGATTGCCAATGCAGCGCTCCGTAACGAGCCGACCGGCGCGCCCACCGGATTTCGTTCAGATGTAGTCGCAACTGCCAAGCGTGATTTGAAAACAGGTGAGATCTTAGACGGAGAGGGGGGCTTTTGTGTTTGGGGCAAACAGACCCCGGCGGGTGCTTCGCTCGAACGCGAATTGCTGCCGCTTGGGCTTGCTCACAACGTCAGGCTCAAGCGCGACATTCCCGAGGGACAGGCGCTTCGATGGTCTGATGTTGTATATGACCCCGATGATTCCGCTGTGAAGGTACGGCGCGAAATGGAAGCGGCTTTCGGTCGACAGAATGTCGGCGCGGAGCCGGCGTTATGACGGGCTTTAGATTGCCGGCCGAACCACTAGCCGAGCTGGATTTCACCGTCGACCTTGTGGTTGAGTCCGACCTTGCCGATGGTGAGTACCATCTGCGCCTGAATAGTCTCGTTGCCCTTGAGACGGCCGTCGGCCACCGCTGCGCGGATTGCCTTTTCGATCTCTTGCTGTGAGGTGACGCCCACGACTTTGAGGAATTTGCGCAATGACATGTTGAGGGCTTCTTCGTTCATCTTAAAAGACTCCTTGAGTAACGCGTTTCGACCCAATGTTATGGCTTAGCCGGTGCCTGGGCCAAGCCGGTTATGTCGATAAAAACAATGATTGCATTTTTGTTTGGCTGTACAGCAACTTGACGCTATAGCTAGGTGTTCAGCCGGTGTGGCGGAATTGGCAGACGCGCACGACTCAAAATCGTGTTCCCAAAAGGAGTGTCGGTTCGACCCCGACCACCGGCACCACTAAATCCATCGACAGGTCTCGCGCGCACAATGGACGATTATGTGGCCTTGCTTCGCCGTGACCCGCCTGTCGCCGCCGCCGCGATCGTGACGGTCATCGGCGCGTTGACGATCTGCGGCTTCTTTTTTTTCCAATACGTTCTTGGCTATCCGCCGTGTCCGCTTTGCCTCGATCAACGCAATGCGTTTTACGTCAGTGTTCCACTCGCTGCGCTGCTGTGGCTCGGAGCAAGCCACGGCGCCTCGCGCAAGGTCATGATTGCGGGCTTCGCCGTCATCGCCGCGATCATGCTGTGGAATGCAGGTCTGTCTGCCTATCATGCTGGAGTCGAATGGAACTTTTGGCCGGGCCCGGCGGATTGCTCAGGACCAATCGATAGTCTTGGCTCCGCCGACAATATGCTGAAGAAGCTGCAAGACATCCGGATCGTGCGTTGTGATGAAGCGGCCTGGCGGTTTTTTGGAATTTCGCTTGCCGGGTATGACGTTCTGGTGTCGCTGTTCCTCGCGTTGATTGCGGCCTGGGGTGTCAAGACTTCGCTGGCACGGCGCAAACGGTCCGGCTAGAGCATCGTCAAGGTCGTCGTTATGGAAGTTTTGATCATCGGCGCTGGCATCGGTGGATTGACCCTTGGGCTGATGCTCCATCGCGCCGGGATCGCTTGCCGAATCTTTGAGGCCGCTCCCGAACTCAAGGTGGTCGGCGTGGGCATCAACATTTTGCCCCACGCATCGCGCGAATTATGCGCGCTCGGTCTTGAAGACGCTCTTGCAAAGGTCGCCGTGACCACGCGGGAATATTGTTTTTACAACCGCTTCGGGCAGTTCATTTACGGCGAACCGGCCGGCCGTTTTGCCGGCTACGACGTACCCCAATTCTCCATTCATCGCGGCGACCTCCAAATGGTTCTCCTCGATGCGTTTGTAGAGCGTGCCGGCGCGGACAAAGTAATCACAGGCTGGCGCTGCACCCGCGTCGAGCACGACGGCCCAGGGGCGGTTGCGCATTTCGAGGATATCAAAGGCAAGCCATTGCCAACCCGGCACGGTAGCGTGGTTGTCAGCGCTGAAGGCATTCACTCAGTCTTGCGCAAACAACTTTTCCCGCACGAGGGGCCGCCTAAATACTCGGGCATCAATATGTGGCGCGGAGTTACCCGCTGGAAACCGTTCCTGTCGGGCGCCAGCATGATCCGCATCGGCTGGCATCATCCGGCGAAACTTTTGATCTATCCGATCCGCAGCAATGTCGATACCGACGGCCGCCAACTTGTGAATTGGGTATGCGACATCGAGACACCGCACTACCACGCGCGCGATTGGAATCGTTGCGGGCGCTTGGAGGACTTTCTGCCCGCGATGGTGGATTGGCAATTCGATTGGCTTGACGTGCCACAATTCATCAGCAGCGCCGAAACAATTCTCGAATATCCGATGGTTGATCAGGATCCGCTGCCGAGATGGAGCTTCGGTCGCCTGACGCTCCTGGGCGACGCCGCACATCCGATGTATCCGCGCGGTGCCAATGGCGCGGCACAGGCCATTCTAGACTGCCGCGCTCTTTCCGAAGCGCTCCTCGCAAGTGCGGATCCGATCGCCGCGCTAAAGGCCTATGAAGCCAAACGTCTCCCCGCGACGAGCGAGGTCGTGCTGGCAAACCGCGAAGCGCCACCAGACGCCATCCTGCACGAAGTGTACCGCCGTACCGGCGACAAGCCATTCAAGAACATCGACGACGTCATCAGCCGCGAAGAGCTTGTTGCCCTCTCGGAGAGCTACAAACGTGTGGCGGGCTATGACAAAGAACGGCTGAAGACTCGAGCCTGAGGTTGCCCAAAAGCCGACGACCACGATAGGCGAGGCGCATACATGCGGCGTCACCGCTGCATAAGTCGTAACCGCTCGTTGACGGAGCCTTTGCTCGACACCATCGCTGGAATGCGTAAAGGCACTGTCCGCTGCAAGATGTTACCAGACGGCTAGCGCGCGCTTTTCACCGTCGGGCGGGATGTCTCTGTTCCGCTCCGAGCGTGTTTGGCGATGTCGGCGAGACCGCAAGATAAATAAGCACGCTTCGTCGACGTGGACGTTTAACAACCGACAAACCCGTCCGCCATTCGTTCACCGGCCGGATCGGGCGAGGCACAAAACCGCCGCCGCAATTTGGGCACACGTTGTGCAATTTATGCTCGACGCAATCGGAACCAAAGCGTGCATTCATAACTGCAGAATCGTGCATCCAGGGAATTGAATGGCGGATCGATGTCGAAAAATTCGCAGTTAGGTCGAAATTCGAGTGCCATTATCGGCTTGCAACGCCGTTCAATGTTTTGCCATCGCTTTACGCTTCCACGCCTCCCACGCTCTGCCGAGGCCGTAGCCTTCGCGCTCCTCAATCTTTCGCGCCTCCTCCGGATCAAGATAAGTGATCGGCCCGCCTAGCGCCGCCGCCTGCATCTGCAATGTAGTGTTAAGCGGGAGGAAAATGCTGCGCCCCACCACGCGCTGAAGGGATGGGCCGACGATCACCGCACCATGGCCACGCATCAGCGCTGCCGGGTGACTGGCGAGCGCATCCGCGAGCGCGCGGCCCAGTGTGTGATCGCGGATCAGCATATCTGTCATTCCCGCGCGTTCCCGGATTTCAAACACCGGGATGCCAGCGGCTATAAATGCCGACCGAAGATACACCGGTTTCAGCGGCACCTTACTGATCCCGAATGGAATCAACGCAGGTGCATGGGTGTGCACGATCGCTATGACGTCCGGCCGCGCCTTGTAGATTTCACCGTGGATGAATCGCTCGGTATAGAGCGACCGGCCTTTGGCATCGACTGGATTGCTGTCGAGGTCTAATTCCATGATGTCTTCGGCGTCGATCAGTTCTGGTGCGCGCGACCGCGACAAGAGATAGCGATTGGGATCGCGCGGATGGCGAACGCTGACATGCCCCCATCCGTCGAGCACCCCTTGGTCGGCGAGAATACGATTCGCAGCAACCAGATCTTCAATCAATTGCGGGTCGACTGGTCCGGTCGAAATCGGTGATGTTTGGGCGACAACGACGCTGGCGCAGCACAGGGTGGCCGCGACCGACATCGCGAACCAGATCGTCCGCCCGCTGCGACGATGCTGCAGCTTGCTGATCATGCAGGACTCCAGTGTAGAGTTCGCGGCGCGTTACGGCTCTAGCTCGGTGTCCCAATAGAGATAGTCGAGCCAGCTCTCGTGCAGGTAGTTCGGAGGAAATAGCCGGCCGTTTCTGTGCAGACGGTGCACTGTCGGCTGGAACGGCATCTGCGAGGGCCACATCCGCGCCTCGTTTGGCGTAAGGTTCCCCTTGCGCAGATTGCACGGCGAGCAGGCGGCCACCACGTTGTCCCAGGTGGTGTGGCCGCCGCGCGAACGCGGCAAAAGATGATCAAAGGTTAGATCGTCGCGATCACCGCAATACTGACAAGCGAAACGATCGCGCAGGAACACATTGAAGCGGGTGAAAGCTGGGTGAGTTGAAGGCTTAATGAAGGTCTTAAGAGAGACCACGCTCGGCAGTTTCATCTCGAAGGAAGGACTGTGCACTGCGCGGTCGTAATTGGCGACGATGTTCACGCGCTCGAGGAAAACCGCTTTTATTGCGTCCCGCCAGGACCATAGCGACAGCGGATAATAACTCAACGGCCGAAAATCAGCGTTGAGCACCAAAGCCGGAAAACCGCCGGGCGAAACATGCACGTTCAAGCGACGCTCCTCACCTCCTTGGAAGCTGCCGCCACGCAGCTGACGGGCTACTAATAGGGCAGCATGACAGGATTGTGAAGCCGGAACGGAGTCTTACCCGCAAACTGGCTATTTGCGGCGGGCAAAGCTCCTGGCAAGGAATTCGCCGGCCTGGCGAAGACCTTCCCGGTCGATACCATGGCCCGTTCCGGCGGAGATATGCCACTCTGTCGGTACGTTGAGTGCGGCCAGGCCTTGCGCAGCGTGCAACAGCGCCTGTACCGGAATGAGCTGATCGGCGTCCCCATGAATCAGAAGCACCGGCGGCCGGCTGCGAATCTCAGACGCGAAGGCATCGAGGTCGCCATTCTCAGGCGTCACGAGCATGCCGGAATAGCCGACGATTGCCGCGGGCGGTACTGCACGACGCAAGCCAACGTGAAGCGACATCATGGTACCCTGGCTGAAACCAACAAGCGCCAGCGCCGAAGGCGGAAGATTGCGCCGCTTTAACTCGGCATCAAGAAAATTTTCAAGAATAGGGGACGCCTCATTCACGCCGCTCCAACGCTCGCCCGGATTGCGGAACGTGAGTGGGAACCATTCGCGGCCGACCGGCGCCTGTCCGCACGGGCGCGGAGCATGCGGCGATACAAATGCAGCGCGGGACAGCAGGCTCTGCCAAGCGCGCCCGATTTCAATCAGGTCGTTACCGTCTGCGCCATAGCCGTGCAGAAAGACCACCAGCTGTTCCGCGGAGCCCGAGCGTGGTTCGAGCCGCGGGCCATCGAGTTCAGCCATTCTTCCTTTTCCTTCTCGTCGCCTTTTTGCTGGCTGTCTTTTTCGGTCGGCTATTCGGCTGAACCGGCATCACGTCGCGTTTCTTCACGACATGATAATATGCCCATAGCAGATGTGCCGCCACGCCGCGCCAGGGACGCCAGGCCTCGGCCATCCCGGACAGAACTTTCGCATTCGGGCGCTTGCGCAGGCCGAGAGCGATGCGAGCGGACTCCTGAACCGCGAGATCGTCGGCGGGGAATGCATCGGCGTGCCCGAGACAAAATAGCAGATAAATATCGGCGGTCCACGGACCGACCCCATGGAGGGCGGTGAGAGCCGCGTGGGCTTCGTCGGCGGTCATGTCGCCAACCGCGGTGAGATCGATATGCCCCTTGGCGACTGCTTTTCCGATCTCCCGGATCGACTTAATTTTCGGCGCCGAAAGGCCGAGCCGCTTGAGCTTGTCAGCGCGCGCGCGGCGCACAGCGTCGTGGTGAAATGGATCAAATGCTGCAAACAGCCGCCCACGGATCGCGGCGGCACTCGCGGTCGAAAGCTGCTGCCCGCAGACAATGGCGCAGAGGCCGGGAAATCCCGGCTCACGCCGGCGCAGGCTGAAGGCGCCGGCTTTGTCCGCGACCGGCTTGAGCCGTGGGTCCGCAAGGATTAAACGCGCAAGTCCTGTCTGGAGATCGGCGTCGGTGCGGAGGAAGTAGGTCATCGCATCCCTAGTATTATGGCATTCGACCCCGTGGAAGCGAGCACGCAGCCAAGCCCTTGACTGGATTCCTTCTTACGAGGAGATGGGTGAGATATTTGACGTTATTTGAAAAGAGCGATGCCACCCGTTTTCCGCTTTGCACCGTCGCCGAACGGCTATCTGCATCTCGGCCATGCATTGTCGGCATTGCTAAATGCCGACATGGCACGCGCAAAAGATGGGCGGCTGTTGTTGCGGATTGAGGATATCGACACGGTCCGTTGCCGGCCAGAATACGAAGCGTCGATCTACGAGGATCTGACATGGATCGGGCTTCAGTGGGAAACGCCGGTGCGGCGCCAATCAGACCGCTGGGATGACTATTGCGCGGCGCTCGGCCACCTCGAGGCGATGGGTTTGGTCTATCCGAGTTTCGAAAGTCGCTCCGAAATTGCACGTCTGGTGGCTGCGCGTGAAGCGCAAGGACCTTGGCCGCGCGATCCGGATGGCATGCCACTTTATCCGGGCGAAGCGAGAAATATGCCGGGTACCGAGCGTAGGCGTCGCACGGAAGCCGGCGAGTCTTATGCACTGCGTCTCGACATGCAGGCGGCGCTGGCGCGCGCCGGTGCACTGACATGGATTGAGACCGGCGCAGGACCCGCCGGCGAAACCGGTATCATCATCGCTGATGCTTCAGCTTGGGGTGATGTGATCTTGGCGCGCAAGGAAACACCAACCAGTTACCACCTTGCGGTGGCTGTGGACGATGCTGCCCAAGGCGTAACGGACGTCGTGCGCGGACACGACCTTTTTCACGCGACGGCCGTCCATCGTCTTCTGCAGGCGCTTCTTGGCCTACCGCAACCCCGGTACCATCACCATAGGCTCATCCTCGATTTCAGCGGCAACAAACTTTCGAAATCCACGCAGTCGACCGGTCTGCGCGAACTTCGCGCCGGCGGCGTATCGCCAGCCGAGATCCGCTGTCTGACCGGCCTCGATTGAACCGGGCTTCCGTGCCATTGTCTGCTCTCGGGACAGGGATAGATGGCTAAGCGGAAGGGCAACATCAGGCCTGCAAGGCGAGCCCATGGGTCATCGGCGCGCGCAAGTGACGCAAATGCGCGTAAGGCGCAAATCAGCGCAGTGGAGGCGGCGCTCGCCGGTATAGCGCACGATATCCGCACGCCGCTCACGGGCATCGTGGCATTGGCTGAATTGCTGGCTTCATCTGATCTGGGCGCGCGAGAACGCGAATGGGCAAACGCGATAAAGAGCGGTGCCGACCATCTGGCTGCGCTTTCCACAATGATAATCGATGCTGTCAAAGCAGATGCAAAGGGACTTGTGCTTCGTATCGAACCGTTTTCGCCGCGCATAGTCGCTGAAACCGTTGGCGCGGCACTGGCTGCGCGCGCCAACGGCAAAGCCCTCAAGACGGAAATCAAGATCGCCCGCAATCTGCCCGCCATGGTGTCGGGTGATGCATTGCGTCTACGGGCTGCACTCGAAAATCTCGCCGACAATGCTGTGAAATTTACGCAGACCGGCACCGTGCGTTTCACTGCCAATGCCAAGTTGGCGCATCACAATGGCGTGCAGCTGACGTTCACCTTTGCCGATAGCGGAATTGGCATGAGCAAATCCGAGTTGAAACAATTGTTCCGTCCGTTTGCGCAAGCAAGCGTTGATATCGCCAGGCGTTATGGCGGCGCCGGTCTTGGCCTCTCTTTCGTCAGGCGCGTTGCCAAGGCCATGGGGGGCGATCTCAAAGTCACGAGCAAGAAGGGCAGCGGCTCTACATTCCGCTTGGCCGCGTTAGTCAAGCTGGTGGACGGTAGCCCAGCTGTGGAGCGCATCGACATGCGCACAACGCCTGTGCGGTCGTTATCAATCTTATGCGCCGAGGACAATCCGTATGGACGCGTCGTGATGAACACGATTCTGCGTGAACTCGGCCATCGTGTTGATTTCGTCGAGACAGGCGATGCCGCCGTCGAGGCTGCGGCACACGGCGGTTATGACGTTATCTTGATGGATGTCACGCTTGCCGGACTGAATGGCATCGAGGCAACACGGCGCATCCGCGGACTGCCGGGCAGAGCGGGGCAGACGCCGATAGTCGCGGTTTCCGGGCGCAGCGACAGCAGCGAGGAGGGCGCCGCTCGCGCAGTTGGCATGAACTTCTATTTCGTAAAGCCGGTCAGCCCTGGAAAGCTTGCGCGGGTGTTGGCGGGTCTCGCCGGATAGAAGCGTTCAAACGTTGGTCGGGCCCTTGGCGCGTTCAACGATGCGAACGACGTCGGACATGATACGGTTCAATTCAAAATCCTTCGGTGTGTAAACCGCGGCCACACCGGCCTTTTCCAGTTCCGCCGCGTCTTCCGGCGGAATAATGCCACCGACCACAACCGGGACGTCGAGCCCGACCCGTTTCATGCGGCCCACCACATCTTCGACCAACGGAAGATGACTGCCTGAAAGTACGGATAGTCCAACCACATGAGCCTTCTCCTTTCGCGCTGCCTCGACGATCTCCTCCGGCGTTAGTCGAATGCCCTCGTAGACGACCTGCATGCCGGCGTCGCGCGCGCGCACCGCGATCTGCTCGGCGCCGTTGGAATGACCATCTAGACCGGGTTTCCCGACCAGGAAGGTGAGACGGCGGCCCAGCTTGCGCGAGACGCGGTCAACATCAGCACGAATGTCGTCGAGGCCAGTGACATCGTTGCGCATAGCGCGGCCGACGCCGGTCGGCGCGCGGTATTCGCCAAAGGCCTCGCGAAGGGTCCAGCCCCATTCACCAGTGGTGACCCCGGCTTTGGCACAGGCAATCGAAGCCGGCATGATGTTGCTGCCGCCAGAGGCAGCGCGCTTCAAGTCCCTCAGGGCCTCGGCAACTGTCGTATCGTCGCGGGAGGTTCGCCACGCTTTGAGCCGCTCAATTTGTCCGCGTTCGGCGTCCTCCGAAATGGTAAGAATGGAGTCTGCGACGCCCGCCAACGGCGAGGGTTCACTTTCGAGAAATTTGTTGACGCCCACAACAATCTGTTCCCCGCGTTCGATCGCTTCCAGGCGCGCCGTGTTTGATTCAACCAACTGTTGCTTCATGTAGCCCGTATCGACTGCGGCCACCGCACCGCCCATCTCTTCGATGCGGTTGAGTTCTTCTCGGGCTTGATGTTTCAGATCTTCAACCCTTTGCTTAATTTCGTCCGAGCCGTCGAAAATGTCGCCATAGTGGAGCAGATCGGTCTCGTAAGCGAGAATCTGCTGCATGCGGAGTGACCATTGCTGATCCCACGGTCTCGGCAATCCGAGAGCTTCATTCCAGGCCGGCAACTGCACGGCGCGTGCGCGCGCATTCCTCGACAATGTAACGGCCAGCATCTCGATGAGAATGCGCGCGACATTATTTTCGGGCTGTGGCTCGGTCAGCCCCAGCGAATTCACCTGCACGCCGTAGCGGAACAATCGCTGCTTGGCATCGGCTATCCCGTAGCGTTCGCGTGTAATCTCGTCCCATAGCTCGGTGAAAGCGCGCATCTTGCACAACTCGGTGATGAATCGCAGACCGGCATTCACAAAGAACGAGATACGTCCGACCACATCGCCGAATTTATCTGGCGAGACTTCGCCGGAAGCCTTAACGGTGTCGAGCACAGCAACCGCTGTCGCAAGCGCAAAAGCGAGCTCTTGCACCGGCGTCGCGCCTGCTTCTTGCAGGTGGTAGGAGCAGACATTGATCGGATTCCATTTTGGAATCTCCTTGGTCGTGAAAAGGATCACGTCCTTGATCAGCCGCATCGAGGGCGCCGGCGGAAAAACGTAAGTGCCGCGGGAAAGATATTCTTTGATGATGTCGTTCTGAATGGTGCCTTGCAGGGCGGCTCGTGGCGCGCCTTGTTCGTCGGCTACCGCAATGTAAAGCGCCATCAGCCACGCCGCGGTGGCATTGATGGTCATCGAGGTATTCATGGTGTCGAGGGGAATTCCGTCGAACAGCGCGCGCATGTCGCCGAGATGGCAGATTGGCACGCCGACCTTGCCGACTTCGCCTTTGGCCAGCACATGATCAGAGTCGTAACCAGTCTGGGTCGGTAGATCGAAGGCAACCGAGAGGCCGGTCTGACCCTTGGCGAGATTCTTGCGGTAAAGCGCGTTGGAATCCGGGGCCGTCGAGTGGCCGGCATAGGTGCGGAATATCCACGGCTTGTCGCGTTGGGTTTTGTCGCGCATCGATAGCCTAACACGGCATTTTGGCTCAGCGCTTGTTGCAACGCAACATCGGCCCACCCGGCCGGATACGACTGGCCGGCTTTCGGTCTTGAGGTCTAGCCTGGAGGGATCTACGCCCGTTTCACGAGGCTAATGATGAACAGCAGAATTACGGCGCCGATCGTGGCGTTGATGATAGAGGCGATAATTCCGCCACCAATCGCGACGCCCAAAGCCCCAAGCACCCAAGTGCCAATGAACGCGCCTACAATGCCGACAATGATATTGCCTATCAGACCAAAACCCACGCCTTTGACGATAACACCCGCGAGCCAGCCAGCGATGGCACCGATGATGATGAGGATGATCAATGCTTCTAATGACATGGCGTCCTCCCCCAAATCGCGACCCACCCCCGCGGCAGCCGCTGATCATGCAATTCAATACTAAAGTCATCGCCGCGTCGACGGCTCTCCAGCAGTGACGTCTTCTTCGTTAGGTACTCAACGTCGAGTATGTACGTTGGCGACGTCATCGACATAGGTCTGCTTGCAATCCGGTAGCCGATCAAGCAAAGCAACAGCCGGGGGTTGAAGGTGGCGAGCAACGTCGTGCGTATGCCTTTATTCGTCGAGCAGCGGGAGGAAGTCCGGAAGATTTTGCGGGCTCAGCGGGAATCCCAACAAAATCGAGATGGCCGCCAAAAACCGTGGTCATTGAGAATTGGGTCTGCCGCAGTATGTCGATCGAATGAAATGCCATTATGCAGCTAAAGGCCGAGCCAGAAAGATCGTGCGAGCATTCCAAGAAGATCGGCGCGGCGCAGTTGCGGCAGGCTTAGATTAGTTTGCCGAGCGACATCAAAACTCGTAACCCGAGCATGCCGGGCCCCGAAAAGCGCGAAGCCAAAGGCGCCAGTTGAATGGCACCCAATGCGTTCCGCGCAGCGTGGTCGAAAATCCCGTTGCGAGGGCCTTCGAGCTTGCGACGTGTAACATATTGCGGTAGCGCCATTTTTCTCGGCCAGGAAGTCAATATTGCGATGCAACATACTTTGCGTCAGAGTGCTATCAGGCAGGGAGAACGACGATGCCGGCTATTGCAAAGGCGAGGGGTGTTGCTCCTCTAAAGGATCTGTACGAGATCAGCGAGATTCCGCCACTCGGACATGTGCCGGACAAGATGCATGCCTGGGTGATCCGCAAGGAACGGCACGGTCCTCCCGACAAATCATTTCAGCTGGAAATTGTACCGACCTGGGCAATCGGTGATGACGAGGTGCTGGTCTACGTGATGGCGGGCGGCGTCAACTACAATGGCGTCTGGGCCGGTCTTGGCGTACCGATTTCACCGCTCGACGGTCACAAGCATCCATTCCACATCGCAGGCTCCGATGCGTCGGGCGTGGTCTGGGCAATCGGCGCCAAGGTTAAGCGGTGGAAGGTGGGCGACGAGGTCATCGTTCACTGCAATCAAGACGATGGTGATGACGAGGACTGCAATGGCGGCGATCCGTTGTTGTCCCCTTCGCAGCGCATTTGGGGATACGAGACACCTGACGGGTCGTTCGCACAGTTCTGCCGCGTGCAATCGCGTCAACTCATGCACAAGCCGAACCATCTCTCGTGGGAAGAGTCGGCTTGTTACACGCTCACGCTGGCGACCGCGTACCGCATGTTATTCGGCCACCCCCCGCACACTCTCAAGCCTGGCGATAATGTGTTGGTATGGGGCGGTTCAGGTGGTCTCGGGGTATTCGGTGTGCAACTCGTGGCCGCGTCCGGCGCCAACGCGATCGCAGTCATATCCGATGAATCGAAGATTGAGTATGTTCTCAATCTTGGCGCCAAGGGGGTGATCAATCGCAAGGAGTTCAAGTGCTGGGGCCAAATGCCTGCCGTGAACTCGCCTGAGTTCGGTGATTGGACGAAAGAAGCGCGTCGCTTCGGCAAGGCGATCTGGGATATCACAGGCAAACGAGATGTCGACATCGTATTCGAACATCCGGGTGAGCAGACGTTTCCGGTTTCCTGTCTTGTCGTGAAGCGCGGCGGCATGGTTGTCTTCTGCGCGGGGACAACAGGCTACAATCTTACATTCGATGCGCGTTACGTGTGGATGCGGCAGAAGCGTATTCAGGGCTCACATTTTGCACATCTCAAGCAGGCGTCACAGGCGAATCGTTTTGTGCTGGAGCAACGCATCGACCCTTGCATGAGCGAGGTTTTTGCCTGGGACAAGATCCCCCTTGCCCACATGAAGATGTGGAAAAACCAGCATCCGCCGGGAAACATGGCGGTGATGGTGAATGCACCGCGCACCGGATTGAAGACGTTCGACGACGCACAAGAAGCCTCGGGCGGCTAGCGTTTGTCAATACGCGCCCGGGCGATGACCGAATTCAGTTCGCCGCCATATATGAAAATCGACGCGCAAACATAAAGAAATACCAGCGCGACCATGGCCGATGCCAGTCCGGCATACATCGAAACGTAGGCAAATGCATAATTCGCAAGATAGCGGCCAAAAAAGGCGCCGCTGATCAGCCACAGCAACAGCGTTGCGATGATTCCCGGTGCGATCTGCCTGAAAGAACGCCGCCCAGCCGGAAGCCAAAGGTGGACGATCATCAATGCGAACACAAGCACGGCAGCCGCCACCGCGTAGCGCGCAAAGGTGATGAGGTCTCCGAATTGTTCCAACGCAGGCACATAGTGCACAAGCTTTGAGAGTATCAAAGGTGCCAACACCACCAGAAATGAAAACGCTAAGATGGCTACCGCGCCGACGAGTACATAGACGATCGATTCAATCCGCAGCAGCCACCAGGAGCGTAACTCCTTGATGTTATAAGCCCGGTTGAGTCCAATGCGCAGACTCTCCACACCGCTGGAGGCGAAGTAGAGGGCGAACAGAACACCGAGTGTCAACACGTCGCCACGTGTCGATGTCAGGACACCGGTGATGTCGAGAGCGATGGGTGCTGCCACTTGATTTGGCCAGGCCTCAAGCAAGATACGAGCGGCCTCATCCGCAAGCTCCTTGGAGCCGAAAAAAAATCCGGCAAGCGCGGTGACTACAATCAAAAATGGAAACAGGGCCATCAGCGTCGACAACGCAATATGGCTCGCGATCGCCCAACCGTCGTCGTCGTTGAACTGCCGAAACGCGTCGGCTGCAAGTCGCGTTGACCCCTTAAGAACGCGCAATAGATGCTCCCGCAGGCGGCATCTATTCAAATCGTCTATTGCCGGACGCTTTGCAAGCCCCGTGGGAGCTCATCTTTCGCTTTGCAGTACGGAAATTATGCCGCTTTCACGTTGATGAAGGAACTGACGGACCTAGGCTTCCACGCCCTCGGCCTCCACCGCGACCGAGTTAGCAAGTTCCTTGACACCCGACGCCGTCGAATGGGCGTTGGTGATCTCAGCCACGCTGCTCATCACTTCGGCTCTGATGCGAGCCTCACCCGAAGCGCGACTGACTCCTGCTGCAATCGATGCTAACAGTCGTCAGACCAACTCCGACTGCTTCAAGAGTCTGCATCCGAAAGAGTGGCTAACGAGCAGCAAGGCAATCAACTCAACCAAACCGTTCAACAGTTGCAAAGCGCATTGCATCAAGAGGCTGTGCGGCAGCAGATGGCGCGTTCCAAATCCGATTTTGATGCTTTAGTGAAGGAAGAAACGGAATCGCTAAAGCACCTGGATTTGGATGAAGGGTTACGTCGAACGTTGTCTGCTTGCGGAAGCCTTTAAAGACCCGGAATTAGTTCGCGCATTTGAAGCTAGGTATTACGAAACGCCGAATCCAATTCAGCGTGCCGAATTGGAAAGCCAGATCCTAGCCTATAGTCAGACGATGATGGCAAGGGCGTCTATGCTCGCAGATCCTCAACAGCGGGCACTAGCTCAACGTCATATTCAGGCTGAGGTTCTGCGGCTTTATGAAAGCACATTTCCTGATCCTGTGACTTATCGGCGGAATGGCGCTAAGTATGTGCAGCAAGCAATCGAACAGATGCGCCCAAAGACCAAGGGTCGACCGTGAAGCCACGCTGGATCGTGCTGCGGTAGCGGCAGCGGTTAGAAGCAGTGGAAAGGTTGATCCTTCAGCACCAATGGCAAGCCTAACGCATATCAGCAATAAAGAACGCAAAAATTCACTCGTGAGAATTTCGGGTTCTAAGAGCGGCGCGGGCGTGAGGGTTGCTCCTTTCGACTTACGCCCTTGCTTGACGGCAGCGGCCAAGCGTTTACTCCGTGCTCTTGGCCGCTTTGCCTTCATAGGTAACTGAGGAAATATTTTGCAAAAGATTTTTCCCCTAGCAATCTGGCTATGCTGGACGTTCGCCGCCAACGCTAGTCCGCTGCCGAATCCTTGGACAACACCGGGCGCCATCAATCCGCAAGTCACGGAAAAGGTTATCTGTGCCAAAGGATTTAGCACGAAGCGCATCCGGCCTCCGCTAAGCTACACGAGCAAATTAAAGCGGCAGCAAATGGCCGCCGCGCATTTGAAGGGCAAGCCTGCAGCCTATGAAGAAGATCACCTCATATCGCTAGAACTTGGTGGGCATCCGACCGACCCTAGGAATCTTTGGCCTGAGTTGTGGAACGGAAGATGCGGCGCTCATACAAAGGACCGGCTAGAGGATCGTTTGCACAAGCTGGTCTGCGCTGGCAAGGTGCCACTCTCTACGGCGCAATCGGAAATCGCTAGCAATTGGGTTATGGCCTATAACCAATACGTAGGCCCGCTTAGTTGTCCGATGCTTAATCGTTAGCCACGGCTACCCAGAAGCCAATCCGGCAATGCCCGACTATATTTGCCGCTTCTGTATGTGCCGAGAGCATTCCGCATTTTTCCCGTCAGGCGTGTGGCCCGAAGCCCAATCTAAGCCAAAGCGGAGCCGATAAGTACACCAGCCGCCTCGAATCGAGTGCACTCTTTCCATTTAATTAACAGAATTGAGGAAGGCGCGAAGGGACCGAACAGAAACGCCTGACACCTGAATTCAAAATTGGCCGCGCTCAGCAGCGCGGCGGTGGCGCTTACGAGACACTCGCTCGCGTACGCCATATCCAATGGCAAAGCCGAGCGCCAAAACGACCAAATAAACAATTATGTCTGGCATGGGCCTCAACTGCCTCGTCGAGTTTCACAGCCACTCAGGCAGTCATGTGTAGCTTGCTGCAATTTATCGAAAGTTCACGAAAATTCGGTCTACCAATTGGTACGGGAATCATAAAAATCCCGCCAACAAACTACCGGAGGCCCTTTTAGTTGCTTCATCGCTATTGGTGGGACCTTTTAATTCTAAATTTATTGTTTCCATACCGGGTGAAAGGGTAGCTTTTGGCAAGCGACCGTCCGATAGGTACGACCTCCTCGTCGGATGAAAGCTCGCCGATGGAGCCTGCGGCTCTTTTCTATCAATAGCGATGCCGTGAGCTGCGGCCGCGCCCCTCACGCCCTCCCGGATTGTAAAATTGATTGGGCACGCAAAATCCACCGATACCGCTCACGGTTGCTCTACACTGCTCAATAGTGAGGAAACCGCAATTGCTGGCGCCACCAAGTTTACCCGTATACAGAGCGCACCACGGATAAGGATCGTAGGGGAGAGCGCTGGCGGCCGTTTGCGTCAGCACTACCGGCACCGCAACAAGCGCCGCCATAACCTTGGTTTCAAAGCGCATCGGCAGGCCTCCTGGTTGTTGTTGAAAATGGCGGCTCGGCGCGGCTCAGTTCGCCACGCGAGTCTGACCCTCGGTTCATTAAAAGCGCTTTTTTGTGACGGCTAACACAGCGCTCACATTCCACTCACCTAATCTGATTAAAGGGAGATCCACATTTTTGCCGGTCAGAGGAGACTAAGATGAGCTTCAACTATCTGACTAATTCCAGTGGATTTATGCGGATCGCCGCCTATGTGGGGCAGCTGGTCGACGGCGCCGTCGATGGGCAGATCGAAAAGCTCTCTCAGCGACTGGATCCCAATCCGGCCGGTCGATGCCTGAATCGTCCGTGCGACTTGGGTGAACTTATGTCCCGCTCGCTCTAATATGCACAAAAAGCAGCAATTCGACGGGAGCATTCAGTGATCCGTGCAATCAGCTTCTCAGTGATGTTTCTAATTGTCGGCCTGATGGGCTCACTGTTGGTCGTGACAGCCGAAGCCTCTTGGAAATCGTCCGCTCTTATGGGGCAAAATCAGGGCTACTGCCACGACGGTAAGCAACACGCCAATATCGCGAATTGTCCCGAAAATCGAGCAAATGGCGCGGTACACGGAAAAAAAAGAGCACAGCAAAGCCGATAAGCGCAGCCTCGTTGAAAGGCGCCGAATGTGCTGAGCCAGCCGTTCTTATTTCAAATCGACGGATGCTCCGACAACGCGATGATGCGCGGCCATGATAAAATTGTTCATTATCGTGTTCATATGTGTGCTCGTCGTGTACCTGTGCTTTGAGACCTGGCGCACCTAATATGACGCCTCTAAGGCGGTCAGGTTTTGAAACCCAAGTTTGGCCCAAAGGTAAGACAAGGACACGATGATACCGGAGCGTCGGCAACGCCTAGAGGATCGTCAACGGACTAGAATTCAGGCGGGCCAATCACGTCGTTAAAATTCGCGATCGGAAGCACCTATTTTGCATGCACCAATTCAACGTGGCGTTTTTTGCGGATTGGGCGACGTGTAGGAGATTTTGGCGCTTTAGGCCGATCCAATTCTGTCCCGAGCCCGGATTTGTTCGTGCCTGGGGATGGATTTGGGCCCCTGACCAGCGGTCGCAGTAGCTGATGTGATGATCAAGGACATTCCGCATCAGCGGAAGCGAGGGGTCCATGGGACGTATGCAATTGTCCGGTTTTGCCGGAGCACACTGTAGATACAATGATCAGGCCAAAAAATGGTTAAATTTCATAGCAATTTACCTTCAGGACGACTGTGCCAGGCTGGCCGAAAGGTAGGATTTCTTCGCTGATTTGCTTTCGTGCAGTGCATGCATACTGTCATTGGCTCTGTCAAACTGGTGCGAGTTTTCGATGCCCATCGCCGCGTCCAGACCCGAAAAGCACGACTTGGTAAACCTTGCTCGAGAGGCGACCTCGATCCTCGACGCGCTGCTCGCTGATGCAACCACAAAGGTGCGCGAACGAGTTGTGGTGGGAGGCCATGTCGTCGGCCGGCTCTTCGATCGCGCGCAACGCGCCACTCATGGGCTTGCCTGGTTCGCAACTTATGTGGAGGCGGTGCGCCAACTCGCTGCCTATGCCGCGCGCATAGCCGATGACGGTGCACTCGGCGAAGTCGAGGACCTGATAATCCGCATAGGGCTTGGGGAATATCTTGCCCAGGTGGTGGGTGGCATTCCGATGAGCCAGGGCGAAGTCGCAAGGCTATCCGATTTAGGCCTCTCGCCAGCTCAGGTGGCCGAACGCATAAATCCGATCGCAGAGAGCCTCATCGTCGATGGCAACAGTGCCGAACGGCGCGCGCGTCTGATCGAATTGATGCGCGTAGGTCATAGCGTCACGGTTGGTCTGTGCGGGCTCGAAGAGACACTGGAATCAATCCGGGAGGAAATGCGCAAGTTTGCCGACACTGAGATTATCGGACACGCGCAGGATTGGCATCGCACTAACAGCTATATCCCGCTCGGAGTCATCGCACAGATGTCCGAGCTTGGTGTATTCGGTCTAACCATTCCTGAGGAATTCGGAGGAATGGGACTTGGCAAGGAATCCATGTGCGTGGTCTCGGAGGAGCTTTCACGTGGTTACATCGGCGTCGGTTCGCTCGGTACCCGCTCGGAAATCGCGGCCGAATTGATTCTCGGCAGCGGTACCGCATCGCAGAAGGAAAAATGGTTGCCTAAAATCGCCTCCGGTGAGGTGCTGCCGACCGCGGTGTTTACCGAGCCGAATACAGGTTCGGACCTCGCCTCGATCAAGACGCGCGCAGTGCGCGAGGGCGACGTCTACAGAATTTACGGCAACAAAACCTGGATAACCCATCCGGTGCGCGCCGACTTGATGACCCTTCTCGTGCGAACAAATCCAAAAGAAGCTGGCCATCGTGGCCTGTCGATGTTGCTGGCGGAAAAGCAGCGAGGTGATGACAAGCATCCATTCCCCGCACAGGGAATGAGCGGCACTGAAATCGAGGTACTTGGCTATCGCGGCATGAAGGAATACGAGATCGCGTTCGATGGGTTCGCGGTCAAGGCGGAGAACTTGCTGGGTGGAGTCGAGGGACTGGGCTTCAAACAGCTGATGCAGACTTTCGAATCCGCCCGCATCCAGACCGCCGCGCGTGCTATCGGCGTTGCACAAGCTGCCTTGGAGCAGGCGCTCGACTACGCGCAGAACCGTGTGCAGTTTGGCGGGCCGATCATTGCCTTTCCGCGTGTTGCAGACAAGATTGTAATGATGGCAGTGGAGATCATGATTGCAAGACAGCTCACTTATTATGCGGCGCGGGAGAAGGATTCCGGGCGCCGCTGCGACTTGGAAGCCGGCATGGCCAAACTGCTTGCTGCACGAGTAGCCTGGGCTGCTGCGGACAATGCCGTGCAGGTGCACGGCGGCAATGGATTCGCGCTGGAGTTTCCCGTCTCTCGCATACTATGCGATGCGCGTATACTCAATATTTTTGAAGGTGCTGCCGAAATCCAGGCCCAGGTCATCGCCCGACGTCTGCTGGACGGCACGAACTGACAATGTTGCGAGCGCAAGTTCTGCAACAAACCCTAAACTGGCCACATTTGATCCAGAGCAAAATCTGATCGCGTGTTTCTTTTAGTCTCTGGTGTAGATTTGAGGAGTTGGTCCATGTCCGGACTTTTGATTAGACACGGCGAATGGGTGGTGGTCTGTGACGGCGCCAAGGCCCTGATTTTGGAAAATACCGGGGATATTAAATTCCCCAACCTGAAGACAGTCCAAGTTTTCGAGCAAAAGGATCTCGCGACGCGTGAGCTCGGGACAGATGCGCCCGGGCGTGTTATCAATTCCGTTGGCAACATGCGAAGTGCGGTCGAACAGACCGACTGGCACGACCAATCGGAGCGAGCTTTTCTTACGCAGCTGGCGCACCATTTGGACAGCGCCATTTCTTCCGGAAGGGCCAAATCGCTGATCGTCGTAGCTCCGCCGCGTGCGCTGGGAATGATCCGCCCAGCCTACTCGCACGCGCTCAATAGCGCCGTGCGCGTCGAGGTTGACAAAGACTTTGTCAAAATGCCGGTGCATCAGATCGCGAAGCACCTGACCGGTGGCTGATGACGGAAGCCGAAAACATCAAAGCCTACGAATATGACTAGCCCATCGCTATGACGATGCTATGGTCGCAGCGATTCTCGATGAAAGACCGTCGGATGAGGCTGCAATCAGGTCGGCGTTGGCGTTGCGCTCAAACATACGCGCTTGTTGTGGTGCTGACTGCTTTCGCGGCAGCGGCAGCGCATGCGCAGGCCACAAAAGGTCCGCCCGCTTCATCTCCGGCCGGCGCGGCGGTGCAGCCCGGGGAAGGGGCCACAAAAGCCGACGTTTTGGCGGTACCCGGCTTCTGGGACCCGCGCCGGCGACCGGAGCGCCCCGACCTTTCACGCATCAGCATTATCCGCTTCCTTACGGAAACCGACTATCCGCCATTCAATTATGCTGGACCCGATGGCGCACCAACTGGCTTCAATGTGGATCTCGCCCGGCTGATTTGCGAAGAACTCAAAGTCGCCTGCACGGTGCAGATGCGTCGGTTCGATACGTTGATTGGAGCGCTCAACAGCAATAACGGCGATGCGGTCATCGCGTCGATTGCGACGACCCCCGAAATGCGTGCGCGTGTCGATTTCAGCGATCCTTATTACCGCACACCGGCACGATTTGTAGTGCGGCGCGACAGTACCATCGAGGACATTCGCCCGGAATTTCTCGAGGGAAAAAAGATCGCGGTCGTGGCGGGCACTGCGCATGAGGCTTATCTCAAGGCGCTATTCACGGAGGCGGAGATTCGGCCTTATCCTGACGCCGACGCTGGGCGCTTTGCGCTGAAGCGAGGCGAAGTCGACCTCCTTTTTGGTGACGGCGTCTCGCTTGCCTTTTGGCTCAATGGCACCGACTCCGCGAACTGCTGCGTGTTCCGCGGCGGCCCGTATCTCGAGAGCCGCTTTTTCGGCGAAGGCATCAGCATTGTGGTCAGACGCGGCAATGATCTCCTGAGGCAGGCATTCAATTGGGCGCTGTTCCGGCTGTGGGAAAAGGGCCGCTTCACCGACCTGTGGTTACGCTATTTCCCGGTCAGTCCGTTTTGAATGGCGCATTTGACGTGGTCGTGTGGCATTTCTAGTGTCCGCCCCCCGGAGACACGATGCCTGCGACCGAAACCGCCGCTTTTTTCCGTCAGTTGGCCGAGCAGTCGAATGCCTGGCCATTCGAAGAGGCGCGCAAGATTGTCGCGCGGCTCAAGAAACATTCCAAGGACCAAATCATCTTCGAGACCGGTTACGGTCCCTCGGGACTTCCGCATATCGGTACCTTCGGCGAGGTCGCCCGCACGACCATGGTGCGCCATGCGTTCCGTGTATTGACCGACGATAAGGTGAAGACACGCCTTATTGCATTTTCCGACGATATGGATGGGCTGCGCAAAATACCAGACAATGTGCCGAACAAAGAGATGCTGGAGCGGCATCTCGGCAAACCGTTAACCAAAGTACCGGATCCGTTTGGGACCCACCCCAGCTTCGGTGAACACAATAACGCGCGCCTGCGTGCTTTTCTGGACCATTTTGGGTTTGGGTACGAATTCATGTCGTCTACCGAATGTTACAAGTCCGGTCGCTTCGATCAGGCATTGTTAAAAGTGCTGGAGCGTTTTGATCAGGTCATGGCCATTATGCTGCCTTCGCTGCGCGAGGAACGGGCAGCAAGCTATTCTCCCTTCCTGCCCGTATCACCCAAGAGCGGAGTTGTGTTGCAAGTACCGGTCACCGCGCACGATGCCAAGGCCGGTACCATCGCCTATCAAGATCCCGAGACAAACGAGCAGGTCGTTACACCGGTCACCGGCGGCCGCTGCAAGCTACAATGGAAACCGGACTGGGCCATGCGATGGCTTGCGCTCGGCGTCGACTACGAGATGGCAGGGAAAGATCTGATCGATTCAGTGAAACTGTCGGGCGAGATTTGCAATGCGCTCGGCGGAACTGCGCCGGAAGGATTTAATTATGAGTTGTTCCTCGACGAGAAGGGCCAGAAAATATCCAAGTCGAAAGGCAATGGACTGACTATCGAGGAATGGCTGCGCTACGCCAGTCCCGAGAGTCTGTCATTGTTCATGTACCGCGAGCCGAAGGCAGCCAAGCGACTCTACTTTGACGTCATTCCGCGTAACGTTGACGAGTACTATCAATTTCTCGACAGTTTTGAACGGCAGGGTTCGCGGCAGCAGCTTTCCAATCCGGTTTGGCACATTCATTCCGGCAAGCCGCCAAAGATAGACATGCCGATTTCATTCGCAATGCTTCTGACGCTCGTATCGTCATCAAATGCCGAGAATGCAGAAACGCTGTGGGGTTTTATCGGCCGCTACCGCCCTGGCGTGACACCGAAGACGCATCCAAAGCTCAATGAGCTAGTCGAATATGCTATCCACTATTTCCGCGATTTTGTCTTACCAGGAAAGAAATTCCGCGAACCAACCGATGTCGAACGCGCGGCTCTCATTGATTTGCGCGATGCGCTCTCGCAACTGCAGGCAAAAGCCACTGCTGAAGACATCCAGAACGTGGTCTACGAGGTTGGACGCCGTGAGCCGTTCCTGGATCAGAAAAAGAAGGCAAAAGATGGCAAGCCTGGGGTGTCGCTTGACTGGTTCAACCTGCTTTATCAGGTATTGCTGGGTCAGGAAAAAGGTCCGCGCTTCGGCTCATTCGTGGCAATCTATGGCCTGCAGAATACCATCGACATGATTGATGGTGCATTGGCGCGATCCGCGTAGCTATTGACTCGCCCATACAATCCGCGCAACCCAGACAACGTCCGACCTCGCCAGCGTTCGCTCGCGGTGCTCGGCACTGAGCGATTTGAGCTCGACTGACTTTGCAGTCTTGCGTTTGAGCTCCTTGACCAGAACCTCGCCATCTCTTGTTTTTACCACGACACGATCGCCTTTTCGCACCGCTGCGCTCGGCGAAACGATGATGACGTCACCGTTACGATAGGCCGGCCTCATCGAGTCGCCGGAGATTTCTAGTGCGTAGGCGTGTTCATCGGTGACGGAGGGAAGAGCGATCTCCTCCCAGCCTTTACCGACAGGGAAGCCGCCGTCGTCGAAAAAACCACCGGCGCCGGCTTGTGCAAAGCCAATCAAGGGCACGTTGTGCATAGCCGCTTTGCTGCCGTCCGTGACCAAGGTAACGAAGGTATCGAATTTGGTGCTTGTCGCCTGCAGCGCCTTAGCAACGGATTCTGTCGAAGGCCAGCGCGGCCGCCCTTCCGGTGTCACACGCTTGGATTTGTTGAACGTCGTCGGATCGAGGCCGGCTTTCTTGGCCAAACCAGAAGGCGTCAACTTGGCACGCGCGGCCAACCGGTCGATGGCAGTCCATATCTGGTTGTGAGTAAGCATGGCCATGGACGCTGGCACTATGTGCGATTGTGAATTTGAGGATAGGAATTATAGCCTTGAGTCGCCCCCCTGTCGCAACAGTTTCCTTCAGCGCCTGCCTTAAGTAAGCCAGCCTTGGCCGATAGATTTCGATTGTAGTGCAATTTTTGGAGGCTCGCCTGGTGATCGGTCTATTCGACCGCTTGTCCCGCCCGTTCCTGCGTGCTCTCGATCCCGAGGATGCGCACAGGCTTGCGATCAAGGCGCTGCGGTTCATGCCTTTAGCCAAGGCACCGGCCGATAGCGACGAGTTGGCCGTGCGTGCCTTCGGACTCAAATTTCCTAACCCGGTCGGTCTTGCTGCTGGCTTCGACAAAAACGCGGAGGTTCCTGACGCTTTGCTGCGTCTCGGCTTTGGCTTTGTCGAGGTCGGCACCATCACGCCGCGGCCGCAAGCGGGTAATCCCCGACCGCGCCTTTTCCGTCTCGAGAGTGATCAGGCGATCATAAACCGTCTCGGCTTTAATAACGACGGCGCCGCTGCGATTCATATGCGACTGGCCGCCCGTCGCGATGCTGGTGGGATCGTTGGCGTCAATATTGGCGCCAATCGCGATTCAAAAGATCGTTCTGAAGACTACGCCCGGCTGATTGAGACTTTTTCCGCCGTCGCCAGCTATTTTACCGTTAACGTATCGTCGCCGAACACGCCGGGTCTGCGCGATATGCAACAGGCGAAGGTCCTGGACGATCTGCTTGCCCGCGTGATCGACGCGCGTGAAAGGCTTCGGCCGCGTGCGAACTTAACGCCGGTGCTCCTCAAAATAGCGCCTGATCTGACGCTGCCTGAACTAGACGATGTCGTCGGCGTAGCGCGCAAAAGACACGTCGACGGGATGATTGTCGGAAACACCACTATCTCGCGGCCCAGCTCGCTGCGCGAGTGCGACAGGAGGCATGAGGAGGGCGGTCTATCTGGCAAGCCACTCTTCAAGATTGCAACCCGCATGTTGGCGGAAACTTTCGTGCGCACTGAGGGCACGTTTCCGTTGATCGGGGTTGGCGGTATCGACTCCGGTGCGACCGCTATCGCCAAGGTCAAGGCGGGCGCCACGCTGCTACAGCTTTACACGGCGCTCGTCTATCGCGGCATTGGCATGGTGACGGAGATCAAGGCCGAACTTGCGACGGCGCTCAAGCGGGGTCACCGCAATTCACTCGCATCGATGGTCGGCAGCGACGCCGCCACGATCACCGCGGAAAGCTGGCCCGCCTAGCGTCCGCGCGGCGCGTTGATCAGTCGCATTATGAGCCAAATCGGGATGACGATCACCGCTCCGAGCAGGAAATAACGCCACAGCCAGCGGAGTGCGTCGAAGCCCATATTCCAGATCGATCGGATTAGCCGCTCGATACTCTTCATAATGTCGAATGGATCGAGGCCGAGCGCAGAGAGGATCACGCCGACCAAAATCGACAACAAAATCAGGCGCAGCAGCACTCCCAATGGGGACCCGCCCGCCCAACGCGCGACCTGATTGTCAGCCATGACCGCCTCCATTCACGGGCACTCTAGCACGTTCGCGCCGCACCAGCATTTTTTCGAGAGTTTCCAGCCGATCTGCTTCGCCGGGTGGCTTGTCCCAGCGCAGCCGGTTGATCCGCGGAAAGCGCATCGCAATCCCGGACTTGTGACGTGTCGAACGTTGCAGCCCATCGAATGCCACTTCCAGCACAAGTCCGAGATTTGATTCGTGCGCTACCTCGCGTACTGGCCCGAAGCGATCGACGGTATTCCGACGCACAAACCGATCAATCTGAATTAGTTCTGCGTCGGTGAACCCGAAGTAGGCTTTTCCAACGGGCACTAGCTCCTCGCCGCTCTCACCCTTGCTCCAAACGCCGAAAGTGTAGTCCGAATAGTAGGACGAGCGCTTGCCGTGCCCCCGCTGCGCGTACATCAGGACGGCGTCAATGATTAGCGGGTCGCGCTTCCACTTCCACCAAGGTCCTTTTGGACGGCCCGGAACGTATGGCGCATCGCGTCGCTTAAGCATAACTCCTTCGACCGCTTCGGCATCCGGGCCGGCACCGGCGGACGCAGGATCAGCGCGCGCCGCGGCCAAGTCGTCCCATGTTTTGAATGGTACCGTCAGTGAAATATCGATCCGTGGATCGTTCAGCTTCATGACGAACTTTTCCAATCGTTCCCGGCGCTCGGCAAATGGGCGGTCGCGTAAGTCTTCATCGGCTTCGGCCAACAGATCGTAGGCCCGCAGGTGCGCAGGAAATTCCGCGACCAATTTCGGTGTTACCGACTTGCGATTCAGCCGTTGTTGCAAAACGTTAAATGATTGGACACGGTCTTCGCGCATGATCAGCAATTCACCGTCGATTGCGCAGGGCAGGCGCAGTGCCCCGAGCAGATCGGGAAAGCTCCTCGAAATCTCCTCGCCAGTCCGCGAATAGAGCCGTGCGACCAAGTCGCCACCTTCATCACGTCCTGCGACTGCTTGCACGCGTATACCGTCCCATTTCCATTCGGCCATGAAATCAGCCGGAGCGAGAGCGGCTAGATCGGGTTCTTCCGTGGCGTGCGCGAGCATGGGCGGGCGAAAAGGCGCTGGATCACGCGAGAAAGGTTTCTCGGCGCGTCCTTCGAGCCAGGCGAACATATGCAAATACGGCGGAGCGAGTCCCGGCCAGAGAATTTCGACCTCATCTAGAGGCTTGTCCCCCAGCGACGCGGCGGCAGTCTTGGCCAGGCGCGCTGAGACACCAATCCGCAAACCGCCGGTGACGAGCTTCAAGAGGGCCCAACGTCCCGTCTCATCGAGTCCGTCGAGCCAGCGCACGATCTGTGCAGGCAACTGCGTCTTGCCGAGCTTGGAAAGCTTTTCGACAACTTCGGACAAGGTTGGTGCACAGCTCGATTTGTTGTTCGAATGAGCCGGCCACATCAGTGCCACGGTTTCCGACAGATCGCCGACATAGTCGTACGAAAGTGCAAAGAGGGCGGGATCGGTACGCTCAGCTATCAGCCCGCGAATGATCCCCGCTTTGGCATGCTTAAAGGTAAGCGCGCCGGTGAGAGCAGCGAGTGCCCACCCTCGTTCTGGATCCGGCGTGCTGCGCAAATAGTCGCTGATCAATCTCAGCTTGGCGTTGCGACCCGGCTCGTAGGCGAGCCGGTTGAGCAGTTCGGCGAAGCGATTCATGCCTCAGCCTCACGGAGATGTTCGCCTTCCTCTTCATCACCATAGCCGACGATGTCGAGTGGCCGCGCCTTCAGGCCTTTCGTCTGGCACCAATGCACCAACGCGTCTTCCTGACCGTGCGTCACCCACACTTCCGAAGCGCCCGTAGCAGCAATAGTTGCGGTGAGACCGTCCCAGTCGGCGTGGTCGGAAATCACAAGTGGTAACGTGACGCCCCGCTGGCGTGCTCGCGCGCGCACGCGCATCCAGCCCGACGCGAAAGCCGCAACCGGATCCGGAAAACGCCGCGACCACAAGTCGCCGATGCCACTGGGTGGGCAGATGATGATGCGTCCGGCAAGCTCCGCTGTATTGACTCCGCGCACCAGCTCAACTTGTCCGAGCTCAATGCCGCGACCCTGGTAATAACGCGTGGCCGCTTCAACGGCGCCATGGATGTAAATCGGCCTATCGTGCCCGGCCGCGCGCAACATCGCGATCACCCGTTGTGCCTTGCCAAGCGTATAGGCGCCGATCAGATGTGCGCGCTCGGGGAACAGCTCGACCGATCGCAGGAGTTTGGCAATCTCTCCGGCCGCGTCATGATGGCGGAAGACCGGCAGGCCGAACGTAGCTTCGGTGATAAATACGTCGCAGGGCAGCGGCTCGAACGGCATGCAGGTCGGATCGGCTACATCCTTGTAGTCACCGGAGGCGACCATGCGTTTGCCATTACATTCGACCCGTATCTGCGCCGATCCAAGCACATGGCCAGCCGGATGAAAGCTAACCCGGACGCTATCGAGCTTGAGCATCTCGCCATAACCGATCGCCTGTGTGTTGCCAGCGAAGTTCTCGCCGTAACGCAGACGCATGATGTCGAGAGTTTCTTGTGTCGCGAGGACCGCGCCATGACCGGCGCGCGCGTGGTCGGAGTGGCCATGTGTGATCAAGGCCTTATCGACCGGGTGGGTCGGATCGATAAGGAAGCCGCCGGGCCTGCAGCACACGCCCAATGGCGTCGGAACCAGGATATCTTCGGGACGCATCGTGCTTAGATAGGCATTCGACGCCAAACGACAAAGAACTCAGGGAATGACCAGCCCGATTTTCCTGTCATCTGGTGATGTCATCGCCGACCGTCGCTTCGAATGGGCGCGCGACCGGGAGGCCAAAGGCGATCTCACCGGGGCCGCCGATCTTCTAGTGCAGGCACTTGAGCTTGCGCCCGCTTGTGCCCCGGCATGGTTTGTCCTTGGAGAGCTACGCGAAAGGCTCGGTGACGGTGCTGGCGCCATAGCGGCTTTCAAGCAGGCCAAGATCGCCGACCCGCACGACCGCCACGGCGCTGCGCTTCGTATTAAGCGCCTTGGTGGTGGATCTGTCAGCGCCATGGCGGAAGGCTACGTGCGTGCACTGTTCGACGGCTACGCGTCGGGGTTCGATCATGCGCTGATGAAGGGCCTAAATTACCGTGCGCCAGAACTCCTGTTTCGCGCGGTCGAAGCAGCACACCTAAACGGCCAGATGAGATTCGGCTCGGTACTTGATCTCGGCTGCGGCACGGGTCTTGCTGCTTTGCCGTTCCGACCATTCAGCGATTGGATGGTGGGTGTCGATTTCTCACGCGGCATGCTGGCGCAGGCGCGCACAAAGGGTCTCTACGACCGACTTATCGAAAGTGAGATTCTCGCTTTTCTCGTCAGCGAGGCGAAGATAGGCGCGCGCTACCACGTTGTGCTTGCCGCCGACGTATTCATGTACTTCGACGATCTTGCGCCCGTGCTCAAGGCCGTGGCGGAGGTGGCTACATCGCCGGGCCGTCTCGCTTTCAGCGTGGAGACGCATGATCAGGATGGCGTCATATTACGTGAAACACTTCGTTACGCTCATACCGAAGCCCACGTGCAAAGGTCATTGGCCGCGGCCGGCTTGAAACCAATCAGTCTGGATTTTGCTTCTACTCGCACCGAAAAAGGATTGCCGGTGCCAGGGTTGATTGTCGTAGCCGGAAGTTGAAATCAATGGAACCAGCACGCAACCTTTTCGAGAGTTCGGTACGGTTGCCGGACGACTTCGCGCGCTGGTTTGCCAGGCGTGGCTGGCAGCCGCGAGCGCACCAGCTTGAGCTGCTCGCGAAGGCGAAAGCGGGACGCTCCACGCTGCTGATTGCGCCGACCGGCGGCGGTAAGACCCTGGCAGGTTTTCTGCCGACACTGGTCGAGCTGAGTGAGCACGGTATTCGCCCGCGCAATTTGAAGTCGACCGGGCGCACGCTTGTACGCTCGCAAGGTCTGCACACACTTTATATCTCGCCGCTGAAAGCTCTCGCCGTCGACATCGCGCGCAATCTGGAGATCCCGGTGCAGGAGATGGGCTTGCCGGTGCGGCTTGAAACGCGGACGGGCGATACGCCTGCATCCAAACGCCAGCGACAGCGCCGCGATCCGCCGGACATTCTGCTGACAACGCCCGAGCAACTGGCGCTGCTGCTCGCCAGTGCGGACGCGCCTTACATGCTCGGCACGCTTAAGCGCGTGATTCTGGACGAATTGCATTCGGTCGTTGCCTCCAAGCGCGGCGACTTACTGTCGCTCGGTTTGGCGCGTCTGTTTACAATCGCGCTCCAGCTCACAACGATTGGGCTCTCCGCGACTGTCGCCGAGCCTGATGAGCTGTGTCGTTTCCTTGTACCGCAGCCGCTGCGAGGGGAGGCGCGCGCCGATCTAGTCACGGCACAGGCCGGCGCACAAGCGATTGTCGAAATGCTCGATACCGAAGAGAATCTGCCCTGGGCTGGTCATTCAGCACGTCATGCGCTTGGCGAGATTTATGCGCATATCAAAACGCATAAGACCACGCTGGTTTTCGTCAACACGCGAAGCCAGGCGGAATTTCTTTTCCAGGAATTATGGAGGGCGAATGAAGACAATCTCGCCATTGCTCTGCATCATGGCTCGCTCGATGTAGCGCAACGGCGCCGCGTCGAAGACGCCATGGCCGCCGGAAAATTGCGAGCGGTGGTCTGTACGTCTTCTCTCGATCTTGGCGTGGACTGGGGAGATGTCGATCTGGTGATAAATGTCGGTGCGCCCAAGGGTTGCTCGCGTCTGCTCCAGCGTATCGGACGTTCCAATCACCGCCTCGACGAGCCCTCTGAAGCTGTGCTGATACCGGCAAATCGCTTCGAGGTGCTGGAATGCCGGGCCGCAATCGATGCGGTGGCCGAGAATGCGCAGGATACGCCGCCGTTGCGCACCGGCGCGCTCGATGTACTGGCACAGCATATTTTGGGGCGGGCCTGCGGGGAGCCATTCCTTGCCGAAGAATTGTACGCCGAGGTCCGCGCCGCTGCGCCTTATGAGTCGCTTACGCGTGCCGATTTCGACGCAGTGGTCGATTTCGTTGCTACTGGCGGCTATGCGCTGAAAGCTTACGAGCGTTTCGCAAAAATCAGGCAAGGTAAGGATGGCCGCTGGCGCATTACTCATCCGCGGGTTGCCCAGCGCTACCGCATGAACGTCGGCACCATTATTGAGGCCGATATGGTCAAGGTGCGGCTGGTGCGCTCCCGCCGCAGCGGGGCCGTTGTTCCGCGCGGCGGGCGGCTCCTTGGCCAGGTCGAGGAATATTTCATCGAGACCTTGAGATTCGGCGACACCTTCGTGTTCGCCGGAGAAATTCTAAAATACGAGGCCATGGTCGAAGATGAGGTCTATGTTTCGCGTTCGGACGCGACCGACCCGAGAGTGCCTGCTTATGAGGGCGGCAAGTTTCCGCTTTCGACGTATCTCGCCGCTCGCGTGCGCGCCCTTCTGGCAAAGCCCGAGGCATGGCGTGCGCTGCCGGAACAAGTGCGCGAATGGCTGGAAATCCAACAATGGCGTTCGATGTTGCCCAAGGCTGACGATTTATTGGTCGAAACGTTTCCGCGGGCCGCCAAATACTATCTGGTCTGCTATCCATTCGAAGGGCGGTTGGCGCATCAGACGCTCGGCATGTTGCTTACGCGCCGGTTTGAACGCGCGGGGCTCAGGCCTCTCGGTTTCGTCGCTAACGAATACGCACTCGCGGTCTGGGGACTGGGTGACGTCGCGCTACGCGTCGCTCGCGGCGATCTTTCGCTTGCCCAGCTGTTCGATCAGGACATGCTCGGCGATGACCTGGAAACCTGGCTTGCGGAATCGGCGCTTATGAAGCGCACATTTCGCAGTTGCGCTATCATTGCCGGGCTTATCGAGAAACGCTTCCCGGGGGAGGAAAAATCGCGCCGGCAGCTCACTTTTTCCACCGATCTAGTATACGACGTGCTGCGCAAGCATCAGCCCGACCATATCCTGCTACGGGCAGCGCATGCGGATGCCGCCACCGGTCTGCTTGACATCAAACGTCTGGGCGAAATGCTCTCGCGCATCAGGGGGCGAATCGTCCATAAAGCGCTCGACCACATCTCGCCGCTGTCGGTTCCGGTGTTGCTGGAGATCGGGCGCGAGACAGTCTATGGCGAGGCTTCGGACACCCTTTTGACTGAAGCGGCTGACGAACTGATCAAGGAAGCGATGAGTTGAGCCAAGTGGAGCGAAATGCGGCGGAAAGCGAGGGCAATCTCATTGTTCTCGCCGGCGTTCCGCTTCTCGCCGATCCGCGGGGCGCGCTTTATTGGCAAGAGCACGGTCTCCTGGCCGTCGCAGATTTGCATCTGGAGAAGGCCTCAAGCTTTGCCGCGCGTGGGCAACTACTTCCGCCTTACGACACCGCAAACACGCTCGCGCGCGTTTCGCATTTAGCTGCAGACTATGCGCCACGCTGCATCGTAGCTCTCGGCGATAGTTTCCACGACTGCGGTGGCCCAGGTCGGCTCTGTGACAGCGATCGCGACAATCTGCGCGCGCTCCAACGGGGCCGCGACTGGATTTGGATTACGGGCAATCATGATCCAGAACCGGTCAGTAGTATCGGTGGCGCGTTTCACGGGAAGCTGAAAATTGGCGCCCTGACTTTCCGCCACGAACCGAACGGTGATTCCGGCGAAATCAGCGGTCATTTGCATCCGGTAGCTCGGATTGTGCATCGTGGCCGTGCGCTAAGTCGCCGCTGCTTCGCCGCAGACGAAACCCGCCTAGTGATGCCCGCCTTTGGGGCATTCACGGGCGGGCTCAATGTCCGTCATTCTGCCTTCGCTGATCTGTTCGGTACCCTCGCCTTTAGGGCATATCTGCTCGGGGGTTCCCGGGTGTATTGTTTTACCGCGATGCGCTGCCTACCGGCTTAATCACGCGCGAAAATTATGCTCGCAAACCATCCGATCAGGAGCGCCATCATCGCCGTGGCCATCCCGTACAGGAGGCCATAGTCGCGCGCGGCATCGGCGACATATTGCTCGAAGCCGGTCTTGATCACGTCCAGCGCTGAGTTGGTGCGCGCGACGAGTGCGCCTCTCGTGAACAGCTCAACCTCGATACCGTAACTTCCGGTCGGCACCGCGGCAGGCATGGGGATCGCAGCGCGAAATACCGTTGAGGTCAAAAAAGTCACCGCGGTGGCAGACTCGCGATAAAGGCCCTGCTGGGTCTGCAATCGCACGAAAGAGAGGCGAAATGGATCGTCGCGCACCGTATCGGCAACGTCGCTGCCGATACGCTGCGGCAACAGGAAATTATCGAGCCCGACCTGCAGACGTCGCAAAGTGTCCTGATTGGCAATGTCGTTGACCGGACGGTTGCTCAGAACTGCAAGATAGGATGGCACGCGCACGAATTCGCGCGAATCGATATTGACCCAAATACCGAGCATGCGTTGCTTGCGCCGCACGCGCAGGGTTTGGCGGGGGCCGGTTACGGTCACCACCAGATCGTAAGGTGGACGCAACGGACTTGCTATCGGTTCAGGCTCGATGGTGCCGAACAGCACCAGCTCTTCGCCAACAAAGTTCGAGGTAACGGCCACGCGATGATTTGACAGAGACACGACCAACCGCTCGGCGGTGGCGGGTTTTGCTCCGTAAACAATGACGATAAATGCGAGTGCCATTGCGAGTCGCCGCATCATCCGCTCCTGACATAGCGAAGTGAATAAAGATCGTCCGGCTTCACCACCAGTTCGTAGGCGAAACGGCAACCCACCGCAAAAACCAGGAGACCCAACAGCAGCCGCAAACGTTCGCCACGCATCTTCTGCCCTGTCCGCGCGCCAAATTGCGCGCCGATAACGCCTCCGACCATCAGGATCAGTGCCAGCACGGCATCGACTAAATGATTGGTGGCAGCATGCATCACGGTCGCCGAGGCCATGGTAACCAGCGTAAGTACCATTGATGTGCCGATAACGGTTGCAGTCGGTACCCGCAGGAAATAGATCAGCATCGGCACCAGCAAAAAACCGCCGCCGATACCCATAATTGCACCGACGAATCCGATCACGAATCCGATCGCCCAGACCGGGATTGCCGATACATATATTTTCGAGCGCTTGAATCGTAGCTTGAAGGGCAGGCCATGAAACCACGTGTGACTGCCTGGCCGTCGCAGCGTTGCCGGCATGCCGTGACGCGCGCGCATAATGGCGCGCACGCTTTCGTAGATCATCATGGCTCCTACGACCGTCAGCAAAGTGACATAAGAGAGACCAATCATCAGGTCGAGTTGGTCCAGGGCACGCAGTTCGGTGAATAGCCAGACGCCGGTGGCCGTTCCCACAATGCCAGAACTAAGCAACATCATCCCCAACGCTACATCGAGCGCGCGCTTGCGCCAGTAACTGAGCGCGCCCGTAAAGGAAGATGCTGCGATGTGGCTAGATACGGTCGCCACAGCAACCGCCGGCGTTATTCCTATGAAAATCAACAACGGCGTCATCAGGAACCCGCCGCCGATGCCGAACATACCGGAGATGTAGCCGACCGCGAGCCCCATCCCCAACACTAGGAAAACATTCACGGGCAAATCAGCGATGGGAAGATAGATCTGCAAGCAGTTCGTCCAACACTTGAAGTGTACGATGCGCCTCGGCGGCCCATCCTTTGACAATTAACACCGAGATACGCGGAAACGTCAGTGTTCCGATCCGCGCGCGATGGCTCGAAGCCGGACTGGTTCAGGCTGCGCTGATTTTAGCCGATGAGTCCGCCTGTGATCACCTTACCTGATAGAAGAAGGCGGTTCCCAGTTTTCCCGAATTGATGGCGCTGATTGAAAGCTGCCCTGCCGCACGCGGTTTTTCCTGCGACGAAGGTGCGGTCCGGTCCCAACCTCCCGGCGGTTCCGGTACCACCGTGGCTGCTTCCGGCTGCCTCTGGACCACAAAGTTTTTGACCGCTTCCTGGGCAGTCGCCAAGGTCACGGCGTCCAGGGAATCGGCAACTTCATCGCGCTTGCGGCCCGCATCGTGGTCGCCTTGGGCAGCGGCCAGCGCGAACCATTTGTAAGAATCGGCAAGGTTTTTCTCAGTGCCGAGACCGCGCGCGGCCAGTACTGCGAAATTGTATTGGCTGTCCATCACCCCGTGCTCCGCGGCCTTGCGGAACCATAGTGCCGCACTGGCATAGTCTGGCCTGCCGTCGGCACCCTCAGCATAAATGACGGCAAGATTGTGCATAGCCTTGGCGTGACCCTTGGTGGCGGCAGCGGCATAGAGTTTTTGGGCGGCGACGAGGTCCTTTTTTACCCCCTGGCCCTTTTCCAGCATACTGGCATAGCGGAACTGTGCTGGCGCCAGGCCCTTGCTCGCGGCGCGCTCATACCACCGGGCGGCCTCTTCCAGATTAGCTGGTACCCCGCGGCCTTCCAGGAAACGCATGGCGACTTCATAAGCAGCAGCCGGATCGCCGGCGGAAGCCGCGTTACGCAGTTGTGCCCCTCCGATGGCGGCCGGCAAACCATCAGTGGTCCGCGGCTGGGCACCAGGCGCCGGTTGCCGATTTGGCCGAGCCTCGGCGGGCGGGCGTACAACCGATCCACTGTCATCGCTCTTTGGTCCAGATTCCCCCGGGAGCGGCGGATTCAATAGCGGCGGATTTAGTACCAAGGACGGCCCTCCACCGGTATCGAACGAGTTCAGTGGCAACGGGACAGCAGCGCCTCCGGCCTTTGGCACCGGGCGCGCGGGTGTCAAACTTGGCAGAGTCGGTGGGGCAAGCAATGTAGCCGCAAGATCGGTATCAGTCGCTCGATCGAACTTGTCGCTGGCAATGCCGCCAGTCGTTTCATTTTCTGCGTCTTGGAGCGCGTTTACGCTGTTTGCGTTGTCAGTTTCAAAATTGCTGGTCAGGTTGGCGTTCCAGTCGAAAATTCCGAAATCAAAAGTGTTGCTCGTAAATTGGATCGACCCCACGATAATGGCGACGATGCTCGCTGCCAGCAGCATTCCTTTGACAGACGTCGCCACTTTGCCTCGCAACGAGCCGTATTGGCCGCCAAATCTTTTGTGAGATTCTAGGCGGGCCGGATCGTTCTTTGGATCCTGTCTCGCGGCATGCGCTGCTCGACGGGCTGCTGCAATGAAACTCGATTGCGAGCCTGGAGTGACACGATTAGGGCGCTCAACGCCGAGGATCACTTCCGACGTAGCAATGTGTATGTCGGGATGAGCCCCAAATCCTGGATGGTCGGGCCCCGGGTCGAGCGGCTGATCAGCTTGCGTTGGTCTAGACGTAGACAGGGTGTAATCGGCCGTTGTCTTTGTGAACGGTTTTTGCAATTCGGGAACAGGCGTTCGGAAGTTGGTGGCGTCCAAGCGTTGAACCAATTTGGCTATAAGGTCTTCGAGATGGGCTAGTGCGATGTGGTCTCTGCGCGAGTGTTGGATCTGCTCAACTTTCTCGGACAGGGACTGAAATAGACCTTCGAGGCGCGATGGCACGACACCGCTATTATGGGCACCTTCGGAAACGGCCCGGCTGAGCGCATCAATACGGAGTTCAATCCTGTCGAATGCATCGCCAGCGTCTCCGCCTATCGCGAGGTGTTCGACTTTGTCGGCCAGGGCCTGCACCCGCGCGCTAAGGCTGCTCACGGTCTCGTTGGAAGCGACATGCGCCGCCATCTCGTGCAATGTTCCGATGGATTTCTCGAGCTGCTGCATTGTCGCCGGATCCCACTGCGCCATAATGAAATCGATTTTCTGCGCAAGGACGTCGATTACCTCGGTGCACCTAATAAAGTTTTCCGCGGGCGTCAGCCCTTGCACCGCATCGCGCACTTCGGCAAGCCCGTGCTCGATTCCGGCGAAGGCCCGACGATCGACGCTGGCTTCCAGCCCCTCCGCAATGCGGTAGGCCAAACCTTGAATCTGCTTCTTGATGGTTTCGATGGCATGGCGAGGCATCGCCTCATTCAGGGTGCGGGCAAATTCACCGAGTTCCACGCGTAGGGCCGCGATCGCTTCTTCTATTCCGGGGTGCCCCAGCGTTTCAATCTGATCGGCGATTCTGCGTAGCTGACCCTCCAGGCTCGTGAGATCATGCACCGGAGCCAGCGTCGGCTCGCCGTTGAGTAGATATCGGCGCGCCGCAATTTCGGCGATCGCACGGTCGAGAGCCGATGCATTCGTGCTCGGCATCGGCCGTGGTGTATGGCGTGAAACATTGTCGGCGAGCTGATCAAATCGTTGCTCGAGGCGCGCAAACAGCTCTGCAAACCGATCGGATTCTTCGCGGTCCTGCCTGGGAGGGTAGGCGGCGGACCCACCGCGCGTCACTTGATCGATGCGACGAGTTAGGTCGTCGAGTCGCATGTGCAGATCAGAAAGATCGTAGGCGAGTTCTTCACCGCCACGCCACGGAAGTGAAGACGCCTTTATGCCTTGCGCCGCAGCTCGTTGCAGGATGGTTGCGTTGAGCCAGTCACTGAGCGGTAATCCAGCTTGGTGCGCCGCTTCTTCTGCGATCCTGCGCGCATCCGGTCCAATTCCTTTGATCCTCCTCGGAAAGCCAATTTTCATGCTCACACCAACGTCCGAGGTGGAGACACCAAGAGTCGGTTGACTCTCGTGGAACCGGCGCGTGCTAACGGCGCGTGGATAGAGGGCCTGGTTCTTTCTCCACGCCCCCAACTTTTTGCCTGTCACGGTAAACAAGCGGTTAACGTGCCTGCAATTTCGGCGCCAAGTTGCGCCCGTAACGGGCCGGCAAGTTCCTGTAAAAATAATATCTTCTGGCGAAGCACCCGAATGCTGCCACCATCGCGTGTCGCACGTAGGATTCACACGATTCGGTGCCGACAATACGTAGAGGCGACATGGATCAACGAACATCGCATACTTCCGGTGGTACGGATCGAGCCGACGACACCGAGATACCGGCGGACCCGCACGAGGCGGAAGGCCCAGCGCCTCTATCGGAGCAAGGGCTTGTTGATGCTGCGACGCACCGGCTCGGCTCTTTAGCCATGAAGACTGCGTTTCCTCGCCTTGATCCTGCAAGGCAAGCGACTGGGGTTTTTCGTTGACTGAAGTCCGCGAAATCTCACCGCGCACCGGTTGCACATCCGGCGTTTCCCCAACCCTTAACATTGATGTAAACCGGCTACGTCATATGACGTATCGCCGGGACTTGGCCGAAATAGGCTGATATTTGGTCCTGCAAGTTAAGGGAAGTCGAGCTTCACATTTAGTTAACACCTTGCGGAGCGCTGCCGGGAAGAGGCCATGCCAATCTATAAAGCCCCAGTAGATGACGCGTTGTTCCTGCTCAACGACGTCTTTCATCTCGATCACTATGGAAATCTACCGGGGTTCTCCGACGCGTCGCCCGATGTGGTGGAAGCCGTGCTGCGCGAAGCAGCCAAGTTCAGCGAGGAAGTGCTGACACCTCTTAACCGAGTTGGCGACAAGGAGGGCTGCAAACGCGCCGCCGACGGCAGTGTAACGACGCCCAAGGGATTCAAGGACGCCTACAAGCAGATCGTTGAGGGCGGCTGGATAGGCATATCGGTACCGCCTGAATTCGGTGGGCAGGGCTTGCCGGCGACATTGACTGAAATCGTCAACGAATTCTTTTGCTCCGCCAATATGTCTTTTGCGATGTACCAGGGCCTTACACAAGGCGCCATCGCGGCCCTGTTGGTGCACGCCTCTGACGAACTTAAGAAAAAATATCTGCCGAAGATGGTTGAAGGCGCCTGGACCGGCACTATGAACCTCACCGAGCCGCACTGCGGCACCGATCTTGGGCTGCTGCGATCAAAGGCGGTGAAGCAGCCGGATGGTAGCTATAAAATCAGCGGCACCAAAATATTTATCTCCGCAGGCGAGCACGATCTCTCCGAAAACATTATCCATCTGGTACTCGCGCGCATTGAACGCGCTCCCGCGGGGACCAAGGGGATCTCACTGTTCGTAGTACCAAAGATTCTTGTCAAGGACGACGGTTCGTTAGGCGTTCGCAATGCCGTTAACTGCGGCTCGATAGAAGAGAAGATGGGCATACACGGCAACTCGACGTGCGTTATGAACTACGACAACGCCACCGGTTGGCTGATCGGCGAGGAAAACCGCGGCCTCAACGCGATGTTCACAATGATGAACGAAGAGCGCCTTGGCGTTGGCGTGCAGGGCCTCGCCCTCTCGGAGGTCGCTTATCAGAATGCAGCGGCCTATGCAAAAGAGCGCCTGCAAGGCCGCGCTATCTCCGGCGTCAAATATCCCAACAAGGAGGCTGACCCGATCATCGTGCATCCAGATGTGCGCCGTGCACTGATGAGCATACGCGCCTTCAACGAAGCAGGCCGCGCCCTGGTAATGTGGACCGCGCTGAAGAGTGACGTCGCCCACCGTTCCGATGACGAAAAGGAGCGCAAGAGCGCCGATGATCATATGGGCCTCCTCACCCCAGTGATCAAAGGTGTGCTCACGGACGGCGGCTTCGCCAATGCTGTGATAGCGCAACAAATTTTTGGCGGCCATGGGTACATCGCCGAGCACGGAATGGAGCAGTTCGTGCGCGATGCGCGCATTTCGCAAATCTACGAAGGCGCCAACGGTATCCAGGCGCTCGATCTGGTCGGCCGTAAACTTGGTAAAGACGGTGGCCGCGCAATTACGGCTTTCTTCAATGAGGTGCAAACTTATCTCAAGGAGCGCGCCGACAAAGATGCAATGAATGTCTATCTCAAGCCGCTCGGGCAATCGCTGGCGCATCTGCAACAGGCCTCAATGTGGTTCATGCAAAATGCCATGGCCAAGCCTGACAATGCCGGTGCCGGCTCATACGATTATATGCATCTCTTCGGACTGGTTGCGCTTGGTTATATGTGGAGCAGGATCGCCGAAGCTGCACTTTCCAAACTATCTCAGGCAAATGGTTCAGCGGCGCGCCTGAATACCAAACTCATCACTGCGCGATTTTTCATGGAGCACATGCTGCCGGATGCCGCGACCCGGCTTGCCCGTATCCGGGCGGGCGCAGCTTCAACCATGGAATTGACCGACGACGCTTTCTAGCTCGCTACGGTCTCGCACTGCATTGCAAAATTGGTTGCAAAGCGGAACAATAGTCCGGACTTCCTCGGATGTTGAGCGACGCATCGCTGATGTCAATTGTGCGGACGAATGAAAATATTTCTCGCGCGCGCCAGCGTCGTCATTCTTGGATTTATCGTCGGCGCCGCCGCACTGAGCGCGATGGCCGCATGATTTTCCGCCTGCGCGGGTGGACGCAGCGGGACGGCCGTGAGACATCGCACCCTATGTAGGATTGGGGGCCGCCCGGTTTCGCGACCCTAATCGGCCTGCGGTTTTTGTGTTAGGCAAAAGCTGGGCGACGCGCGAGCGTTGCAACAGCCAGATCATGATCAAGATGTTGACCAGGTTCCAACCGAGGCCATTTAAGAAAGCCGCTCGGTAGGAGCCGGTGAGGTCAAAGATCAAGCCCGATAACCAACCGCCTAGCGCCATGCCGAGCAATGTCGCCATCAAGACTAGGCCAAGGCGAGTGCCGGCTTCGCGCGGCGAGAAATATTCGCGGACGATAATAGCGTAGCTCGGGACAATGCCTCCCTGGAACAAGCCGAACAACGCCGAGATCACATAGAGAGAAATGAGCCCATCGAACCAGAGGTAAAGAAACAAAGCGACACCTTGCAGCACCGAGCCGAGCAGTAGCGTTCGCACTCCGCCGATGCGGTCGGCAATAAAGCCGGAGGCAATGCGGCTGATAATTCCAAAACCTAGCATCATCGACAGCATCTCTGCGCCACGGGCGAGGCCGTAGCCAAGATCGCCACAATAGGCGACGATATGCACCTGCGGCATCGACATGGCCACGCAGCAGGCAACCCCAGCGATACACAGAAAAACTTGCAATGTCAGAGGTGAGATTGGCACTTCGGCTTGCCGCCATGCGGGGTTAGCGTCGGCGGCATCACCGTGATGGCTTTCGATCTGGCGGCGCATCGCCAGTACAAGCGGCATGATGGTGATCAGACAGAACAGGCCGATACCGATGTGGGTCGCGCGCCAGCCCGTACTCGAAATAAACTCCTGAATCACGGGCGGCCAGAACGTTCCAGCGAGATAATTACCAGTCGCGGCTAGTGCGACGGCGATACCGCGTCGGCGCAGGAACCAGTGCGAGATGTCGGCCATCACAGGGCCGAAACCAGCCGAGCAACCAATGCCGATCAATCCGTGCGCCAGCGCGACTTGCCAGAGACTCGCCGACCATCCGGTTGCTAGGTAGCCAGCCGAAAGCATCAGCGCGCCTACGCCCAACGGCACGGCGATGCCGAAACGGTCCGCGAGGCGCCCCATCAACACACCGCCGCCAGCAAAACCGAACATCACCATCGTGAAGGGGAGGGAGGCATCGGCCCGGGTCACGCCAAACTCTGCCTGGAGGGCCGGCAGCGCCACCATAACCGACCACATGCCGACGCCACCGATGGTGGATATTGTTACCGCAACGGCGAGGCGCAGCCATGCGTAAGATGACTCAATATCGCCGGGTTTCGCACCCGTTTGCGCGTTCATTGATGAAGACCCGGCATTATCACCGCGGTGGTAACACCACCGTCAGAAGTAATCCAGATCGCGCTATGCGCTTAAAAGAACGCTGGGATGATTTCGCGCCCGAATATTCGGATTGAGCGAGCAGCATCGGCAAAGTGCAAGTCGCCAAAAATCATCTGGCAAAGAACGGTTTGACGCCGGTCTCGGTATGCAGACGGGCAAGATAATCGCGCACCGTCGCGGGCGAGCCGGCGACGCCATGACCGATACGCGCCAAGGTGAGGAAATCGCGTGGATAGATTTCCTTCAGGACAAATTCCATATTTGACCGCCGCCAGAAATATTCGATGGCGTCGCGCCAGCGCGGATAGGCTGCGTTCGCGATGGCTCGTGCCTCATCATCGCTTTCAGCGACGACGATGTGCCGAGTGATACCAATGCCCGGCTGGTGACGGCAAGACCGATGGAGAGGCGCTGATTACGGCTGCCAAGGGCATGCAATGGGAGAGCCCGCGCGGACCGATTTCGATCGATCCGAACACGCGCGATATCGTGCAGAACATGTACATCCGCCGGGTCGAGAAACTCGACGGCACGACCCGAAATGTCGAGTTTGACAAGGTCGAGAACGTCAAGAACCCAGCAAAATAGCAACAGTCGCGGCGCAATAGACTCAGTCAACGGCGGGGCCACCGCCACAGAACCCCCCTCGCGTGCAGGCGCGGGTGGTTTTATGGTTAGCAAAAAGCGAGTCACCGATGGATGCACTAAATCTGCCGCGACCGGCGTGGATGAGCGAAGATCTTGTTCTGCTCGAGGAGCAGGCGCGGCGCTTCATCGCCGGCGAATTCGTTCCTCATCTCGACCGCTGGCATGAAGCCGGCATCTACGATCGCGACGTCTGGACTAAGGCGGGTGAGGCCGGCCTACTCTGCGCTTCGATGCCGGAGGACTATGGCGGCGCCGGCGGCACCTTCGCCCATGAAGCAGTAATCAATCGCGAATTTGCACTGGTTGGGTTCGATACTTTCGGCGCGCCCTTGCATTCCGGAATCGTTGCACCGTACATCCTGCACTACGGCACCGAAGAGCAAAAAAAGCGATGGCTGCCGAAGCTCGCTACCGGCGAACTGGTCGGCGCGATCGCCATGACCGAACCCGGTACTGGATCGGATCTGCAAGGCGTGCGCGCCTCAGCGAAGAAATCTGGCAATGGTTATGTGCTAAACGGGTCGAAGACGTTCATCACAAATGGGCAGCATGCCAATCTGATTATCGTTGTGGCCAAGACGGACCCGAAAGCGGGTGCGAAGGGTACATCTCTGTTCGTGGTCGAGACCGACGACGCCCAAGGTTTTCGCCGCGGTCGCAAGCTGAAGAAGCTTGGCATGGATTCAGCTGACACGTCTGAGCTGTTTTTCGAAGATGTGCAGTTGCCGGCGTCGAGTCTGCTCGGGACCGAAGAAGGGCAGGGCTTCTATCAGTTGATGAAGGAATTGCCGCAGGAGCGTCTGATCGTCGCGGTGCATGCGGTGGCGATGATGGAGCGTGCGCTGGCGCTGACGGTCGACTATGTCAAGCAGCGCAAGGCCTTCGGCCAGGCAATCATCGAGTTCCAGAATACCCAATTTGAGCTCGCCGAGTGCAAGACCGACGCGACAATCGCCAAAGTTTTCCTCGACAACTGCATCGAACGGCACGTCAGAGGTGAACTCGACACTGTGACCGCCTCGATGGCCAAATACAGGCTTACCGACACCCAAGGCAAAGTGATCGACCGATGCCTGCAATTGTTCGGTGGCTATGGCTATATGGATGAATATCCGATCTCACGCATGTACCGTGATGCGCGCGTCTTGCGCATTTACGCGGGCACCAACGAGATCATGAAGGTGCTGATCGCGAGGAGTCTGTAATCGATTGCCGTCGGCCCGGGCGCGCGCGCAGCGCGAGGCCCGGTCCCGGTTTCGCGACAGCCGAGAAAATGGAGACGAAACCCATGCCCGAGGCATTCATCTACGATCACGTCCGTAGCCCTCGAGGGCGCGGCAAAGCCGACGGATCTCTGCACGAGGTGACCGCGCTCTACCTCGCCGCGCAGACGCTCGCGGCCGTAAAGGACCGCAACGAGCTCGATTCCGCTCTCGTCGACGATGTCGTGCTTGGCTGTGTAGATCCGGTAGGCGAAGCAGGTGGAGATATTGCGCGCGCGGCGGCATTGGTTGCCGGCTTCGGCGACGGCGTCCCTGGTGTGCAGATCAACCGCTTTTGTGCTTCCGGCCTCGATGCGGTGAATTTCGCCGCCGCCGAAGTCATGTCCGGTCAGCACGAGATGACGATAGGAGGCGGAGTCGAGTCGATGAGCCGTGTCGGCATCGGCGCTTCGGGTGGTGCCTGGCCGGTTGATCCCTCCATTGCGGTCGCGACCTATTTCCTGCCGCAGGGCATATCCGCCGACTTGATTGCGACGAAATACGGCTTTTCACGGGACGACGTCGACGCTTATGCAGTCGAAAGTCAGAAGCGCGCCGCCAAGGCTTGGGATGAAGGACGCTTCAAGAACTCCGTGATGCCGGTGAAGGATGTTAACGGGCTCACCATTCTTGCAAAAGACGAGCATATGCGGCCGGGCACGACCATGCAGACATTGGCAGCCTTGCAGCCGTCCTTTGTGCAGATGGGCGATATGGCCGGCTTCGATGCGGTTGCGGTGCAACGCTACCCTGAGGTCGAAACGGTCAACCACGTTCATACCCCCGGCAATTCGTCGGGCATTGTCGACGGCGCCGCAGCAGTGCTCATTGGCAGCAAGGCCGCCGGCAAGTCTGCCGGCTTAAAACCGCGCGCGCGAATTCGTCAGTTCGCCAATGTCGGCTCCGAGCCGTCGATCATGCTGACCGGCCCAATTCCGGTCACCGAGAAAGTGCTGAAAAAGGCCGGTATGGCGAAGAAGGACATAGACCTGTGGGAGCTCAATGAAGCATTCGCCTCCGTGGTGCTCCGCTACATGCAAGCGCTCAACATTCCGCATGACAGGATCAACGTGAATGGCGGCGCCATTGCCATGGGCCATCCGCTCGGCGCTACCGGTGCGATGATCCTTGGCACCGTTCTTGACGAACTGGAGCGGCAGGACAAGGAGACCGCACTCGTAACGCTGTGCATTGGCGTCGGCATGGGCACCGCGACGATTATCGAGCGCGTTTGATGCCGAAGATCGACATCGACAAAATCCCGATCGACACGTCGACGGGCTATCCCCCGCCCTTCAACAAGGCCGCTGAAGGGCGGGCCCGCAAGCGGCTCGCCCGGAGTGCCGGCCTGACGCACTTCGGCGTCAACATCTGCACCCTCAAACCACGCGCGGCGTCATCGCAATGCCACTGGCATGAGGGCGAGGACGAGCTCGTCTACGTGCTCGAGGGTGAAGTGGTGTTGCGCGAGGACGGCGGCGAGATCGTGCTCAAGCCAGGAGATGCGGCAGCCTGGAAGGCCGGCGTGCCGAACGGTCACTGTCTGGTCAATCGCTCGAATCGCGATGCGGTTTTTATCGAGGTCGGTACGCGCGCCGCCTCCGAGCGCGCGCACTATTCTGACATCGACATGATGGTGGAGCGCGACGAAAAAGGTCCGCGTTACACCAAGAAGAACGGCGAGCCATACTAGCGAGGAGCCAGCCATGGCGAATTTCAAACTCGACACCGATGCCGACGGCATCGCTCTCATTACATGGGACATGGCCGAGCGTTCGATGAATGTCATCAATACGAGCGTAATCGAGGAACTGGGCGCGCTGGTTGATAAGATCGCTGCCGACACTGCCATCAAAGGCGTGATCATCACTTCTGGAAAGGACGCCTTCTGCGCTGGTGCTGATCTGACAATGCTAGAAGGCATGGGCGCCGTGTTTGCCAATCTCGTCGGTACAAAAGGTGAGGAAGCAGCTGCTGCTTTCATATTCGAGGAAAGCCGCAAACTGTCGCAGCTCTACAGGCGACTCGAAACTTCCGGCAAGCCCTGGGTCTGCGCGCTTAACGGCACGGCCATGGGTGGCGGTTTCGAACTCGCGCTCGCGTGCCACTATCGCATCGCCGCTGATAATCCGAAGACGCGGCTCGGCCTGCCAGAAATCAAAATTGGCTTGTTTCCTGGTGCCGGTGGTACTCAACGCGTCGCGCGCATGTTGCAACCGGCCGACGCCTTGCAATTCCTGCTCAAAGGCGACCAACTCAAAGTCGACCGCGCTAAGGCAATGAAGCTAATCCACGCCGTGGTCCCTGAAGTGGATCTCATAAAGGCGTCGAAGGACTGGATCAAGGCTGGCGGCAAGGCCAAGGCGCCATGGGATGCCGAAGGTTTTCGTCTGCCGGGCGGAGCGGTTTATTCTAAGGCCGGCATGATGACCTTCCCAGCTGCCAACGCGATCTACCGGCGCGAGACCTACGACAACTATCTGGCGGCGCGCGCCATTCTCCAGGTCGTCTATGAAGGTCTACAGGTGCCATTCGACACGGCACTTCGCATAGAGTCTCGCTGGTTCGCCAAGATCCTGCGCTCGCCGCAAGCGGCCGCTATGATTCGGTCGCTTTTCGTATCGATGCAGGATCTCAATAAAGGCGCACGACGGCCCACAAACGAGCCACCGACAAGTCTAAAAAAAATCGGCATTGTCGGGGCGGGCTTCATGGGTGCCGGCATCGCGCAGGTGAGCGCGGCGGCCGGGTTGAAAGTGGTTCTGATCGACCGCGATCAGGAAACCGCTGACAAGGGAATGGCGGGCCTGCATAAAGCGCTTAGCGACCGCGTCATGAAAGGGCGCATGAAGGGCGCGGAGCGCGACGAACAACTGGCACGTATCTCGCCCGCCGCCGACTACGCTACATTGAAGGATTGCGATCTCGTCATCGAGGCCGTGTTCGAAGATCGCAAGGTAAAATCCGACGTGATTGCAAAAATTCAGGCAGTGATCGGTGACAATACGATTTTCGGGTCCAACACGTCTACCCTGCCGATCACGTCGCTCGCTTCCGAGTTTAAGGACCCGGCACGGTTCATCGGTATCCACTTCTTCTCGCCGGTCGATCGCATGATGCTCGTCGAAATCATTCTCGGTAAGCAAACCGGCAGCAAGGCGCTCGCCGCCGCGCTCGATTACGTGCGTGCTATTCGCAAAACGCCGATCGTGGTCAACGACTCGCGCGGCTTCTACACCTCGCGCGTCGTCGGCACGTTTATTCGCGAAGGGCATCTCATGCTCGCCGAAGGTGTACCGGCGGCAATGATCGAGAATGTCGGTCGCATGGCTGGCATGCCGGTCGGTCCACTTTCGCTTAACGACGAGGTGGCGGTCGATCTTGCGTGGAAAATCCTCAAGGCGACTGAAGCCGATCTTGGCGCCGAGGCGATCGACCCGCGTCAAAAGAAATTACTCGAAGAGATGGTTGAGAGGCGCGGGCGCTTTGGTCGCAAGAACGGCAAGGGCTTCTATGACTATCCGGCGATCGGACCGAAGAAACTATGGCCTGGTCTTGTCGACCTGCAGCCTAAGAAACTGCTCGATCCCGAAAAAATCGACATCGAGGAATTGAAATTGCGGCTGCTTGGTATCCAGGCGCTCGAAACCGCCCGCTGCTTCGAGGAGAAAGTCCTCATCGACGTGCGCGAGGCAGACGTCGGCTCGATCCTTGGTTTCGGTTTTGCGCCCTTCTCTGGCGGCACATTGTCTTGGATCGACATGATCGGCACCAAGACCTTCGTCGCTCTGTGCCGCAAGCTGGAAAAGAAATACGGCTCGCGCTTTGCGCCCAACAAGCTGCTGATAGACCTCGCCGCGAAAGGCGAGGGCTTCTATCAGCGCTTCGCGCCGACGAAACGGACAGAAGCAGCTTAGAGCCGTTCGACTGCCGACTGTGTCAGCGCAGCCGTATCGTTTGCAAGCGAATATGCACATCATATCTACGGTTGCGACGATCGCACGTCCCCTCGTGGCACTGGAGCGCATCGACATGCTCTCGTGATTTCCCACCACATCCGTCGTGGCACAAATGTCCGCTTTGGAATCGAGGCGGTCATGCCGCTTCTTCCCCGGCATTGGCGATGCCGCGATGTCGGCGTTGTCCCACTATCTCCTTTGCGAGGCGTATCGCCTCGTTGTGCCGAAGATGTTCACGCGCCTCGTCGTAAATGTGACGATCGAGTGTCGTCGGTGCGGTACCGCTGCTCACCGATCTTTTCGATGTCGGCTCCACCCAATCGCCGCAACGTGAAAATTTTTAGAAGAATTTTGGAAGCAAGGGCTTGCTGTAGGGGTCTGTCGTCCTGGCTCACTCGCTGACATTCGCTTGGGACGGCAACAATTACATCACCATCGTGAGCTTTTTTGCCGCGCGGGTTACGCCCGTATAAAGCCAGCGCTCCCGGCTCTCGGGAAACGCAAACGATTCATCGAACAACACCACGTCGTTCCATTGAGAACCTTGCGCCTTGTGCACGGTAAGAACGTAACCGTAGTCAAATTCGTCGTAGAGCTTCCGCCGCTGCCAATCGACCTGCTCGATTCCTCCTGAAAAACATTCCGGCCGTACAGACACTTTCACGCCACGCGTGGTTGTTTCATCGTCCGGCAGGAGCCGCATCGACAGGATGCCGGCATTGGTGCCTCGCTTTGGTTCACCGCGTTCCTTCACCGTCCATAGCCCGCCGTTGAACAGGCCTTTCTTGCGGTTGTTGCGAAGGCATACCAGTTTGTCGCCAACCGACGGCATTTCGTCCGCGAAGCCGTGCCGTTGGCGCACGAGGGCATTGTATGCGCGCCGTGTGACATTGCGTCCCACTAGCACTTGATCGGCCTCGAGCACGCGCTGCGGATCGAGATCGCTTTTGTACAATACTTCTGTTTCGCCGTAGCGTCCGGGCTCGATGTATTCGCCGGCGCGGATAGCCACCGACAGCTGCACGATCGGGTCGTCCTGGGCTTGCCGATGCACCTCCGTGAGCATTGCATCGGGTTCGGCCGCGGTGAAAAACCCACCACCCTGGATCGGCGGCAGTTGCGCGGGATCGCCGAGCACCAGCACCGGCACACCGAACGAAAGTAGATCACGGCCGAGCTCCGCATCAACCATCGAGCATTCGTCGATGATGATCAGCCCGGCCTTGGAGGCGGGCGCTTCGTCCCACAAATCGAAGCTGGGTATTTCTTTTCCGCTTTCGCGCGCCCTGTAGATCAGGCCGTGGATGGTGGAAGCGCCGCGGCAGCCCTTGCCGCGCATGACGGATGCGGCTTTGCCGGTGAATGCTGCGAACTTCACCTCGCCGTCAGCTTCATCGGCAATGTGCCTGGCAAGCGTGGTCTTGCCGGTGCCTGCATAACCGAACAAGCGGAATACCTGAGACGTGCCGGTCGTCCTGTGCCTGGCCCTGAGCCAGTTGGCGACCGCTTTAAGAGCTTTTTCCTGGTGGGGAGTGAATTGCGTCATGTGGATTAAGCAATAAAGCATGCTACGTTTAACGGGAAGAACAAAATAAGAACTGGCAGGTTGCCCAAGATAATATTCCTAAATACTAATCCTAACCGTACGCGCTATTAAATTCCGCCCAAAAGCCGGCGAGTCGCGCGCGATAAACCAGAACACCGACCTGCTTTCAGCCGCATTGCCCTTTGCGGCGCAGCATGTTTAACGTCGCGGCCCTTCGCGGCGACGGAACTTTGCATGGCCCGTGATCAGATCGACATGACTCCGATCGACACGCGCGACGAACTTGTCGCCTGGCTCGAAGCGGGCTGCAAGCCGAAGGCGCAATTCCGGGTTGGAACCGAACACGAGAAATTCGCCTTCACCGTTGCCGATCATCGGCCGGTCCCTTATTCCGGCAAGCGCAGCATCCGCGCACTGCTCGAAGGCATGCATGATCTGCTCGGCTGGGAGTCGATCACGGAAGGCGACAACATCATAGGTATGTTCGATGTGACCGGCGGCGGCGCGATTTCGCTCGAGCCAGGTGGGCAGTTTGAGCTCTCAGGCGCGCCGTATGACAATGTGCACCAGACGGCGGCAGAGCTCATGGCGCATCTTGCCCAGGTGCGGGAGGTGGCGAAGCCGCTTGGCATCGGGTTTCTCGGGATCGGTATGACGCCAAACTGGACTCGCGCCGACATGCCGAAAATGCCTAAAGGCCGCTACAAGATCATGACCGCATATATGCCGAAGGTTGGCTCGCACGGCCTCGACATGATGTATCGCACGTGCACGGTGCAGGCGAATCTCGACTTCGCCAGTGAAGCTGACATGGTCAAGAAGCTGCGCGTGTCACTCGCATTGCAGCCGGTCGCAACCGCACTGTTCGCCAACTCACCATTCACCGAAGGCAAGCCAAACGGTTTTCTCTCGTTTCGTTCGGAAATCTGGCGTGATACCGACAGTCAGCGCGCCGGTATGCTGCCATGGGTGTTCGAGAGCGGTATGGGCTTCGAACGCTGGACCGACTATGCACTCAATGTGCCAATGTATTTCGTCAAACGGGGCGACAAATATATCGATGTCTCCGGCAGATCGTTCCGCGAGTTTTTCGCCGGCAAACTACCGGGGCTACCAGGTGAGCGTCCGACGATTTCAGATTGGGCCAATCACCTAAGCACCATTTTTCCCGAAGTGAGGCTCAAGCGGTACCTCGAAATGCGGGGTGCTGACAGCGGTCCATGGCGCCGGTTACCGTCACTGACAGCCTATTGGGTTGGATTGCTCTACGACGAGGATGCGCTCAATTCCTGCTGGGACATGGTGAAACCCTGGACCGCCGAGGAGCGCCAAAAACTTCGCGATGATGTCCCGAAACTTGGCTTCAAGGCTGAAATCCGCAACCACAATGTATTCACCCTGGCACACGAAACGTTGCGGCTATGTTCACGCGGACTGGCGCGGCGCAAGCGGCTCGATCGTAATGGCCGCGACGAGACGCGCTATCTGCGACCACTGGAAGAATCGATTACACGGGGCATTACACCGGCCGAAGAATTGCTTGAGAAGTTCCATGGCGAATGGAACGATTCGGTCGAGCCGATTTTTGAAGAGTATGCGTATTAAACTTCCGTCATTGCTGCGCTCGACCTGGCAATCCATGATGTAATTAACCAAACAAAACCAGTACTGCTTTATAAGCGGCATTGCGTCATGGATGCGCGGGTCAAGCCTGCGCATGACGCCGAGAGGTTGTTGATTTACTCGGCCGCCTGCGCTGCTTCCGACAGGTTGTCGAGCGAGGAGATGATGTGCTCGGCGAGGGCATCAGCCAGCGCCGAACTTTCGTGCGCGTTGCGTACCAAGCCGATACGACAGCTCGGCAGATCCGGAAAGCCATCGGAGGCGGAAAGCACGCGCATGCCGGGGCGCAGACCTGATTCCGGCAGGACCGATACCGCGAGACCGGCAAGCACCGCGGCAGCAACGGCACCAGCGTTCGAACTTGTGTACA
>DATFXJ010000098.1:0-2871 GCA_035315965.1 Pseudolabrys sp.
TCCGCCGGCACGAGGAAATAAACCACGGCAACGACGATGAGGATAACGCCGAGAATGGCGACGATGGCCTTCATGCTGAGCCTCCCCCTTTGATTCGCGAGCATAGCAAGTCATTGCCGGCTTTGTCCTCACCAGTGATGCAATGCGTCCACGGCAGCCACAATCGTCCCCATGATGGCCGCGACGTGCGACAGGATCGATAGCGCGCTAAGCAGCACGAATCGAAGGTGCATGCGATATCCACTGTGCTGACGGCACATTGCTCTTTGCCTCTCGCGCCATCAGTGTTTTGCATTAGAACTTTTGACAATATTCCTATAGGACTACATACCTAAATACACACGGACCAGTTGGGTCGTATGGAGCTTGGTGCACGAGGGTCTCGGCATTACCCGCCGCGACTAGGGAAGTTCCGATTACACTAGAAGTCCGATCATGAGGAAGACTGTCGTCGCGGTCCTGTTGCTCGCCGCACTGCCTGCCGCTGCGCTGGCGATGGACCGTATCGCCGTTCAGCCCAATACATTGAAATGGGGCCCCGCGCCTCCAGGGCTGTCGCCCGGCGCCCAGGTCGCCGTGGTTAGCGGCGATCCCGGCAAGGAAGGACCTTCTGTCGTCCGCGCCAAACTTCCTGCCGGCTATCGGTTTATGCCGCACTCGCACCCGACCGCCGAGAATGTCACTATGCTGTCCGGCACCTTCCACATCGCTATGGGCGACAAGTTCAACCTCAAGAAAGGCGAAGTGGCGAAGGCGGGCGGCTTCTTCATAGCCGACAGGGACATGCCGCATTTTGGCTGGACGACGAGCCCCACCGTTATCCAGATTCACGGCATGGGGCCGTTCGCTATCAATTACATCAATCCGTCAGACGATCCGCGCAACGCAAAAACGACGGCGAAGCAGCAGTAGCCGCTCAAGCGAGGGAGCACCTGCGCTCGCCTTCAAGTCAGCGCGGGCTTAATGTATAAGCATCCACGCCGGGAGAAGCCACATGCCAGGCAAAATCATCCAGATCCATGGGCGCACGGGAAACGATTTCGATTGCTATCTCGTGATGCCGCAGCCGGACGGGCCGGTTCCTGCGGTGGTGCTCGCAAGCGCCGTGCACGGTGTCGACAAGAATCTGCGCGATCTTGCCGACGAGTTCGCGGCACATGGCTTCATCGCAGCGGCGCCAGACCTGTTCTGGCGCACGATCCCGGGACCCCTCACCCGTGCCGACGGTGAGCTCACAACCAGACGCTCAATGCCGCGGCTGGAAAAAATCAAGACCGGCGAGGCCGACATGGCCGACACGCTCGCCCAGTTGCGCGATTTGCCCGAATTCAATGGGCGCGCCGCCGTTATGGGTTTCTGCTACGGCGGTCCCTATGCCATTCTTGGACCGAAACGACTCGGCTACGCCGCCGGCGTTTCCTGTCACGGCACCCGCTTGCAGGATTACATCGGCGAGCTCGAAGGCGTGACCGCCCCAATCTGCATCATCTGGGGTGACGAAGACAATCAGGCGCCGCCAGAGGTGCTTGACGCCTTTCGCGCGGTGCCTCCGCGTATGAGCAATGTCGAGCTTCACATTTTTCCGGGCGTCAAGCACGGCTATATGATGCCGGATGCAGGCGCCGCTTTCAGTCGAGGGACGCGTGAATTTTCCATGGCGCGCGCGTTCGCCATTCTCAACGATCTGCGCGGCGGTGGCGAAAAGTTGCGCAAAGCGTCGTAGTGACACCTCTCGGCACTAGTCCGCTGCGCATCATCGGCTGGGGCTCCTGAGCAATCCCAATCCAAATCCGATCGATGCGGACCTGCCTTATGCCGCCTGCGCAGCGAGCTCTTTGTCTTTCGCTTCGGCGCGTTGCGCCGCCGGCCGCGCGGCGATGCGCGCAGCGTAGTCGACGAATTCCCTCCGCTCGGGAATCATTTTGAAGATCATGCCCCAGCGAACATTGGCGCCAATGACGACGTCCGCAGCGGTAAATTGATCACCCATAAGCCAGGGACCTTTTTCGATCGCCTTGGCCAGCACATTCATTGTGGTATCAAAATCGCCGTAGCCGAGCATGGCGCGCCGAGCCTCTTCCTTGCGAGGAGATGCACGGTCGATCACCGCGGGTTCAAGACAACCGGGCCCGAAGAACAACCATTTCAAGTAAACTCCCCGCTTCGGTGTGCCGATGGGCACGTTCAGTTTCTTGTCGGGAAATTCGTCGGCGAGATACGTACAGATCGCTGCCAATTCGGTGATCACCGTGTCGCCGTGCTTAAGCGCGGGAACCTTGCCCATCGGATTGATGGCGAGATAATCCGGCTTCATGTTGTCGCCTGCACTCAGACTTAGAAGGTTGATGTCGTAAGGCTGGCCGGTCTCCTCCAGCATCCACAGGGCGACGGAAGAGCGCGAGGGCGAAGCGTGATAGAGTGTTAGATTGGGCATGAAACACCTTGCAAAAGTGGCAACTTGAACCAAGTTACGAATAGATGATGATTGTGCAGACACCGTGACATGACTAGGAACGTTCGCGACAATATGGAGCGCCATCGCTTCGAGCTCGACGCCGACGGCCACATCGCCTTCTCGAATTACGAGCGCACCGACAGAGTCCTTACCATCCTGCATACCGAAGTGCCGAAGGCGCTCGAAGGGTGCGGCATCGGCTCGTCGTTGATCCGTGGCGTGCTCGACACCGCACGCAGCCAGGGCCTGAAGGTCAATGCGTTGTGCCCGTTCGCGAAGGCTTACCTAGACCGGCACCCGGAATACGCCGACCTGCGGCAGTAATCCCCAGCAGCCTTGGCGTCCCGAGGATATCTTCGGTGTGCCTATTGCGGAGCGCAAGCAGACTAGTTAATTGCGCGCAAGCGCACAGTCAC
>DATFXJ010000099.1:0-4368 GCA_035315965.1 Pseudolabrys sp.
CATGCAGCGCTCACAGAAGAGCTCGCGCGGCTGCGCAGTTTGCATAATTGCGTAGTGCTTTACGACTGCCACTCGATCAGGTCAGTGATATCGCGCCTGTTCCCCGGCGAATTGCCGGTGTTCAACATCGGCACGAACAACGGCAAAGCATGCGACGCGACCTTGAGTGAGCGCATCGCGGCTATTTGCGGAGCCAGCCAATGGCCGCACGTGGTCAATGGTCGTTTCACTGGCGGTTGGATCACCCGCGCCTACGGCCGACCCAAGGAAGGAATCCACGCGGTACAGATGGAGCTTGCAATGCGCGGCTATCTTCGTGATGAGAGTGAGCCCCCGCCCTGGGATGCCGATTTCGCCAAGCCGATCCAGCAGATCTTGCGCGCTGTCCTCGAAGCCTGCCTTGGGTTTGCTCGTTCCTGAAGAGGACCACATGGACATGGCCACTCGCCTTGACAACGCACGCACAATTCGGGCACCCCGCGGTCCAAAAATCTCCGCCCGCAGCTGGCTGACCGAAGCGCCGCTGCGGATGCTGATGAACAACCTTGATCCCGAAGTTGCCGAGAAGCCCCAGGAACTCGTTGTGTATGGCGGCGTCGGCCGCGCCGCCCGCGATTGGGAAAGCTTTGATCGCATCGTCAGGTCGTTGCGTGACCTCGAAGCTGACGAGACGCTTTGCGTCCAATCGGGAAAGCCGGTGGGCGTGTTTCGCACGCACTCGGATACGCCACGCGTACTGATCGCGAACTCGAACCTGGTGCCGCACTGGGCGACGCTTGACCATTTCAACGAGCTCGATCGTAAAGGCCTCATGATGTACGGCCAAATGACCGCGGGCTCATGGATCTACATTGGCTCGCAGGGCATCGTGCAAGGCACTTACGAGACTTTCGCGGAGCTCGGGCGGCGCCACTATGGCGGAAGCCTCGCCGGCAAATGGATCCTCACCGCCGGCCTAGGTGGCATGGGTGGCGCGCAGCCCTTAGCGGCCACAATGGCAGGCGCGTCGCTGCTGGCGATCGAATGCCAGCCATCGCGCATCGAGATGCGGCTCAACACAGGCTATCTCGACGCCCGTGCCCGGAATCTGGATGAGGCGTTGACGATGATCGAGTGGGCCACCCGCGCGAAGAAGCGGATCTCGGTCGGCGTGCTCGGAAATGCCGCGGAGGTGCTGCCTGAGTTGGTGCGACGCGGCATCAAGCCCGATGCGGTTACCGACCAGACCTCCGCGCACGATCCGATAAACGGGTATCTACCAGCGGGTTGGACGCTCGCCGAGTGGGAGGCGCGGCGTGCGACAGATCCGCGCGGGGTCGCGCGCGCAGCGAAGGAGTCGATGGCCGTCCACGTGCGTGCGATGCTCGACTTCTGGAGCCGCGGCGTGCCGACACTCGATTACGGGAACAATATACGCCAGATGGCACAAGAAATGGGGGTTGACCACGCGTTCGACTTTCCGGGCTTCGTACCCGCCTATATCCGCCCATTGTTCTGCCGCGGCATTGGGCCGTTCCGCTGGGCTGCGCTGTCGGGCGACCCGGAAGACATTTTTCGTACCGATACCAAGGTCAAAGAATTGATGCCGAACGATAAGCATCTGCACAATTGGCTCGACATGGCGAGATCGCGCATCAAATTCCAAGGCCTGCCCGCACGCATCTGTTGGGTCGGACTTGGTGACAGGCATCGTCTCGGTCTTGCCTTTAACGAGATGGTGGCGCGCGGGGAACTTGCTGCACCGATTGTGATCGGCCGCGACCATCTCGACTCGGGCTCGGTGGCGAGTCCCAACCGTGAGACTGAGGGGATGAAGGACGGTTCCGACGCGGTTTCGGATTGGCCGCTGCTCAATGCGCTGCTCAACTGTGCCTCGGGTGCCACTTGGGTCTCGTTCCACCATGGCGGCGGCGTGGGTATCGGATTTTCCCAGCACGCTGGCATGGTGATCGTGTGCGACGGCACGCCGGAAGCAGCGAGACGGATCGAGCGCGTGTTATGGAACGATCCCGCATCTGGCGTCATGCGACACGCCGATGCTGGCTACGATGAGGCGATTGCATGTGCAAAAGCGCACGGCCTGAAGCTCCCGAGCGTGAGCTAGCATTATGACGCGCGATCGGCTGTGTCTGCTAGCATCACTTCCGCCCGTATCTCCTCGGTCAACCGCGCTTTGAGCGCCGAGAATTCTGGACTCGTTTTAATCGTGTAACGACGTGGATGCGGCAGGTCGATTCTCACATCGGCCTTGATCCGTCCGGGTCTTGCAGTCATTACCACCACGCGTGAGGCAAGGAAGATTGCCTCCTCGATGTCGTGAGTGACGAACAGTACGGTCTTGCGCTCGCGCTCCCAAATATCGAGGAGAAGTTCCTGCATCAGGGCGCGCGTCTGGTTGTCGAGGGCGCCGAACGGCTCGTCGAGAAGGAGGATCGCCGGGTCGTTGGCGAGCGCGCGCGCAATTGCGGTGCGCTGCTGCATGCCTCCCGAAAGTTGCTTGGGATAATGATGCTCAAAGCTGACCAGATCGATCCGCACGAGCCACTCGCGCACGATTGCCGTGCGCCGGTGCGCCGGTGTGCCCTTTTCGCGCAAGCCAAAGGCGATGTTGTCGGCGACGGTGAGCCACGGAAACAAGGTATACGACTGAAAGACCATGCCACGGTCGGGGCCTGGTTCAGATACGGGAATGCCGTTGAGGAGAATCCGGCCCGTAGTCGGCTGATCCAGTCCGGCGATGAGCCGCAGCAATGTCGACTTGCCGCAGCCGGAAGGACCGACGATCGTGACGAAATCGTTGTCGGGAATCGTAAGATTCGTCGGCTCGAGCGCGAGCGTCGGCGCGCGCCGACGCGCACCTGGGAAAATACGGGAAACGTTGTCGATGACCAGCTCGCTCACGCAAGGCTCCAGGGAAACAGCTGCCGGTTTCCCCATTTGAAGAGGAAATCGGAGATTAGGCCGATCACGCCGATTACGATGATGCCGAAGATAATTTGACCGGTGGCAAGCAGCGCCTGGCTGTCGGTGATCATGTGGCCGATGCCGGAGGACGAGCCGATCAGCTCGGCCACAATCACGTAGGTCCATGCCCAACCAAGTACCAGCCGTAAGATCTCGGCAATGTCGGGCGCGGAGGCTGGAATCAGCACGCGAGTAAGAATCCCGCGGTCGCGTGCGCCAAGGGTCATTGCCGCCTCTACCAGATCACGGCGCACGCTCGCGACGGTCACTGCAACCATCAGCACGATCTGGAACACTGAGCCGATGAAGATGACAAGGAGTTTTTGCAATTCGCCGATACCCGCCCACAGGATCAGCAGCGGAATAAAAGCCGATGCGGGCAGGTAGCGCGCGAATGAGACGAACGGCTCGAAGAATGCTTCAATCGGTTTGTACGCGCCCATCAGGATGCCGATCGGTATCGCGACCAGCGCAGCCAGCACAAAACCACCCACGACGCGCCAGATGGTGATACCGATATCGCCGAGGAAGCCGTGCTTGGTTAGCAGCAGCCAGCCCTCCTCGATCATGGTGAGGGGATCAGCGAGAAAAGTCTTCGAGACATAGCCTCCGAACGTGGCATAGCCCCAGACGGTAAAGAAAAGTACGAAGAACAAAATGCCGAGCCCTAGGCGGACAGTATTGGAAATGGGCTTAAGGGGCTTCATATCGTGCGGCGCTGGTGAAGAGCGCCCGAACGTGCTCGGACCGTCAGCAATTCCAGACGGTTCCTCGTCTGCCAGATCAGAAGATTGGATTCATGACCGCATTCGTGTGGCAGGCGGCAAGCTGCGACGAAAGGCGCTGACAGCCGTGGAGGCCCGCTCACTGAATAAAGCGGGTATCCGTAAGCTTTCCGAGATCGGGAATCTGCTTGATGACTCCGATCTCAAGCAGCAAATCGGCCGCTTCCTTGTTGAATGTGTTGAACTCACCAGTGAAGAAGGCCTTGTTGGCGGCTTGATCCTGCCAACGCAGGTATTTCGCTGAATTGCCAAACTGCTCGCCCGTCTGCTTCACGTCTGCGCCCATGATCTCATAGGCCTTCTTCTGGTCCGTCTTGATCAATTCGAGCGCGTCAAAGTAGCTCTTCGTTAGTGCCTTCACCGCTGCCTCGTTCTCCACGATGAACTTGGGCGTGCAGCCGAATGTGTCCATCACCATTGGATAGTCGAGCGTCGTAGCAATAATCTTGCCCGCTTCCGGCTTCTCGCGCACAGCCGAGAGATAGGGTTCATAAGTCATGGCAACGTCATTCTGGCCGGCGATAAACGCCTGCGCTGCGGGGGCGGGCTCCATGTTGACGACGGTCACGTCCTTAACCGTGAGGCCGTTCTTCTTTAAAAACCAGGCCAGCGTGAAATA
>DATFXJ010000100.1:0-8284 GCA_035315965.1 Pseudolabrys sp.
GCGGCGGCTTGGGAAATCATCAAGACTAAGGCACGTTTACCGAAATACAATGGCGCCGTTGCTCCCATTGCGGCAACATGCGTCTGCCATCAAACGAACGAAAGCGCATCGAACTAGCGACGCGACGATTTTTCCGGGAGAATGCTGCCGATGTCGAAACCTCGCATCAGTTATGTCGATCCTTCGACGATCAAGGATCCTGCGATGATCGCCGAATTCGAGCGTTGCGCGCGGGAGGGCACACCACGGCCGGAAAGCCAGGCCATTCGCGCCCATGTCCCTGCAACTTTCTGGTCATTCGCCAACACCTGGCGCGATGTATTCAAGAACGGAGTTGCCGACCACAAGATCAAGGAGCTCTGTCGCATCTACGTTTCGCGTTCGGTGTTATGCGAATTCTGTGGCAATCAACGCTCGATCAAGGCGGCAAAATCGGGCCTTAAGGAAGATGACTATTCCGAATTGATCAATTTCGAGAGCTCGACACGCTACGACGAAAGACAAAAAGCGGCATTGGCGTATGCTGAGGCTATCACCTGGGATCTGCCTGCCACTGATAAATTGTGGGACCGGCTGCACAAGCACTTCAGCGAGCCGGAACTTGTCGAGATTGGCTATTTTGTAGCCATCACCATGGGCCAGCAGCGCTGGCTACGCATTCTGAACATCGAACACCACCAGATTCTTGCCGGCACGGACGCGGCGATGGCGCCGGGCTTTGAAAATTTGGACGCTCTCCAGCGGTCAAAACAAGCCGAGGATTATTGGGCCAAGGTCAACGCCAAACCCGCAAAACAGGCTGCCGAGTGACCAGTCAAGCAACAGCAACGTCCGCTATCCGATCTGCCCCTGTCGCACAGGCCACCAAAGATGAACCTCGCATTCGCGTCCGAGGTTTAAGGAAGCACTACGGATCCCTCGAAGTATTCCACAACATCGACTTTGACGTTGGCGAGCGTGAGATTGTCGCAGTCGTCGGCCCGTCGGGCTGTGGCAAGACCACACTTTTGCGCTGCATTGACGGCCTCTTGCCGCACGATGCAGGCGAGATCCGAGTCGGTGCTGAGCGGGTCACTGAGCCGATCGCCGGCGTCGCAATGGTATTCCAGCATTTCGGGCTATTCCCCTGGAAGACCGTGTTCGAAAACGTGGCTTATGGTCTGCGCATGGCCGGCGCGTCGAAGGTCGAAATCGAGCGCAAGGTGCCGGAATTCATCAAACTTGTGGGCCTAACTGGCTTTGAAAACGCATTTCCTTACCAGATGTCCGGTGGCATGCAGCAGCGCTGTGGTCTTGCTCGCGCTCTTGCTGTTGAGCCCAACGTCTTGTTAATGGACGAGCCTTTTGCGGCAGTCGATGCGCAAACGCGCGAGATTCTGCAATTCGAACTGTTGCACATTTGGGCGCAGCGGCCGACGGCAATGATCTTCGTTACCCACTCAATCGAGGAGGCGGTCCTGCTTGGTCATAGGGTCATTGTACTCAAGGGAAGGCCCTCGACCATTCATGAGACTATCGTCATCGATTTGCCGCATCCAAGGACGCGCGAAACGCTGCGCGAGCCGCGCTTCGCCGAACTGCGAGAGCGGGTATGGGGCACGCTGATGCGAGAAGCTCGCGAAGCCGAATTCCATCTTGAACATTGATAAGCCAATAAGACCTAAAGGGGGTTGCGCGCTCGATCCGCTCCAGCCGGCTCACCATACTTGTCGAAATCGTACTTCCGTCAGCGATGCCCTGGGCGGGCGTTCGCCTCGCCGCAGGCCGTGTGTTGAACGGCGCCGTGATAGCAAAATTCTTCATATCGGTCGGCGGGCTCGTCTATTACAATCTTTATAACTCGCGCTTTTACCATCATAACAAAGTTCGTCGGCGTGCTGTTGCTCGCCGCCTCGGCGTTGGGTTCGAATTTCTAGTGAATTGGGCAACGCGGCGCTTCATGCCCTGGTATGGTTGGGACAAAAAACGGGTTAGCAGCCCCTCACCACAAGGAAATCCGCATGTCATCCGACCCTTTGCTTAAGGCCGCGATCGCGCATTGGGGCCCTCGCTTTATTGCGAACGGCGTGGTGCTGACCGACTTTGAGGAGCTAACCGGATCGCTTTCGTCCTACAATGACTGGTGCAGCGCCTGGTCGGCGCGCGCCGCACATCACGAGCAGCTCGGACGGGAGGCCCTGGAGAAAAAACATCTGCTGACCGGCGGAGAATGCCTGCAGCGCGCCGGTGTTTATTATCATTTCGCGTCGTTTCTCTTCGTGCACGACCAGACGCAAATGAGAGCTGCGCATAAGAATCAGATCGAGTGCCGCCAAGCGGCGCTTCCCCACTTGAGGCCAGCAGGCGAGCGCGTAGAAATTCCCTATCAGGGAACGACGTTGGCCGGCATCCTACGCAAGCCTGCAGGCGTCGAGCGGCCATCTGTCGTCGTTATGGCGGTGGGCCTCGACTCGACCAAAGAGGAAGGTGACGCCTACGAGACGCCGTTCCTCGCGCGCGGCATGGCAACGCTAATCTTCGAAGGGCCGGGCCAGGGGGAAGCCCAATATGATTTCGCCATTCGCGGAGACTACGAAGTGCCGGTGAAAGCTGTGCTCGATTTTGTGGAACAACGCTTCGACCTCGACGCAAATCGTATCGGCATGTGGGGCGTAAGCCTGGGCGGGTACTACGCGCCGCGCGCTGCAGCCTTCGACGAGCGCATCAAGGCCTGCGTCGCGCTCGGCGGGCCATTCAATTGGGGCGCGGCCTGGGGTGGACTACCGGAGTTGACACGAGAAGCCTTTCGAGTGCGTAGCCATTGCAAGACGCAGGATGAAGCGCGCAAGAATGCCAACACATTGTCACTTGAGGGTGTGGCGCAAAATATTACCTGTCCCCTTTTCATCGTGAATGGGCGGCTCGATCGCATCGTACCTGCAAAGGATGCCGAACGTCTGGCGCGCGAGGCCAAGGGGCCTGTCACATTGATGATGATTGAGGACGGCAACCACATCGCCACCAATCGCGCCTATCGGTGGCGATCGCAGAGCGCAGACTGGATGAAGGAGCAGTTGGGGGAATCTCATCATCCGCTTTCGAGCAACCGAGCCCCCCGCTTTCGCGGGGGTGAGTGACGTATCTGGCGTTTCGACTTCAAACCGCCACAAATCCGCGTGGCACCGCGTGCAACCGCTCGATACCTTTATCCGTAATCAACACCATTTCGCCGGTCTGCACGCCGGCCTTGCCATCACGCGTGACAACGTTCGGCTGAATTACCACGGTCTGCCCTGCGCGGAATGGCTCCTGCGGCACGGGGCCTGCCGGGCGGCTCTTGCAACCAAGAATGGGCGGCAGATAGCCACCACCATAGCCATGCAGCAGATCGTCAATGATAGTGAAGCCAGCCTCTTCAATCACACCAGACGCCTCAATCACCTGTGCAGGTGTGGCGCCGGTCTTGAGCACTGCCGCGATTGCATCGAACGCTGTATCCGCTGCAGCGTGCAACTCACAATAAAGCTTGCTCGGCTCTCCGAGCGTGAAACTGCGCAGCACCTGCCCCGGATATTCCCAGAACGCTGCGCTGATTTCAGCTACCACCACATCACCTACCTGAACGCGGCGCACGCGGGGAAACTGCCGCGGCACGCCCAGATCGGGCGAGTTCATCGCCGTAACGCCGATATAGTGAATGGCGTTGGTTGCACCCTGCGATACGTAAACGCGTTCGACCAGATCGCCAAGCTCGCGCTCGTTCAGGCCGGGCTTCAATCCATCACGTAGCGCTGCCATGCCGAGATCGCTGAAATGCGCGCCGATGCGCAGCCAGTCGAGTTCATCAGCGGACTTCACCTGGCGTAACCAGATGTAGTCGCGGTTGAGATTCTTCGGTTTTCCACATTTCGCCGATAGTGCGGCGTGCTGTTCGGCGGTGATGGGCCCGATTGTCGCAACACGGTTTGACCGCGCGCCGCGCCGTTCCAGGACTCCGATCGCTGCGGTGATCGACGATTCGCCACCCCAGGCTACATCCGCTTTGTCGGCGAGCATCCGCGCTTGCGGCGCGTGATTGACATATTGCACGAACAACGCGTCACGCTCGCCAGGCGTGAAAATACCGACCGCCTCAGCAGTCACCGGCCATTGCGTCAACCACTGTACAACGGAACCGAAACGGTTGGCGCCGCAAAATAAAAGATGGTCGCATTCGGCCTGCTCCAAAAGCTTTTTTACAGCCGCCCGCCGACGCGTCATTTCTGTTTTGGAGAAGCGCGGGTATTCGGCCTCGATGATGCGCGCGAGATGGGAGGGCAGCGTCACGAGGTCTTCTTGGACAGCGCCACGATCATGTCGAGCTCGACGCGCGCGCCAGGCGACGACAGCTGATTGATACACACAGTCGTACTTGCCGGTCGCCAGTCGCCGAAATACTTGCCCATGGTCGCGTGCATAGCGTCAGCGTCGCGGAAATCGGTCAGATACTTTGTGACCTTTATCACGTCGCGCCACCCGGCCCCAACCTCGTCGAGGATCGATTTGATCGCCTCCATAGCACGTTTGGTCTGCTCCTCGATCGAGTGCGGATGCACGTGTTCTGCGTCCACGTGCGGATGCTTGTGATAGAGCGGTGACGGGGTGGCACCAGACAGAAACATCAGATCACAGGCCCCCACGATCCGCACCGCCGGAGCATAGGGCATGGTGTGCGCCTCCTCCGGCTTCGGATGTACGGGCTCGAGCCGGAAGCTTTTCTCCGGCTTGGACATCATAGTCATCCCGGGGCCTCCCATTGAGAAATAAATTCGCACCATTTGGTACCGAAATGGCCTGTGGCGCAACCGCTGCGCTCGACCCTTCGCGTGTTGATCGGCACGCAGGAAACGCTAACGTGCGGCCGATACAGGAGAGCCCGGATGCCCGCTACAATTCTCGATTCAGCGGTGTTCCGCGACATATTCACTACTGAAGCTATGCGGAATGTGTTCTCGGACGAGAACCGCGTGCAGAAATATCTCGACTTCGAGGCGGCGCTCGCTCGCGCGCAGGCTAAGCTGGGCATCATTCCCAAGGAAGCAGCTGCTGAAATCGTCCGTCATTGCGCGGTTGACAAGATCGATATGGCCGAGCTCAAGGAAGCGACCGAGAAGATCGGCTATCCGGTGCTACCTGTCGTTCAGCAACTTGTGAAGCTATGCAAGAACGGACTGGGCGAGTGGTCGCATTGGGGCGCGACAACCCAGGACATCACCGACACTGCCACTATCATGCAGATCAGAGAGGCGCTCGCCATCGTCGAGAAGGACATCGATGGCATTTGCGACGGCATTGCAGCACTTGCCACCAAATACCGTAACACCCCCATGGCCGGGCGGAGCAATCTCCAGCAGGCAGTGCCGATTACTTTCGGCTACAAAATGGCGACCATGCTCGCTGCCTTCGAGCGTCACAAGCAGCGTTTAAAAGAGATCAAGCCGCGGGTCCTGGTGGGCGAATTTGGCGGCGCGGCCGGCACGCTGTCCTCGCTAGGCAAGGAAGGCTTGAAAGTGCAGGACGAGCTGATGAAGCAACTGAAGCTCGGACAGCCGGAAATTTCCTGGCATACGGTCCGTGATCGCATCGCGGAAGTCGGCTGCTTCCTCGGCCTGGTCACGGGTAGCTGCGCCAAGATCGCTTTCGACGTGAAGCTGCTGATGCAGACTGAAATCGAAGAAGTTTACGAACCATTTCATGTTGGCCGCGGTTCGTCTTCGACAATGCCGCAGAAACGTAACCCTATTTCTTCCGTTTACATTACTGCGCAGACCGCAATGGTGCGGCAACTCGTCGCCGCGTTGCTGGAGGCTCAGGTGGAAGACCACGAGCGCTCGACCGGCCCTTGGGAAATCGAGTGGATCGCGCTCCCTGAGATCTTCATGCTCTCAGCAGGGGCCCTCTCGCAGACGCGTTTTCTGGTCCAAGGATTGCAGGTCAATGAAAAGAAAATGCGTGAGAATCTCGATATCACCAAAGGACTGATCATGTCGGAAGCGGTAATGATGGGGCTCGGTCCGGATCTTGGGCGCCACAAGGCGCACGACCTCGTCTACGATATATGTCGTGAAGTCGTAAAAACTGGGCGTCCCCTAGTCGACCTGCTCGCTGAAAACGAGGAGATCAGCAAACACGCTGACCGCAAGAAACTGGAAAAACTGGTCGATCCGGCGAACTATCTCGGCGTCGCCGGTAAGATGGTCGACCGCGTGCTGAAGATGCGCAAGGGATCCTAGTCGGCCTTTGGCATCGTTCGCCAGATGGCCAGCGCCGCGCAAAGCGTGGTGACGCCTATCAGCAAGAATAGGACTGGAACGGTCGCACCAAACTTCTGCATGACAGCCATGACGATCGCTCCGGCTGTCATGAAGGCCGCGTTGAGGATGTTGACCGCGGCTATGGTACGCGCACGACGATCCGCGCCACTCCAGACCTGCATGGCTGCAAATGCAGGCACGATGAATAAACCGCCGGCGACTGCAAGCCCGCACAAGGCTGCTGCCACGCGTGCACCAGACGCCGACGCAAACACCGCTGTTGGACCTTGTGGGGACGTCACAGGAACCACTCCGAGCGTGGCAATGCCGACATCGAGCGCGAAGACCCCGAGCAATACCGCCCCCACGAGCGTTGTCTTAAGAACGATGCGCCCGCGCGCGATTACCGCCGCCAGCCCCGAACCGACACCAACCGCAATCGTGAACACTGCAAGATAAGCGGTGACAGTTTCCTCGTTTCCTCCAATGAACGTCTTGATCAACGGAGGCAGCAACGACAGCACCACAATGCCGACTAGCCAGAACCAACTTGTTACCAACGCGCCCCACCACAACTTCGATTCGGCGCGCAAATGCCTGATCATCGTTAAAGTCGAGGTCGCAATGTTGATCGTCACTTTCAGTTGTGGCGCGCCCTCGCCGGTCGGCGGGATCAGTAATGCCGATATCCAGCATGCGATCGCGAAGGTCATGATGAGGGCAGCGAACAGTCCCGCATCTCCGCCGTGACGCGCCGCTACGCCCCCGGCAATCGTACCCAGAAGAATGGCCACAAACGTCGCGCCTTCCACCAGCGCATTGCCCGAGGGCAATTGCTCGCGCCGTAAATGATCGGGGAGAATGCCGTATTTTATCGGACCAAATAGCGCAGCGAGAACGCCGAATCCGGATAGAGTGATGAACAACAGCGGCAGTGAATTCCGCACGTAGCCCCACGCCGCCAACGCAGCAACGAAGATTTCTGCGAGCTTGAGCCCCTGCGCTACCTGTGCCTTGTCGTAACGATCTGCAAGTTCCCCGCCGAGCGCGGACAAGAAAAAATATGGAGCAATGAACACAGCGCTGGCGAACGTGATTAGAGCTTCAGAATCGCTGACGCTTGATTGGAACAGGATAACGAAGACCAGAGCGGTCTTGAGGAAATTGTCATTGAATGCCGCGAAAAACTGGCACCAGAAGAGGGGAGCAAATTGCCTGGACAGCAACAGGGGTGCTGACATGCCGCCGTATTATTGCAAAGTTCCCGCCAGGTTAGCGAAAAAAATAGCGGCCTTGCGTCCGCAAAGGCAAAACACGAAGGCCCCTAATTACGGGTGAACATTTTCCTCGTTGGATTCCACGGCCATCGCCCCAAGAGCGACGCAGAACGCCATGCCGATAACGATCGTGAATAGCGTGATCCACATGGCGCGCCTCCTTTTCCGTTAGCGCGAATTCGCGCAGCAAGTCCGGCCAAAGAAACGCATCAAGACGGTCTCTGTTCCCTGCTACTGTGTTTAGGAGCGAAACTGAATTGATGACTGTGAATCGGCTTAAATTCGCCGTAACCAGCTGCAACTCGACATGCAGCTCGCGGGGTATACCGATCTCACCCTTCACGAACGCCGCCGCGCCGACAAATCCAATGCGAAAAAATGACTCGTACGACTCATGACCAACGTCGATGACTTTGGCGGTGCCCTCGTATTTCACAAGGCGGTTGAAAAGTGCCATTTGGCCATCGCGAATCGTCGCCGTGTAGCTTTTTTTCGGGCAGGAATGCGCCAACGTCCGCTCGCCGGCACTGAGGTATCGAAGTCCAATAAGGGTCCTGGACACGTCTGGTGCGACCTGTTGCGATACCGAGCTCTCTTACGACTAAGGTGCTTGTCCGATGACGATCATCGATTCCCAGGTCCACGCTTATGAGGCGAACACACCGAAGCGACCCTGGCACAGTGTGCCGAACTGGCCCGATCACGTCACGGGTGACGAGATGGTGGCGGCGATGG
>DATFXJ010000101.1:0-4669 GCA_035315965.1 Pseudolabrys sp.
GCGCCGTGGTCGACGTGCAGTTCGAAGATCATCTGCCGGCGATCTTGAATGCGCTTGAGACCAAAAACGGCGGAAAGCGTCTGGTGCTGGAAGTCGCCCAGCATCTTGGTGAATCCACAGTGCGCACGGTCGCGATGGACACGTCCGAAGGGCTGGTGCGCGGCCAGGAAGTTACCGACACAGGTCAGCCGATTGCGGTACCGGTCGGTAATGAAACGCTTGGCCGAATTATCAACGTCGTCGGTGAGCCGGTGGACGAGGCAGGCCCAGTCAAGACCAAGGACAAACGGGCAATCCATCAACCTGCGCCTTCATATGTCGAGCAATCGACGGAAGCGCAGATCCTTGTCACAGGCATCAAGGTGGTGGATCTCCTCGCGCCGTACGCCAAGGGCGGCAAGATTGGCTTGTTCGGCGGAGCCGGCGTCGGCAAGACTGTGCTGATCATGGAATTGATCAACAACGTTGCAAAAGCGCACGGCGGATATTCGGTGTTCGCGGGCGTTGGCGAACGTACGCGCGAGGGCAATGACCTTTATCATGAAATGATCGAATCCGGCGTGAACAAGGACCCCAGAAAAGGCTCGGTCGAAGGTTCGAAATGCGCGCTGGTCTACGGTCAAATGAATGAGCCGCCAGGCGCCCGCGCGCGCGTCGGTCTGAGCGGCCTGACGGTCGCCGAATATTTCCGCGATCAGGGCCAGGACGTGCTGTTCTTTGTGGACAACATCTTCCGCTTTACCCAGGCCGGCTCTGAAGTGTCGGCGCTTCTCGGCCGCATTCCTTCGGCGGTCGGTTATCAGCCGACGCTTGCCACCGACATGGGCGCGCTGCAGGAGCGCATCACGACAACGACCAAAGGCTCAGTTACGTCCGTGCAGGCCATCTACGTGCCGGCCGACGATCTCACTGATCCGGCGCCGGCGACGTCGTTCGCGCATCTTGACGCAACGACCGTGCTTTCGCGTGATATCGCTGCCAAGGGCATCTATCCGGCGGTGGATCCGCTCGACTCGACCTCGCGCATGCTTTCGCCATTGGTTGTCGGCGAGGACCACTACGCGGTGGCCAGGCAGGTCCAGCAGATTCTCCAGCGTTACAAGGCGCTGCAGGACATCATTGCCATTCTCGGCATGGACGAGTTGTCGGAAGAGGACAAACTGACAGTCGCTCGCGCGCGAAAGATCGAGCGCTTTCTGTCCCAACCGTTCCACGTGGCCGAGGTGTTCACCGGCTCGCCTGGCAAGCTGGTGGATCTGCTGGACACCATCAAGGGCTTCAAGGGACTCTGCGAGGGCACGTATGACAACTTGCCAGAAGCTGCCTTCTACATGGTAGGCACTATCGAAGAAGCAGTCGAGAAGGGCAAGAAACTCGCGGCCGAAGCGGCGTAAAAAGGATGCTGGGGCGATCCAACTTGCTGCTTTTTTGTTGATCGGGCTGGTGATCGGCGGTCTGGCCGGTTACATGACTCAGGCGTGGGATTCGCTCTCGGCAACCGTAGGGGTTGAGCAGCAATGGCCAATTTTCACTTCGAACTGGTTTCACCTGAAAAGCTGTTGTTCTCGGGTGATGTAGCGCAGGTCGATGTGCCCGGCGTTGAAGGTGATTTCGGTGTACTGGCCGAGCATGCACCGATGGTCACGACCTTGCGTCCTGGCATTTTGACCGTCCATGCGGCTGGCGGCGAGCAGAAGATCGTTGTGTTCGGCGGTTTTGCGGAAGTTTCAAAGGATGGTCTCACGGTGCTCGCCGATGTCGCCGAGGCAGTGGAAGACATCGATCGCGAGATGATCGCCGCTCGCATCGACGAACTTGAAAGCCGTATTGCCAAGACGGAGTCCGGCTCGGAGTTGGACAAGCTGATGATGCGACTTGACCATTTCAAGGCAGTCGATCGCCACCTCACTGGTACGGCGATGCATTAGCGCTAGCGCGCGAACTGCTTGAATTCCGTCACGACACGCTCGTAAGTCTGGCGCTTAAAGGGGATTACCAAGTCCGGCAATTCTCGCATAGCAACCCAACGCCACTCGACGAATTCTGGTTTGTGGCCTCCGGCGGGATGAGCGATATCGATTTCGTTTTCATTTCCAGTAAAACGCAGCGCGTACCATTTCTGCTTCTGCCCACGATATTTGCCGCCCCAAGCCTTCTTCGCGACTCTGCTCGGCAGATCGTAGGTGAGCCACTGGGCGATCTCGGCAAGTTTCTGCACCGAGCGGATGTTGGTTTCCTCATACAACTCCCGCAGCGCCGCCTTGTAGGGATCTTCATCCTCGTCGATACCGCCCTGCGGCATTTGCCACGCATGTGTGGCATCGACATGTTCGGGTCCATCTGTTCGCCGTCCAATGAATACAAGTCCGGCACGATTGAGCACCATCATGCCGGCGCAAGGCCTATAGGGCAGCGATTTATGGGTAGGCATTGATGCTCTGTCATCTGGACGCGCGAAATCTTCGCGACCTGACATGACGTTACGACGACTATGCCATGAACACCATGTAATCGGCACAAGGAATATACCGCGCGCTCCTACTTTCTTTGCCTAGTCGGCGATCCGTGTAATAGTGGTTGGCTGCGCTGTGGCAAACCCGACAGCGCAGGGCACTGTCTCGCGTCTTCAATTTCAAGACGGGCAAACGCTCGGGGCGGCTTTGCAAGTCGCCCCGCAACCTTAAGAAATCAGGATCACGATCAGTTCGGCACCGATGATTTGGAGCTCGGCGGGAATGCCGAGTTGACCTGGGTGCCGCGCAGAAGGTCGAGCGCCATGTTCAGAGCTTTGTCGTTTTTTGCGTCCGGCGGAATATAGGACTGCGATCCGGTTTGCTCTTTTCCCTCATCGCCTTTCAGGTGACCTCGCAGCGATGCCTCGCCCTTCGTATCGGTCTTCGTCTTGAGCTCGTCCGGAACGTCCTGAAGAACTTCGATATCGGGCGAGATACCCTTCGCCTGGATCGAACGGCCGGACGGCGTAAAGTAACGTGCAGTGGTTAGACGCAATGCACCATTGCCCGAGCCGAGTGGAATGATGGTCTGCACCGATCCCTTGCCGAACGAGCGGGTACCGATGACGGTTGCTCGCCTGTGATCCTGCAGGGCGCCAGCAACGATTTCAGATGCAGAAGCTGAACCCCCGTTGATCAGCACGATCACCGGCTTGTTCTTTGTGACGTCGCCGGGGCGCGCATTGAAGCGCTGCGTTTCCTCCGCATTGCGGCCGCGAGTGGATACAATCTCACCTTTTTGCAAGAATGCGTCCGCTACAGAAATCGCCTGATCGAGCAGGCCGCCTGGATTGTTGCGAAGGTCCAGAATATAGCCCTTGAGCTTGTCTTCGGAGATTTTCGCCGTGATGTCGGAAATTGCTTTTTTCAACCCTTCGGTGGTTTGCTCATTGAACTGCGTGAGCCGGATATATCCGACGTCGTCGCCTTCGGACTGCGAGCGAACTGAGCGCACGCGGATGATGTCACGCGTGATCGAAACCTCGATAGGCTTGTCCTGGCCCTTGCGCGTAATGGTGAGCTTGATTTTGGTGTTTACCGGCCCGCGCATCTTTTCAACGGCCTGGTTGAGGGTCAGCCCCTGCACCTGCTCGTCGTCCAGCTTGGTTATGACGTCGTTGGCCATGATGCCGGCCTTGGCGGCTGGCGTATCATCGATCGGCGCCACCACCTTGATGAGGCCATCTTCCATCGTGACCTCAATGCCGAGGCCGCCGAATTCACCCCGGGTCTGCACCTGCATGTCGCGGAAGCTCTTGGCGTCCATGTAGCTCGAGTGCGGATCGAGCCCGGCCAGCATGCCGTTGATGGCCGATTCGACCAGCTTGCTCTCGTCCGGCTTCTCGACGTAGTCGGAGCGCACCCGCTCGAACACGTCGCCGAACAGACTGAGCTGCCGATAGGTGTCGGCGGCTGCTGCCTTCGCGCTCGAACCATCGAACACGATCCGCGGCTGAGTCGTGATGAGCGTCAGGGCCGCACCTGCTGCCGCTCCGAGGAGGATCAGAGAAGTTTTGCGCATCATCCGCGAACCTTTTCGACTTCGCTTGCTGCCCACCATGGGCCCGGATCGACGGGGGTCCCGTCCTTACGGAATTCAACGTAAAGCACCGGCTGCCCCGAACCGGCCGCGACGGTTGCCGTAGCCTGCGCACGGCTGCCCATCACTGCAACGGGTTCCCCCGTTACGACGAATTGCCCCAGATCGACGGATATCCGTTCCATCCCGGCCAGTAGCACATGATACCCGTCGCCGGCATTGAGGATCAAGAGTTGGCCATAATTGCGGAAATGCCCGGCATAGACGACCCAGCCATCGCACGGGGACGTGACTTGACTTCCGTTCCGGGCCGCAATGGTCAGGCCCCGTTCGGTCCCGCCAAACCCGTCTGAAGCCCCAAATTCCCTGATTCGGACCCCGTTAACCGGCAACGGCAATTGTTTCTTGGCCGTGCTGAAAGCAACGGCGGGGGCGAGCCGGCCGGGGTCCTTGCGGGCCTCAGGGCTGGGCCGGCTATCCAAAGACTTTTTTTCGTCGCCGCTGCGGGCGGCGACCCGGGCATTGCGGGTGGCCGTGTCCAGGTTCCGTTCCAGCGTGCTGATCAGGTCCTTCAGATTGTCGGCCTGGCGCGCCAGTTGCATGGCGCGCTGCCGCT
>DATFXJ010000102.1:0-15277 GCA_035315965.1 Pseudolabrys sp.
GGCGCTTATCGTGCGGGCCGAACAGGTGACCCTCAATGCTTCGCATTATCGAAAGCAAGCACGACGTTCTTCGGATGTTCGCCCCAAGGCAAAGACCTCCCTATGAGGAGGTTTGGCATCTGTGGACGATCATCATTCCAAAGCGATCAATTACAGGCCGCCTGTTGTGGGGAACGGTTTTGCGCCGGCGCGAAGAAGACCGATGGATTTACAAGAAATCCACGGCGAGCATTGACGCGACTGAATACCGAGAAACTGAATACCGTGAATCGGCGCGCGCGCTCATCAGAGATTGTAGAAAGACTGCCTCGAAGCGGCGGCGCTAGGCCGGAAGTATGAAGTTCGACGTGCCGCTATGTCTGCAATGACCCAAAGCGGACATGATCCCGGCCAACACCTCTTACCGGCGCGCCCCAATCTGTTAGTCTTTGAGCCAGAGTCGTCCTGAGCTTTGGGGGCTGGTTGCGTGCGCCGGCGAGATTTCATCAAAGTATTTGCTGGCTCGGCGGCCACTTGGCCACTTGCCGCCGCCCGCGCGCAGCAGCCGACGGCTCCTGTAATCGGCTATCTCAGCGCTTTGTCGAAAGATTCGATTTTAGAACAGACGGCTAAATTTAACCGTGGCTTGAATGAGATGGGCTTCGTGGAGGCCCAAAATGTGGTATTCGAGTATCGCTGGGCCGATGGACAATACGAACGACTTCCTGCAATGGCCGCCGAGCTAGTGCGCCGCCCAGTCGACATCATAGTCGCTCAAGCTCCTCCCGCTGCGTTGACAGCCAAGGCGGCGACTACAACGATCCCAATTGTATTTGTTGTGGGCTTCGATCCGATAGCTGCCGGGCTGGTCGAGAGCCTCAGCCAGCCAAGTGGCAACGCCACCGGTATGACGCTAATGACGGGGCCACTCGACCAAAAGCGGATCGAAGGGCTGCGCGAGCTTGTTCCCAAGGCTACCGCTATCGCCATGTTAGCCAATCCGCTTAGTCCAGACGCAGTCCCCGAAATAAGGGACGCGCAGACGGCGGCACGAGCCAATGGCCTTGAACTTAAGATGTACAATGCGAGCACGCCTGTTGAACTCGATGCCGCATTTAACGCCATCTCTGCACAACACCCTGACGGTCTGCTAATTGGCTCTGATCCTTTCTTTGTAGTCCGACGCAATGATATCGTTGCATTTGCCGCACGTTTTAGGATTCCCACAATCTATCCGTTTCGCGAGTTTGCTGATTCCGGTGGACTGATCAGCTATGGGACGAACATCGCAAACGCCTATCGTCAGGCGGGCATTTATGTCGGCCGCATTCTCAAGTGGGCAAAGCCTGCGGAGCTACCAGTTGTGCAGCCGACAAAATTTGAGCTAGTGATCAATTTAAAGACCGCCAAGACGCTAGGGATCAACATTCCACCGATGCTTCACGCTCGCTCTGACGAAGTGATTGAATAGAGTGGCGATGTCCGCTTGTGGCACGCTTTACCCCCCGAAAGCGGACATCATTAGCATCAGTCGAATCCCTGTGAAAACGGACATCGCCTCACTGTCGCGCCCGACCCCTTCCAGCGTGCCAGTTCGACCCGGTACGATGCCCTTTTCCAGAACCCCAGTAGGAGGCAGCCTTATGAAGCCAAGGTCACCTGTTCGATGGCTCACGCTTGGTGTGGCCGCCCTGCTGATGGTGGGAACAGCATCTGCGGCCGACGTGCACGTGATGATTTCGGCTGGGTTTTACGGTGTCTATTCTGAGCTGGGCCCGGCTTTTGAGCGTGCGAGCGGCCATCGCCTGATTACGACGCGCGGCCCATCGATGGGCGACTCTCCGGAGGCGATTCCTACCCGACTCGCACGAGGCGAGAACGCAGATGTCGTGATCCTGGATGGAGGGGCCGCCGACGAGCTAGGCAGCCGTGGATTAGTGCGCGCCGACAGCAGGATCCAGCTCGCACGCTCGCTGATCGGCATGGTGGTGCGCGAGGGGGCTGCAAAGCCGGATATCAGTAGCGTCGAGGCACTTCGAAGTACGCTACTAGCGGCAAAATCTGTCGCGTATTCGGACAGTGGTAGTGGCACCTATCTATCGACCACGCTGTTTCCCAAGCTCGGCCTCGCCGACCAGGTCGCGGGCAAGAGCCGAAAAGTGCGAGGGCCTCCGTCCGGCGAGCCGGTGGCTGCGGTCGTCGCGCGCGGTGAGGCGGAGATCGGCTTCCAACAGGTCAGCGAGCTGATACATGTCCCTGGAATTACCTACGTCGGCACGATTCCGGCCGAGGTTCAACCAACAACCTTTTTCGCGGGTGCGCTTACCAGCACTGTCCGGCAACCGGAGGCGGCCAGTGCGTTGATCCGCTTCCTCTCATCGACCGAGGCGGCGCCGGTGATCTTGAAGGCCGGGCTAACGCCAATCTTAGAGCGATCGCAGGTCAACGACGAAATATCCGGCACATACAAATTGATTGTCGAACAACGAAAGATTGTGGAGACGGGCGAGACGGTACCCGTCCCGAATCCAGTCGGTTACATTACCTATGGAAAAGATGGTCGCATGCTTGTGTTGATAGTGCGACACCCGCGACCCAAACCGGAAGCCATAGACAAGATCACGGATCAGCAACGAGTCGATCTTCTTAGGACGATGACTGCTTATGGCGGAACATACAAGTTCGATGGGACAACCGTTGAACACAATATCGACATTGCGTGGAATGAAGTCTGGGCAGGCACTAAGCAAGTGAGGACAGTTACAAGAGAGGGCGACCGTCTGACGTTGACGACGCCTCCATTTCCGTTTCACACCGACGGGAAAATGAGCGTGAACATGTTGGTTTGGGAAAAGGTGAAGTAAATGCAGGCTCGACAGCGGATTATGTCCGCTTTTGGCCCTTAGCGGACATTCCAGCCGTGCTCCTGAATGTCCACTTTGGGGGTAAAGCGGACATCAGTCGGAAATGCCGCCTGCTTTTGCCCAAAGCGAACATCGCGCCACTAGCCCGTACTCGACAAAGTAATGTTTCGGTATGCTGTGGAAAATCGCTGTCGAGAAAACGTCATGGCCACTGAACGCAAGGATGTTTGGGCCAGGGGTGATGCCTATGAGCCCTACGTCGGCAGGTGGCGACACCGCCGGCTTTCGAGCTCGGCGACGTACCTTCGGGCACCAAGCGGCTGCGCTTCAACATGACCGACCTCAACGTGCCGACGTTTCGCCATAGCGGCTCAACGATCTCATATATCGGTAATGCGGTGAGCCGGGGCGCCGTCGATTATATCGGTCCATGCCCGCCTCGCGGTGAGCGCCACAACTATCGTTGGACAGTGGAAGCACTCGACGCCGCGGACAAGGTTCTCGGCAAAGGAAGCGCTGAAGCAACATTTCCACCTTAATGTTTTCGCTGCGGTGTCCGCTTTTGGAGGCAACAGACCATGCAGACACGCGCCTATTTCTGCCTCTGACCCAAAGCGGACATTGCAAGCTCCTAGCTGATATTCAGGGACGTGAGGAGCGGCAGGATTTTTGACTACCGCACATGCGGCCAATGGCCAAGGTCGCTATAGAGATCCGCGCTCGGTTATCTAGTCATCGCGCCGGAGAGCAAGCATTATTAGGGCTCGCTGCAGATAAAGCTAAAGTTGCGGACCATGAACCTCACTCTCAAGCGCTCCCTCGCCGTCATCATTTTGGTACTGAGCTTTGCTGCGTCCGCGACCGCGGGGCCACTAGAGGACGCTGATGTTGCTATTAAGAAACGCGACTATGCAACCGCCGTGCGGCTTATTCGTCCCCTAGCCGAGCAAGGCGACGCTAGCGCCCAGTACAAATTGGGCGTCTTTTACGACAATGGCCTTGGTGTCCCGCAGGACCATATCAGCGCATACATGTGGCTAAATTTGTCAGCGGCGCAAGGCAGAGACGGTGCAGCAGCTTTTCGAGATCTTATCGCACGGCGCATGACCCCGGCTCAGATTGCTGAGGCGCAGAAACTCGCACGCGAGTGGAAGCCGACTACACGGCCGCCCCGATAGGTCCCTTCGCAATTGAACGTTTGTGCATCCAAATGTTCACCTACAGCTGAGATTGAGCGCGCCATCACTGTTTCGCGATCTTAGCATCGGGGCGTGGGAGTTACCGAAAGTGAGGTAACGTCGTTTCGTCGGCTTACTCGCGGCAAGAACTTGTCGCCCTCTACCCGGAGCAAGCAATGAATTTGCCGCGCACGAAACTGCGATTTGTTGGCCCAGTGACCGCGCGGAGAGTTTTTTCCAACCCGCTAACTGGCTTGAGCGGAATCCAGCGTGAAAAGCTCTTGCGGCTGTGCAACCCCGCGCAACGCGTAGCGGCCGACCGATACGAGACGGCCGCGCATGCCATCGACATCGGCGAAGGCCTCAGAAACCAACATCGGTTGCTCGACCGAGCGACACATAGCGGCGATCCGACTCGTTTCGTTAACTGCCGGCCCGACTACGGTGAAATCCAGTCGTTCGGTGCTACCGATATTGCCATAGAACACCTCGCCGACGTGCAGGCCGAGATACATGTCGGTGATAGGCAGCTCGTCGCGGGCGCGCCGTGCGTTTAGCGCCGTTACCTCGTTGCGCGCGGACATTGCGGCGGCGAGCGCGGCCGCGCAGGCGTGCGCACGATCAGCAGCGGTGAAGATTGAGAGGATGCCGTCACCTATCAGCTTGAGCACGTCGCCGCCCTGCCCATGGATCGCCGAGACGATTACGTCGGCGTAATCATTCAGCAGCGGAATGATCTGCTCGGGCGTGGAATCGGTGATGCGAGTGAAACCGCGCAGGTCGCTGAACCAGATGACCGCGTCGATGCGATCGGTTACGCCCCGCATGATGCGGCCGCTGAGCACGCGCCGCCCGGCGTCGCGGCCTAGATAGGTTTCCATCAACGTCCCGGTCATGCGCGCCAGCGCAGCCGCTTTGACCGCCAGCGCAAGTGTAGGGACAAGCCGCGTGAGCACCGCAATATGGGTGTCGGCGAAGCCGTCGGCATGCGCGGTCACCCACGAGGAGTAAACGCAATCCATTTCACCAATAATGCCTTCGGGCGCGAAGCGGTCGATGATGGCGACGTAGTCGGTCATTCCCGCCGCCCGGTAGTCCCGTAGGACAGGAAACTCGGCTTCGCTCTCCACGGTGACGCGGCGATGCAGCAAGCTCTCTCCGGTTTGCAACATGTGGAAGAACGGACTGGCGCGCCAACGCGTGACCACGTCGGTTTGCTCGACGCTGGACGAGAGATGCAGATCCGCGGTCCCTTCCGGCATGCCGGTGCGGCCGTACTCAAGAACGACTGGCTGCGAGGGGTCGTGCCCCCAACGAACTAGGCGGCCTTCGTACACCGGGTGAAGCGTATCGATGAACACCTGGGCGCGGCTGATCGGCAGGCCGACGGCGACGGCGCGTTCACAGAACCCGCTCACAAGCGCGGTTTCCCGCTCGCCACGCAGGCCCGCCTTGGCGAGCCACGCGTTCAATGCATCAATGCTGCCGTCCTCGGCTACCATGCCAACTCGATCCCATGTCCCCTATTAGCCATTAACGGACATGTTACTCGCAATAATAAATGTCCGCCTTGGGGGGTAAAATGGACATCGAAATTAAGTGACGCCATGTCCGCTAATAACCCAAAGCGGACATCGATTTGATCTGCCTCAGACACCCCAATTCCCGCGCAAAGGTCAAAAGCGGCGCGTTACCTTGTTGCCGGTATTGAACCAACTGGCCGAACCTTTTTGATCCAAATCAAGGCTCAGTTGCTCGAATAAGCAGACGGTCACGATTTACGGTGAGTTTGCAGGAGAACGTCATGACATCCGCGAACTTGCGTCTGCGGGGTCGGATTGCTACTGCGCGAATAACGTCGGTGATCGGGTTGGCTTTAATATTCTGTCGGCCGACTTTTGCGGACGAGATGGTCAGCCCACGGCATCATCACCACCACTATTTGTCGACGCAGCATCACGTTGTTGAGGTTGTTCAGCCGCCTTATAGCGGCGTATTCATTACCAACGGCTTTCGCTTCATCGGGATGACGCCTACTTGCCGCAGCTGGGTCCCCGGAGAACCGATCAGGCTTATTTCAGGCAGCTGGTACGGCTACTGTGTCACTGCCACCTTCTACAATGTGTTGCGTCACAACACCTGTCAGACACAGTGTGGTGGAGCGGCGTATTACTAAACGCCTCTGCCGAGACTACATATTTAGTGTCGGCCAAGACTAAGCTCCCCGCCGGTTCGCCATCCCGCAATATCGCTTTCGCGGAACCTTCTGACTAGAGAGGTGAAAAGGATGCTTTGCTCGCCGTCTGTTCGTTATCGATTGAATAGCCAGAACAACACGCTTAGCACTATGCTGATGATGACGCAGGTGATCAGGGGAATATAGAACTTAGTTTCGCCGCGCTGGAACACGATATCACCTGGTAGTCTGCCAAGTCCGGCTCGTGACAAGATCGGCCACATGATCCCGGCGAGCAGGATTATCAGCCCCAGCCCAATCAGAAAGCGCTGGATGTCCATCGTTAGCCTCGCTCAGGATCACCAAATTGCGCAATGGTTATTCGCTATTTTTCCTTACAATGTTTCATGCAGATGTCGTATTCGCTCTTGCATGCGGCTTGCGAATGCGCCTTTAAACACTCTCGCTGGTAATTGCGGCAGTCCTTGCAACTGTCCGCTGCTTGCACCGGGAGCTTGCCACTCACATAGGCTAACAGGGCAAGCGAAACGATAGCGATGATTTTCATCAAGATCTCCTTCGTTTGGAGCCGATCCACTTTACTTCCTACTATTGGTGTCAGTGCTCTGGCTCGTTATGCTCGCCGTTTTGTCAAGTGCAACGCGCAATCCGCGAGCGAGTTTTTCGGCGTCATCATTCGCCCAAAAATGTAGGAAGAACAGGCGTGGCTGTTCGTCCAACATGTGGCTGTGAACAGCTGTCACCTCGATGCCATTTGACCGCAGCGCTCGAATAACCGGATTCACCTCATCGCCTGTGAGGACAAAGTCACCTGTAATGGCGGTTTTCCCATTCCCCGTCGGCTGGAAATTGATCGCCGTAGCCAGGCCCAATGGTCCAGCAGGGGCAATCGACCTTCCGTTTTCGCTGACCGGATCGCGCCGTGGCACGCCGAACTGATAAACGCCGCCGTTGGATTGGCCTTTGACCCTCATGATTCCATCGAGCCGCTCGGTATCGAAGTCGATTGCCGGCGCGGGAGTGGTTGTTGCCGGCGTTGCTAGAGGTGTTTTGCTAGCAGACAATGCCTCACGGATGACGCCTGCTATTTTGGCCGGATCACCATGCCCCCCAACATGCATGTAGAAGGTTGCTGGATTTGCACGGAGCAGGTGGTTATGGACCGCCGTAATCTCAACACCGCCCTCGATCAGTTTCGCCATTACAGGATTGATCTCGGATTCAAGGAGAACGAGGTCACCCATTACCATCGCGCGATCGTGCGCTGGTTTAAACGCCACCCAGCCGCCAAGGGCGAACGCCGGCTTGATGGCGACGCCGTCGAGCGTTACCGAAAGGTCGTTGCGGGGAAAGCCGTAACGATGGACATCGCCAGATATGACGGGCTTTCTCCCAAAAGCCGCGTCAACCTTCTGCCAATCGATTTCCTGACCCATCGCAGATCCCGAGACGATGGCGGAGACGAACAAGACTGAAAGTAGTGCACGCATAACAAACCTCCTATCGGGACTGGTGGCCCGATTGCACTCCACGCCCCTGAGAAACTTCGCTGAACAGCTGATCGGTATTTTTCCAGCGGATGGCAGCCATGAAGGTGTCAACATAAGTCGCTGCTTTTGCACCGAAGTCGATGTGATAGGAGTGCTCGTACATGTCGAGCGCAAGAATCGGCGTGCCACCTGCGAGCGTATGGCAGTGGTCCGATGCCCATTGATTGACGAGCTTCCGATCACGTGGTGACCAGGACAGTAAGACCCAACCAGAACCGCCTGCGAGCGCTTTGCCCATGGCAACGAATTCAGAATGCCAGCGCTCATACGAGCCAAAGTCGCGAGCAAGCGCGTCACGCAAAACCGGCCCGGGTTCGCTTTGCTCACCAAGTCCATCGAAAAACAATTCATGCAGGATCATTGAGTTCATCGCAATGAGCTGCTCGCGCTTGAGACCGTTAATGAGGTAACCAGGGGCATTCGCGTAGTCGAGTTCGGCAAGCTTCTCCTCGATCACGTTGAGACGTTTCACTGCGCCACCATAGTTATTCTCGAAGTGACTAATGATCAGCCGTTCAGACATTCCCTTGATGCGGGCGGGGTCACAGGAAAGCGGTTTCATGTTGAACGTCATGGGCAACACTCCCTATGGCAGCACATCAATTGTGATCTAGTCGAAGCGCGTCACGCTATCAGCCTTGGTCCAAAGGGCGATTTTTCCGGCCTCTGCGAACGCCTTGTCCGACTCGTGAATAAAGTTTTGCCGTCAAATCCGATCCTGAAACAATCGTCTTGCGCTTTGAGTCCAAGCGTATGCCGCGCGTCGCTGGCAACCATGGTGTTAACACCGTCAATTTGCTCCCAACGGCCCTTAACCACGCGGTAGAAGCGAACGTTGTCCTCAAGCGCATTGGCGCGAACAACGTGGTAGTTGTCAGGATCGGCAAGGCGGACGGCAATTCCGCCTGCCTGGTCGACCCGCCCGGCAACTGGCTTGAAGCTTACGGAAACCTTGACATTCTTGGCGACGATCGGAATGAAAATAGCAAGAGGAAAACGGTAGGCCGTTCGGTCGGCGCTCGCTTGTTCAATCACGAGACCGCTAAAAGAGCTCTCTTCAGTTACGACTTTCCATTGACCCACGCCCCCCTGACCTGTTCGCGCAAATTGAAAATCAGTAGGCGCTGAACCAATGTCCATCCTTGCAATGCTGATTATTGTTGCGGCGGATTGCGAGAAGCCGTCTAACGAACACAAAGTTACCCCTGCGATAATTGCAGTAAGCCCTGTGATAACCACGGCAGCCAAGATCAACTGTCTGAGTTGAAACAAATCCGGCCTGCTTCCGTGCATGCCCAATCGCCTCGAAAAGTTCGAGTGTTGCGCAGAGCTTGGACGGTGCGGCCGTCTAGCGGGGAGTCTGCGTATCCCCGGAATGACTGGAGGCTAAGCTTGCACACATTCGGGCGCAAGCTTCGCGAAGGAACCTCTCCGCTTTTTTACCAAGGTTTTATATTCAATCGACTAATGCCAAGTGGGGCCCAATGCTGGAACTTCACCGCCCGCTGTATAACGGAGCGACAGCGCAGCGAGTACCTGATCAGTAACCGTTGTGATGTGTAAAGGAATGTATCATGACGCATCAACATGATCCCCACACCAATGACCATGGTCATCGTCGCGAGGGCCACGACCATGAGCATTCGACTCTTGGAGAATACTCCCACCATGGTCACAGCCATGGCGTTGTCGACCCCTCCATTGCCACAACCGCAGAAGGGCTTTGGGCGCTCAAATGGTCGTTCGTTGTGCTCACGGCGACGGCACTCGTGCAATCTGGGATCGTTTTCGTGTCGGGCAGCGTGGGTTTGCTGGCGGACACTATTCATAATTTTGGAGACGCCGCGACAGCGATCCCTCTTGGCATTGCGTTTCTTTTTGCGCGTAAGCAGCCCAACAAGCGATTTACATTTGGTTACGGGCGTGTCGAAGACCTTGCAGGCGTGACCATCGTTTTCACGATATTTTTTAGTGCAATTGTCGCCGGCTACGAGAGCATCGATCGATTTTTTCATCCGCATGATATTTCACATCTTTGGTCGGTTGCCTTGGCCTCGGTGGTCGGCTTTGTTGGCAACGAAGCCGTCGCAATTTTCCGAATCCGAGTGGGCCGCCGAATGGGCAGCGCCGCATTGATCGCCGACGGTCACCACGCAAGGATCGACGGATGGACCAGTCTGGCAGTACTTGTGGGGGTGCTGGCTGTGTGGTTCGGTTACCCGATGGCCGACCCGATTGTCGGATTGATCATTACCATTGCGATTTTTGGGATCGTGATTCAAAGCGGAAGACAGATATTTACAAGGATGCTGGATGGCGTGGATCCGCATGTTGTTGATGATATTCGACAAGCCGTGGCGCATGTGCCGGGTGTGAAAGAAGTGACCGAGATACGAGCACGTTGGCTGGGTCACCGCCTACATGCGGAGGTTAATGTGACACTGAGTTCGCAGATGATTCTCCGCGACGCCCATGCTATCGCCGAAGAAGTCCGTCACCAACTGCTACATCATCTCGAATATCTGTCGCTTGTCGTTATCCATGTTGATCCTGAGGATAAGTCGGGCGAGCGGCACCATCGCATCGAAATGCATAGCCACGACGGATTGCCCGCGCATTCTCATGCGGCCTAAGCGTGCCACAACTGACTGCAGGCCAGCTTACCGATTTTTGAAACCCTGGAGTTTCAATGCTGGATAATGGTCGTTCTCGCTTTGAAAAGCAGTGAAGCGACAACTTAGCTGAGCTTTCTCGCAGGCGCGCTTGCCTGCACCTGCGGGGTTTTCCAGACGCCAGCACGGAAAGCGATCGCCAGAATGACACCGTAGGCAATCAAGCCTGAGGCAGCGACCACGGCGAGACCGCTCAAGCCAGCTCCAGTCATATGGACGGCAATCCAACCGCCGACAGCGACGACTAGCGCGCGACTTGTAATGGCGAAGAGCGGCCACATAGGCCGACCCGCCGCCTGAAATGCCGACGCCAACGTGAGTCCTAAGCCGAGGAAGGGATAGGCGACGCAGCTAATGACGAGATAGCCCGCCGCGAGGACATGAATCTCTTGAACATTGCTGAATAGGCTGACCCATGTGTCCGGTGACGTCGCGCCGAACAACCCGATACATCCGGTAACGGCTGCTGCTACGGCTGCAGCCGTCCATGCGACACACTCTGCACGTGCGAAGTTACCAGCCCCGATATTAGTTCCGACCATCGCTATCACGCCAGCGCCAAGACCGAACGCCAACGGATACAACAGGTACTCAAGGCGTACGGCTGCACCGAATCCCGCGAGTTGGGCTGCGCCCAAGCTGCCCACGAAGCTCGTGAGTGTGGCGAGCGCGAGATTGTTGAGAATAGGTTGCAACGACATCGGAGCGCCGACGCGCAGGATCTCGACAAAAAGGCGCCGCTCGAACCGCACACCGCGGAGCGACAATCTGATGGCAGTCCGCCCAGAAACGACATACCAGGAGAGTAGCGCGCTCGACACGGTAAACGATGCGACTGTGGCGATGCCAGCACCCGGAATACCTAACGGCGGCAATGGCCCAATTCCGAACATTAGTACTGGCACCAGCACTATGTGTAGGACTTCAGCTGCAATGTAGACCACTGCCAACACAGTTGCCTGGCCTGCGCCACGAACCACGCTCGTTAAGGTGCTGAGCAGCCAATAGGCGAGCGCGCCGGCAAAGATCGCGTTTGAGTATTCCAGAGCAGCGGCGATCGTGTCCTCAGTCCCGCCCATCAATGTATAGATCGCTGGACCGCCGATCAGCAAAACCGAAGTGAAGATAAAGGCCATTCCGACAGCGATGACGACGCCATGAATGACCAGTGCGGAGGCATCTGCATGGCGGCCGGCGCCGATGGCCCGCGCGATGGCCGATGCGACAGCTCCGCCCATGCTTGAGTTGGCCATCTGCTGCATCAGCATGATCAAAGGAAAGACGAGCGAGATGCCAGCCAGAGCGCCTGGCCCAAGTTGACCGACAAAATGGGCATCGACTGTCGCCGTCACGGCGATAAGCACGATATTTACGATGACGTTGGGCGCCGCAAGCCGCAGCAGCGTTGAAACGACGGCGCCTTCGAGCAGAAGACGTGTCCGCGAGGCGTTTGGCTTCAGCGGGTGTGCCGCCGTTACTGCGTGGATGACTGAGCCGCTTCCGTTGTTCATAGGCAACTCCTGTCCCAGGAGGGACTGGAGCAGCGCTTGGACGAAAGCGTCTTGGGAAACCGGGCGGCTGCATGAGAGCCCGATTGGTGCGAACCATCCAATTTCGCCGGCGGCAGTGCAACGCATGATTTCTCAGGCTAGACTGAAAATTTCTCATACCTTCGGCAGGAGGATCACCGCCCCTCGCTGACAGACAACGACAGTCTAACGAAAAAGGCGCATTTTCGGGCTGTGCCTACACTTGTGCACGATCGGCGGCTTCTCTACCCTGCTTGAGTTTTTCTCATGAACTAGGGATCGATGCCGCGACGCCTCCCACAACTCAGCGCACTAAGGGCCTTCGAGGCCGCCGCCCGACACGTGAGCTTCACGCGCGCCGCACAGGAGCTTTGTGTCACCCAGGGTGCCGTGAGCCATCAGGTGAAAGGGTTGGAGTCCGAACTCGGCATCAAATTTTTCAACCGCGAACGGCAGCGATTGACCATTACCGGTGCTGGTCAGGAGTACCTAGCGGTAGTGCGCGACGCGCTTGACCGCATCGCCACTGGGACAGAGCGCCTAGTGCAGCGGCAGACCTCGGGCATGCTGACCGTGAGCACCTCGCCGGATTTCGCCGCTAAGTGGCTCGTCCACCGCCTCGGCCGGTTTGCCGAGGTCCATCCTGAGATCGACCTCCGGGTGTCGGCCACGATGCATCACGTCGACTTCGCACGCGAGGACGTCGACATTGCGGTCCGCCACGGAGATGGGCATTGGCCAGGACTGCACGTGACGCGCTTATGCTCCGAACATCTGTTTGCTGTGTGCAGCCCCACGCTCGCTTCTGAACTCGGCCGACCCGCTGACGTGCTGAAATTGCCGCTATTGCATTTCGATGATCACACGACCTGGTTCGCCTGGCTTGATGCAGCCGGCGTCGCCGGTACTGACGCGATTCACGGGCCGATTCTGAATAGGGCGAGCATGCTGATTGATGCAGCGGTCGACGGTCAAGGCATTGCTCTCGCCCGCACGACGCTAGCTGCGTGGGATCTCATCAACGGGCGGCTTGTGAGGCCGTTTCCGATCGCGCTGCCGTTGTCAAAGTCCTATTGGATCGTCTCTCCTAAGGCGACCGCGAGCTTACCTAAGCTGGTCGCATTCCGCGAATGGCTCTTGGCTCAGGCGAGCGAGGACACACGCCGTCTGGACGCCCTCGTCGATCAGGTGGGGAGGGCCCAACACGCTCCGAAACGTCGGAATAGCGTAAGCAAAACCCGGAAAGGCGCGTCAACTCGGGTCAAAGTTCAGTAATAAGCGCATCTGGTCTGAATGGCTAATAGCACTCACACCAGAGCCAGAGCACCGCTATCACCGGAATGTCCGCTCTGGGTCAAAAGCGGACTTCTGCAATGTGGGACCTCGAGCAAGACCGGCACCGCCAGCTCGCGGGCGGCATCAAAATCACGCGCGCCAACTTTGCGATGGTGTACCAGCACGGGCGCCCGCGAAGCGGATAGATCACGCTCCAGTTCTTGCAGCGGCAACGGCAAGCCCGGGCATTCTCAAATCCTAAACCAGATAAGGCCGCGCCTCGGGGCCGCGCAGGATGCGGATAAAGGCATCGGTCAATTTCGTGTTTGCGATGTGTGATAGGGAAAAGCCGTCACGGCGTGAGCGTGCCATTTCAAACCAATCTTGCATTCATGAATCTGGTAAAAAATACGTAACTCGAACAATAGGAAAAAGTCCTCTAAGTGTTTGAGTTATAGAAACTTTTAGCGTTCTTTACCATTATACAACACCTCTTAAAACAGCGATTTCTTCATAATTTGTTAATCGTATCTAGTTGTCATACCGCCACTGTCGCGATGGCCACCACAGGAGCGTCGATATTGCCATCATCTCTTCCGGTATTAGCTCGTCGCCGGCCAGGCGGTCCGCCACGCGCGTCCCGCCGGCGCAATCGGCCGCCCCAGCGTATAGCCGTCTCTACGACGGCTATACGCTCACGCATACCGGCCCTCAGGTCCGCGCTCGTAGTCACGGCCATTTGGTTGATTGGGACCGGCGCCTATTTCGCGTTTAGCGATGACATCCTCCCCCGCCTGATCGATCGTCAGACTAAGATGCAAATCCCCTATAAAGACCATATTGCTGAATTGCGCGCGCAGGTCGACCGCATGAGTAGCCAGTTTCTCGTCAAAAAGCAGGTCGAACAGCAACTTACCGCGCTATTGAGTGCGCAGGTCGACCGCATTGGCCGGTTAGAACAACACATTTCGGCGCTCAACGACTTGTTCACGACCGACAAAATCAAGTCGGAGCGCATCGCTCCGCCCCTGGCAACATCTGCCGAAAGGTCGACGCTCGCCTCGACGACCAATGACACGGTGAACTTCGTTGCGCCGTCGGACCCCGAGACGCACTCGCAGTCGCGCGAATTGCCGACAAGGGCGACAACGCAGCAGTACCGAATACACCGCGCCGCCCATCAGCGCACTTCGCTTCGACACCGTGTCGCGGCGGCGGAGCGAATCACTCCGCCCGGGACAACGCCTGCCGAAAGGTCGACGCTCGCCTCGACGAGCAATGGCACAGTGAACTTCGTTGCGCCGTCGGACCACGAGACGCACTCGCATTCGCGCGAATTGCGGGCACGGGCGACAACCAAGCAGCACCGAATACATCGCACCGCCCATCAGCGCGCTTCGCTTCGACACCGTGTCGCAGCGGCGGAGCGCATCGCTCCGCAGGGGGCATTTTCTGTCGAAAAGCGCCCGCCATCGAACCATTTGACAGGCATAACAATGAAGCCGGACGCGAGTGTCGCAGATCAATGACGCAGCGACCTTCGTAGCGCCGCGCGCGAATTGCCGTTCTTTGTGCCACAGCGGTGTCCGCTCTACCCAAAAGTAGCCGGCTGATCTTCCGATCTTACAGCCGACGAAATTCGATTTCGTCGGCACCCTCAAAACCGCCAAGACGCTTGGTCTCATTGTGCCACCAACTTTGGTGGCTCAAGCCGATGAAGTGATCGAATGATGGCGCGAATGTCCGCTTCTCGCCCTTAGCAGACACTTCACTTGCCCGACATTGGAAGATGTCCGCTTGTGACCCAAAGCGGACGAAGCACCCCCGGACCGTGTTGACCCAGAACGAACATCGGCACGCTCTGACTAGTCCGAAAAGTTCACGAAAGGAACGCTTGACTGATTGCTTGAGAGGTGAGAGGCAGGAGCTGTCGGCCTTATGTCGGCCCGGTCGCAGCCTACCCGGTCAAAACAAGGAGCCGTGACAATGCCTTTCATCCACGGCGGCGGAGTCCATACCGCCGTTTTCTTTCC
>DATFXJ010000103.1:0-3046 GCA_035315965.1 Pseudolabrys sp.
CTTATCTGCGGGTTATCTGCCGAATCGGCAACGAGGGAATAGCAACGCCTGCGAATCGGGCATTGGCTCGTGCAAAGCCGAATCGCAGCCATCGGCGTCCAATTGACTGTCTGTCGCCGTGACAATAATGCTGATCCCCCCCGGATCATCGAGGTGAAAGTATTCTCTGCGCTTGCAGCCCTCAATATAATCCCGTCGTGAGAAATGCGAGCTAGTTCGAAGCCGGTTTCTCCACCATCTGGCAAGGCAAAAAGACGAAACCCTGGACATTGTCCGCGACCGGGGGCTTGGCAAGCCGACCTTGCTCGCGTGGTCGTACCAAGATCCATCACGAGCGCCGAACAAGCAGCCGCATCGAACGATGCGGGTTCGTTGCCTGAAACAACTTCGATACGCGCGGACCCTGGAACTCGCGTTTGACGGCGCAGCGGCCAACAGCTATCAATTGAGTTATCGGTCTCAGTTTTGAACCTTTGGAACGAGCACAGCGGTGGAACCGCTGGAACTCACGCTGTGGTTTGAGTTGGATGAGTGCGACGAGGAGGTTGATTCATTATGGCAGGAGAGACTTACGACGTGATCGTGGTCGGCGCGGGCAATGCCGGATTGACGGCCGCTCTGGCGGCGCGACAACTAGAAACGCGTGTGCTGCTTTTGGACAAATGTCCCAAAGCGGTGCGGGGAGGAAACACCCGCTTTTCCGGCGGCGGTTTTCGCTTCACGTACAACAGTCTGGACGACCTCCGTCCGATGCTGCCCGACTTGACAGACGAAGAAGCGACAAAAATGGATGTGGGTACTTATACCAACGCGGAATTCTTCGAAGACATCATGCACGTGACCGAGTACGCCGCGGATAAGAAACTGACCAACATCCTCGTCGACCAATCCTACGCGACGGCGCGATGGCTCACGGACATGAGCGTCAGGTGGATTCTTTCAACGAGCACCCACGCGGTTAAAACGGGAGGTAAAATCAAATTTCCTTCCGGGCGGGTTATCTCCGTCAATGACGGCGGCCTTGGATTGATTGAGACGCTCTTTCCAGCCGCAGAAGACAAAGGTGTCGAAATTTTTTACGAAGCGAGAGCCAACGGACTAATCGTCGATGACAAAGGCTTGGTCGGAGGCGTCCGCGTGCAGACGAGAGAAGGAACGGCGGATCTCTACGGCCGTGCAGTGGTTCTGGCCGCTGGCGGCTTCGAAGCCAACCCGGAAATGCGCGCCCGCTACCTTGGAACGGGGTGGGATTTGGTGAAAGTCCGCGGCTCGCGTTACAACTCCGGCGAGGTTTTGAATTTTGCCTTGGCTTTCGGCGCCCAGCCCGTGGGTCATTGGAGCGGCTGCCATGCCGTTTTGGTGGACGCGGAAGCTCCCGATGTGGAGTGTGCCTACGAGCATCGCTACTCCTACCCTTATGGGATTATGGTCGATATCAACGGCAAACGATTCGTCGACGAAGGCGAGGACTTTTTCAGCTACACGTATGGCAAATGCGGTCGCGAGGTCTTGCGCTTGCCGTGGCGCACCGCCTACCAAATTTTCGACAGCAAAACGCGTCCATTGCTGCGCTCGGAGTACAACCGCGGATTCCACGCCAGCGCCGACAACATCGAAGCACTGGCAAAAAAGTTGCCGGGACTGAACTGGGAGAACGTCGTCAGCACGGTGAATGAATTCAATGCCGCCGTAAATGACGCGCCCTTCGATCCATCGAAACACGACGGCAAATACGCTCACGGCATCACCCCGGTGAAGTCGAACTGGGCACAGCGCCTGGACACGCCGCCGTTTTACGCCTTTCCCGTGACGTGTGGTATCACCTTCACATTCGGCGGGGTCGGCATTACGGAAAAATGCGAGGTCAAGGACAACAGCGGCAATGTGATCCGCGGACTCTTTGCCGCGGGAGAAATCACAGGCGGATCGTTTTTCAACAATTACCCCGGCGGATCGGGTCTGATGAAGGGCGCGGTATTCGGGCGCTTGGCGGGAACCCATGCGGCCGAGTATGCAAGGGCGAAGCGCGCATAGAATCGTTGAAGCGGCAGAGGAAATGAAGCATGACAACCGGCATCACTGAACAACTCGCGCTCCACACAGCGCGGGTGCGATTTGAAGATATCCCACGCGAGGCGATTGAAAAGGCTAAAGACTGCATCCTCGACCAGATCGGCGTCGAGCTGATCGGCTCGACTCTGGAGTGGAACACGATTGCCTATCGATACGTTGTCGAAATGGGCGGCCGCGGCGAAAGCACCGTGGTCAACTACGGCGCCAAAGTTCCGACCCTGGATGCGGCATTCGTGAACGCCACATTCGGTCAAGGCTGCGAGCTCGACGACGTCGGCTTCGCAGCCGGCGGCCATCCGGGTGCCGCCACGGTTCCCGTGGCTCTTGCGCTCTGTGAAAAATACCCATGCACCGGCAAAGATTTCCTTGCCGCCGTCGTCGTCGGATGGGACATCATCTATCGTTTATTGCTGGCGGTGCGGCCTTCAGCCGGCAAGCGAGGCTTCCACAGCCACGGCATCGGCGCGCCCTTCGGTGCGATGGCGACAGCGGCAAGGCTGATGCGCTTGAATGAAAGGCAAATTCTCCATGCCTTCGGCATCGCCGGCATGCATTCCAGCGGCACCATGGAATACGATCAAACCGGAGGCGAGGTGAAGCGCGTGATCGCCGGCATTGCCGCCCGCGGCGGTATTCAAGCCGCGCTGCTGGCGCAGCTCGGCCTCACCGGCCCGCCGACGATTATCGAAGGCAAGCGCGGCTTTCTGAAAGTCTTCGCCGATCAGACGGAGCCTGAAGAAATCACGCGCGGTCTCGGCAGCGACTTCAAAATCATGCGCATCTGGTTCAAGCTCTATCCCTGCGTCGCTACAGTGCAGGGAGTCATCTACACGCTCAGTAAGCTCATCGAGGAGCATCGCTTTGGCGCGGACGACATCGATGAGATACGCGTCGGCATATCCGAAACTTCGGTGACACATGGTGGGGCGATTTATGAGCCCCATGACACGGCAAGCGCGCAATTCAGCCTGCC
>DATFXJ010000104.1:0-20101 GCA_035315965.1 Pseudolabrys sp.
AAGCGGTGCTTCCGTAATTCTGCGACCATTCACGCGATCTGCGAGGACTATCGTGCAGCAGCAGGGGTCGATCTTGAAATGGATGCCAGGGATTTTGAAGCCGGGCGCAAGATCGAATGTCCCGTGCTCCTCTTGTGGGGCGCGAACGGCAGCGTCGGCAGCAACAGCGAGCCCGGCCCGGCCGAGATCTGGCGGCGATACGCATCCAATATTATTGGCGCAAAGGCGATCCCGTCGGGACACTACCTGTCCGATGAGGCGCCTGTCGAAACAACGGCCGCGTTGCGCGATTTTTTCACCGCCAAGCTTTAGATCGCTGCCGGTGCTGGCATGTCGAGAAAGCTGCGCACGGTGTGCCAAAACAGGCGGCGGTTGATAGCGATCGCCACACCAGGAACAATACTGGGCGCGGGGGCTCACCGGTGGTGGGCGCACCAAGGCGCTTGCGGAACATAAACAGCGGAACGTTGCCTTTCTTTGCCCAATATTCCTGGCTCCAGATGTCGTTCCGGCTTGCAGCGAGCGCGGGAGTAGCCAGACTGCACAGAATCCGGGCGCTGAAACCCAATCCGGCATTTTTTGAGAATCGTACGGCGGGGCAGGGCGGCGTCGGATTTGCTCATGACACCTCGCAGATGGCTGCTGTTATAAAACGTTAGGCCGGCGGCCTTATTTCCGACATGCTAGCAGATTGCCTGAATGGCGGGGTCCTCGCCCAGCGGCGTTAGTTCTGCTAGGGGTCCGGCAAGTCGCGCTTTCTTGGCGCGCTGGCGTCAATTGGCTACGCGGCCGGCGCCAAACCGGAGGAATGATGCTTAAGTGGTTGCGCGCGGTGGCGCGATTTTTTCAGAAGACGATCGGCTGGAATCGGATTGGTGTACTGCTGAGCGTCGCCATAATCAGCGTGGCAGCGGTAGTGCTGTTCCACATGCTGCGAGACATCGACACCAATGAAGTGATTGCAGCGCTTAAGGCAACAAAGCCTCAGCATATCGCGGCCGCGGCATTTTTTGTGGCTTGTGGTTATTTCACACTGACCTTTTATGACTGGTTCGCCCTGCGAACCATTGGCCGCAACGAAGTTCCGTATCGTATTGCCGCGCTCACCGGCTTTACCAGCTATTCCATCGGCCACAATATCGGAGCAACGGTTTTCACCGGCGGCGCCGTGCGCTACCGGATCTATTCGACTTACGGACTCGATGCAATCGAGGTGGCGAAGATATGTTTTGTCGCCGGCCTGACCTTTTGGCTCGGCAATGCCACCGTGCTCGGTCTCGGAGTCGCCTATCACCCGGGAGCCGCGGTGCCTATCGACCAGTTGCCACCATGGCTCAACCGCGTTTTCAGCATTGCGATGCTGGCGGTGCTTGTGTCTTATGTGATCTGGGTGTGGAGCGCGCCACGCGAAATCGGGCAGGGCGAATGGAAGGTTCGCTTGCCAAGCGGACCGTCCACGCTGCTACAAATCTGCATCGGCATTCTCGATCTAGGCTTCTGTGCACTCGCCATGTATATGCTACTGCCTGGCGATCCTAATATCGACTTCGTGACCATTGCGGTTGTCTTCGTATCAGCAACGCTACTCGGGTTTGCTAGTCACGCACCTGGCGGCCTTGGAGTCTTCGACGCAGCGATGCTCGTAGCGCTGTGGCAGTTCGACAAGGAATCCGTATTAGCTGGGCTGCTCCTTTTCCGATTGCTCTATTATCTCGCGCCATTCGCCATAGCTTTGGTCATACTCGGCCTACGCGAAGTATGGTTGAATTTGAGGGGGGCGCGTGCGATCGAACCGAAACTGATCAAATCCGTAACCGCGCCAATCCGCAGCGAGATAGAGGCAGAAAAAACCGACTTCAACTAACCATGGCGATAGACCACGACCGCCGCGAATTTCCCGCCGGCAATGGGCTGGCAGCTCGATTGCGCGGCGCGTGGCAAGCGCTGCTCGGCTACTCTGCCGTAGTCACCAGTAGGGGCGTTGCGCGTGCAGATGAAAACACACTTTCTGGTCCGCAGACCCTATTGATCGAGCAAATTATTCGCGGATTGCCCGGCGCGGCAATCGTCCTCGACCGAGAAGGCCGTGTGATCGCCTTCAACGAGGCAGCGACCACTATTGCACCTGCCTTGAGCCGCGGCGAACTCGCATTGATTGCTTTGCGCATGCCGGAGCTGGTCGATGCCGTCCGTCGGGCAGCAAGACGTCACGAGCGGCAGCGCGTGGAATTTTTCGAACGTGTGCCTCTGGATCGTTGGTTCGAGGCGTTCGTTACTCCCGTCAGAATCGCTGCCGGCGGTGAAGGCGCTGTCGACCTCTTGCTGATGACGTTCAACGATCTCACCCCGCTGCGCCGGGTCGAGGAAATGCGAGCAGACTTCGTCGCCAATGCAAGCCATGAGCTGCGCACGCCGCTCGCCGCCTTGCTTGGTTTTATTGAAACTTTGCAGGGGACCGCCAAAGACGACACTATGGCGCGGGCAAAATTCCTTGCCATCATGCAGGGCCAGGCTACCCGCATGGCCCGCCTGATCGACGATCTGTTGTCACTTTCGCGAATTGAGCTCAACGCCCATTTGCAGCCGAATACGCCGGTCGACCTAGGACCGATGGTGCGCCAAGTGGTCGACGGACTGCAAACGCTGGCGCGTGACCGCGGTGTCGAGATCAACGTTGCAGTGCCATCGGATGCACTGATAGTGCTTGGTGACCGGGATGAACTGATCCGCGCGCTCGAAAATCTGGTTGAAAACGCGCTCAAGTATGGTGCTGTTGGCAAGCGCGTCGACGTCGCGGCGACGCGTGGACAAACGCGGGGAGGCACACCGGAAGCGCGCGTGGCGGTACGGGACTACGGTCCGGGGATTCCTTCCGAACATTTGCCGCGCCTCACTGAACGCTTTTACCGGGTCGACGTGGCCGACAGCCGAGCGCAAGGCGGTACAGGATTGGGACTGGCGCTGGTCAAGCATGTCCTCAATCGTCATGCCGGCCGCTTGATAATCGAGAGCACCCTTGGCGCCGGAGCCACTTTTACAATGCATCTGCCTTTGCGCACTGGCAATTTCGTCCTTCCGAGCGAATCCTGAACAAGTTCAAGCAGTTGAACTGTCATTTAAGTGTCACCAGACATTTATAGAACGGTGACATGCGACGCCTATGGCTGACCAGGACTTCGGAAATCCAAGCGCTAAAAGCACAACAACAATTTCCGGAGCTGCCGTGGAGAGCGTTTTTTAGATCAACAGCGGCCGCCCGAGCGATGGGCGCAGAGAAACCAGGATCGTGGGTCGCATTGCGGCCTGCGCTCGCCTTTGACCACAAACATGGAGAGAACCCTTGAAACACTGGACCGCATTGGCAGCCGCGGGCGTCATTGCCACCGCCACGCTTGTTCCCGCCAAGGCAGCCGACATTTCGGGTGCCGGCGCCACCTTCCCCTATCCGGTCTATGCCAAATGGGCGGATGCGTACAAAAAGGTCACCGGCAACGGATTGAACTATCAGTCGATCGGCTCAGGTGGCGGCATCAAGCAGATCAAAGCCAAGACCGTGACGTTCGGAGCGAGCGACGCGCCGCTTCCCGGCAAAGAACTCGATGAAGGTGGCCTTGCCCAGTTCCCGATGGTCATGGGTGGGATCGTCCCAGTCGTCAATCTCGACGGTGTGAATCCGGGCGATCTGACTCTTGACGGTCCGACCCTCGCGAAAATCTTCCTTGGTGATATCAAAACTTGGGATGACCCGGCGATCAAAAAGCTCAATCCAAATGCGAAGCTGCCGAACCAGGCGATCGCTATCGTGCATCGGTCGGACGGCTCGGGCACGACGTACAATTTCGCCTACTACCTCGCCGAGGTGAGCCCCGACTGGAAGTCGAAAGTGGGTGTCAACACGTCGGTGCAGTGGCCGAGCGGGATTGGCGCCAAGGGTAATGAAGGTGTTGCCAACAATGTCGGCAACACCAAAGGCTCGATCGGATATGTCGAGTACGCTTACGCCAAGCAGAACAAGTTGACTTTTACAAAGATGCTCAACAAGGCGGGCAAGACCGTAGCACCCACCTCAGAAGCATTCCAGGCTGCGGCGGCGAATGCCGATTGGAAATCGCAACCCGGCTATGGCGTGATCCTAGCCAATCAACCCGGCGACAACTCATGGCCGATGACCGCTGTGACCTGGATTCTCGTCTACAAGCAGCCGAGTGATGCAGCCGCAACAGGTGAGGCGCTCAAGTTCTTCGCTTGGGCCTACAAGAACGGGGGCAAGATGGCAGAGGAACTCGACTATGTTCCGATGCCTGAGATTGTCGTGAAGGACGTCGAGAAGTCCTGGGCGACTGAGATCAAGGACCCGAACGGGAAGCCCATTTTCGCGATGACTAATTGATCCAATGACTGCGGGAAAGGGCGCCGACCGGGCGCCCTTTTGTTGTCCACCACTGGCAGATAGACGGCTTGTGCCCGGACCGGCAGGCGGCTTGAGTAGCTCTCCGCAGCAGCGCAAAGGCGAGGGAGAGCCGGATGCAATCGGGGAGGCAATCCGTGGTTGATGTGGCGTTGCAGGGTACGAGGATTTCGACCGCTGACTACGTCGACCGGGCCAAGGTTCTGCAACGCCTGCGGCTGAGTGACGCCGCGTTCCGCTATCTCACCCGCGCGGCGGCTGTTACTGTCCTCGTCATCCTCGGCGGCATCATTGTTTCGCTGGTGTGGGGCTCTTTGCTAGCGCTTCGCACTTTCGGTGTAAGTTTCCTGTACGAAGAGGTCTGGAATCCGGTTACCGAGAAATTCGGCGCTATTGCGCCAATCTACGGCACCGTCATGACCTCGTTAATCGCCATGCTGATCGCCGTTCCGGTCGGCTTGTTCATTGCGCTATTCCTGACCGAATTATGTCCAATATGGCTCCGTCGCCCTATTGGCATCGCCATCGAATTGCTCGCCGGTATTCCCAGTATCATTTATGGAATTTGGGGTCTGTTCATTTTCGCGCCATTTCTGCAACAGACGGTGCAGCCGTTCCTGATCTCATTGTTCGGAGAAATTCCGCTGCTTTCCACCCTGTTCGCCGGGCCGCCTTACGGCATCGGCGTCTTTACTGCCGGCCTCATCCTCGCGATCATGGTCCTGCCCTTCATCACTTCTATTTCGCGTGACGTGTTCGAGGCGGTGCCACCCGTGCTCAAGGAGGCCGCTTACGGGCTCGGTTGCACGACTTGGGAGGTCGCGCGTTACGTCGTGTTGCCTTACACCCGCGTTGGCGTGATCGGCGGCATCATGCTCGGCCTCGGCCGCGCGCTCGGCGAGACCATGGCCGTCACCTTCGTAATCGGCAACGCGCACCGTATCTCAGCTTCCCTGCTTGCGCCCGGCACCACCATTTCCGCGACCATCGCCAACGAATTCACTGAGGCGGTCGGCGACCTTTACACTTCGGCACTAATCGCGCTCGGCTTAATCCTGTTCATTATTACCTTTATCGTGCTGGCCATCGCCCGGTTGTTGCTGCTGCGATTGAACGCGCGGGTTGGAGGTTGACGATGAATTCATCATCCGCCCCGCTTTATGCAAAGCGCCGGCGCCGCAATGCCATCACAATGGCGATCGCCTATAGCGCGACCGGATTCGGCCTGGCGTGGCTAGTGCTCATACTAGCGGTGCTGGTCTGGGAAGGCTTCAGCGGTTTGTCTTGGGTGGTGTTCACCGAAATGACTCCGCCGCCGGGTTCCGCAGGAGGCTTGCTCAACCCGATCGCCGGAAGTCTGGTCATGACTGCTATCGCGGTGCTGATCGGCACGCCGCTCGGCATTCTCGCCGGCACGTATATGGCCGAATATGGCCGGTACGATAAACTGACAACAGTAGTGCGCTTCATCAATGATATCCTGCTTAGCGCACCGTCGATCGTCGTCGGCCTGTTTATCTACGAAGTCATGGTTGCGCAGATGGGCCATTTTTCGGGCTGGGCCGGCGCGATTTCCCTGGCGGTAATCGTTGTTCCCGTGGTCGTGCGCACCACCGAAGACATGCTGATTCTGGTGCCAGATACCTTACGCGAAGCCGCGGCCTCTATCGGCCTGCCGCGCTCGCTGATGATCCAGCGGGTCGCCTATCGCGCCGCACGCGCGGGCATTATAACCGGCGTGCTGCTGGCGATCGCGCGCATTTCAGGGGAGACCGCGCCGCTCTTATTCACCGCGCTTAACAACCAGTTTTGGAACCTTAATCTAAACGCTCCGGTTGCCAGCCTACCGGTCGTTATCTTCCAGTTTGCGCTCAGTCCCTACAAGGACTGGCAGAAGCTGGCCTGGACCGGAGCGCTTATCATCACCTTGGCGGTGCTTGCGCTGAGCATCGTCGCCCGCATCCTCGCTGCCCAGAGAAAAACGTCATGAGCGTAGCAGCCATCACTGTGCCGACCGTCACCCATGCGTCGTCCATGGACGAGGACCTTGTAGAAAAGGTCTCCGTGCGGAATCTCGATTTCTTCTATGGTGATCACCGCGCCCTGAAGAGCATCAGTGTGCCGCTCTATTATGGCAAGGTGACAGCCTTTATTGGTCCGTCTGGCTGCGGGAAGTCCACGCTGCTGCGCATCCTCAACCGGATGTACGATCTATATCCCAACCAGCGGGCTACGGGTCACGTGACGCTGGACAATGAGGACATTCTCTCGTCATCGCAGGATCTCAATCTACTGCGCGCAAAGGTCGGAATGGTGTTCCAGAAACCGACCCCGTTCCCGATGACGATCTTTGAGAACATCGCCTTCGGCATCCGTCTATATGAGCGGGTGTCAAAGTCAGAACTCGAAAACCGGGTCAAGCATGCACTCGAGCGGGCAGCACTGTGGGAAGAGGTCAAGGACAAGCTTGGCGCCAACGGGTTATCGCTGTCCGGCGGTCAGCAGCAGCGCCTGTGCATCGCCCGCACGGTCGCTGTGCGGCCGGAGGTTATCCTGTTCGACGAGCCATGCTCCGCGCTCGATCCGATCTCAACTGCGAAGATCGAGGAACTGATCGACGAACTCAAGGACGATTACACAATTGCGATCGTGACCCACAATATGCAGCAGGCCGCACGCGTCTCCGACTTCACGGCTTTCATGTATCTCGGCGAGCTGGTCGAGTTCGGGGAAACCACCCGTATCTTCACCAGTCCGACCGATCACCGCACCCAGGATTACATCACCGGCCGTTTCGGCTAGCGCCTGATTGCGCACCGAGAGATGATTGGGCCACAAACTTAGAGATCGCACGATGACAACAATGCCTGACCACACAATGAAAGCTTTCGACTCCGATCTGCAGGATCTCGCGCGCATGGTTGCCGAAATGGGCGGTCTCGCGGAGAAGCAGGTCGCAGACTCGGTTGACGCACTGGCGAAGCGGGATACCGCGTTGGCGCAGCGCGTCTCCGCTGTCGATGTAAATATAGACGCCTTGCAACACGAGATCGAAGAAAGAGCAGTGCTGACCATCGCGAGACGTCAGCCAATGGCTGTCGATCTGCGTGAGATCGTTGGCGCTTTGCGGCTTGCGAACGATCTCGAACGCATCGGCGATCTCGCCAAGAACATTGCCAAGCGCGTGATGGCCCTCAACGGCGAATTTCCGCCTCCTAAGCTCATTCGCGGCGTGGAGCACATGACCGATCTCGTCCTGCAGCAGATGAAGCTAGTACTCGACGCATATGGTCGCCGCGACGTCAGCAAGGCAATGACCGTTTGGCGTGGTGACGAGGAAATCGACGCCGTTTGCACTTCAGTCTTCCGCGAACTGCTCACCTACATGATGGAAGACCCACGCAACATTACCTTCTGCATTCATCTGATGTTCTGCGCTAAAAATATCGAGCGCATGGGCGACCATGCTACCAACATCGCGGAGACGGTGCATTACATCATCGAGGGGCACCCCATCACCGATCAGCGACCAAAGGGCGACACTACGACGATCGCCGCGCTGCGCACGGCCGGCTAGCATAATGGGTATTGCATGAACGCGCGCATTCTGATTGTCGAAGACGAAGAACCGCTTACAATGCTGCTCCGCTACAACCTCGAAGCTGAAGGCTACGAGGTGGAGACTTCGGCGCGCGGCGACGAAGCCGACACGCGGTTAAAAGAGAGCACGCCCGACCTGGTGGTGCTCGACTGGATGCTGCCTGGTCTCTCCGGCATCGAATTGTGTCGCCGCCTGCGGGCGCGGCCGGAGACGCGGCAATTGCCGGTCATCATGCTGACCGCGCGCGGCGAGGAGAGCGAAAAGGTGCGCGGGCTCGCCACCGGAGCCGACGATTATATCGTGAAGCCGTTTTCGGTACCGGAACTGCTGGCGAGGGTGCGTGCACTGCTGCGCCGCGCCAATCCTGAGCGAGTCGCCACCGTGCTCAGCATCGGCGATATCGAACTGGACCGTGAAAAGAAAAGGGTGTCACGCAACGGACGTCCGATTGATCTCGGGCCGACCGAATATCGATTGCTCGAATTCCTGATGGAGCGCCCTGGACGGGTGTTCTCGCGCGAGCAATTGCTCGACGGCGTCTGGGGTTCGGACATTTATATCGACGAACGCACCGTCGACGTGCATGTCGGCCGCCTGCGCAAGGCGATCAATCGCGGGCACATGGCTGACCCGATCCGCACGGTCCGTGGAGCCGGCTACGCGCTCGACGACCGCTTCGGGCGGGTCAATTGACAACGGCAAGCGGCGTAGGCGCCGATATTACACTAATCCTCAGTAAATCTGCGCTCTAATCCCTTTCTGCTGCCTCCCGTTCTGATATGTTTTGAGCCACAACTGGGATGTTGCCAGCAACAGGGTGGTTGTGTGCGGGATTTAAACGTTATTACGGGTTCGCTGGCCGGGGCTCAGCGTAACGAGCATGTGCGGCCGCTTGATGCCGGCGACTTGCCGGCACAATCACCGGAAAAGTTTGAACTCGTCGACAATCTTAAGAAGGCAAAGGCGGTAGGCCTTTCGGTACGTGAGTCTTTCTTGCTGCTAGCCGACCAGGTGATCGATGACGGATCACGCTGAACAAGCTCAAGCAGGATCGTACGCGCCAGCGGCGCCGAGGAAACTCTTTAGCGGCACGTTCCTAAAAAAATTACGTAGCTATCTATTCCTGAAATACGCTGGTCTGTTCGTCGCGGTAGTTTGTCTGGCGTTGCTGACTAACGGCATATTTGAAATTTGGGGATCTTACCGAGAAAACAAGGAAGCACTGATCCGGATTCAGCATGAACAGGCGGAAGCGGCGGCGGCGAAGATCGGGCAATTTATCAAGGAAATCGAAAGTCAGGTGGGTTGGACGACGCAACTGCTCTGGTCCGCCGCCACGACCGAGCAGCGTCGCTTCGATGCCCTACGCCTGTTGCGCCAGGTTCCAGCAATCACCGAGCTCTCGCAAGTGGATGCGAGTGGCAAGGAGCAATTACGGGTCTCGCGGCTAGCGATGGATGTCGTCGGCAGTGGTCTCGACCTGTCGAAGGAGCCAAAATTCACCGAAGCGGTGAAGAACAAGATCTATTATGGCCCGGTATATTTCCGCCGCGAGTCTGAGCCGTACATGACTCTATCGCTCGCTGGCACACGCCGTGACGCCGGCGTCAGCATCGCGGAAGTCAATCTCAAGCTGATCTGGGACGTAGTATCGAAGATCAAGGTTGGCGAACGCGGTCAGGCCTATGTGGTTGACGCGCAGGGTCGGCTGATCTCGCACCCGGACATCAGTTTGGTTCTCCGCAACACGGACATGACGCGTCTTGCACAGGTGCAGGCCGCGCAGCGCCTGGAGAAAGGTAATGCGATGGAGGACATCGAAACCGCAACCGATATCCAGGGCCGGAAGGTGTTGACGGCCTTTGCGCCGGTCGCTCCGCTGGGCTGGACTGTGTTTGTCGAACTGCCGGTCGATGAAGCTTATCAGCCACTGATAGCTTCCATCCAGCGCACGGCTCTCGTTCTGGTTGGTGCACTTTGTCTCGCCGCGCTCGCTGGCATATTCCTCGCACGCAGAATGGTAGTGCCGATCCAGGCCTTGCGGGCCGGGGCTGCGCGGATCGGTGGCGGCGACCTCGCGCAACGCATTTCGATCAAGTCCGGCGATGAATTGGAGTCTCTCGCCGACCAGTTCAATGACATGGCCGGCCGGTTGCAGGATTCCTATTCCGACCTGGAAAAGAAAGTCGAGGTCCGCACCCACGAGCTTAGTGAGGCATTGGAACAGCAGACCGCCACCTCGGAGGTGCTGAAAGTCATCTCAAGCTCACACGGCAACCTTGAGCCAGTATTCAATGCCATGTTGGCGAATGCAACGCGTATCTGTGAAGCCACATTCGGAAATCTGTTCCTGCGTGATGGGCCCATCTTTCGCGCTGTCGCGATCCACAGCAAGGAAAGCCACGCCGACTATTTGCGGCGCGACCCCGTTGTCGACTTGCGTGAGCATTCCATGGTCCCGCTTGCCCGCGTTGCCAACACCAAACAGCTTATCCACATTCCCGATCTCCGGACCGATCAGTCCTACGTCAACAAAGACAGCCGCATCGTTGCGCTCGTCGAAGTCGCGGGCGCGCGGACCTTTGTAATGGTACCGATGCTCAAGGAGCGCGAGATCATCGGAACGTTCGCCCTGTATCGCCAGGAAGTTCGGCCGTTCACTGACAAGCAGATCGAGCTGGTGCAAAATTTTGCAGCCCAAGCGGTCATAGCAATTGAAAACACCCGGCTGCTTAGTGAACTGCGTGAAACGCTGCAGCAGCAGACCGCGACCGCCGACGTGCTCAAGGTCATCAGCCGCTCGACCTTTGACTTACAAACTGTGTTGCAAACGTTGGTCGAGGCCGCCGCCCGGCTCTGCGAGGCCGACCAGGGAACCATCGCGCGGGAACAGGCCGGAGCATTCGTTCGCGCCGCGACCTATGGCTTCTCGGATCAATTTACCGAGCTTGTGAAAGATGTGCCGGTCAAAGCGGAACGGGGCTCGGCGACAGGACGAGCCCTGCTTGAGGGCAAGGTCGTTCATATTCCCGATGTGCAGGCGGATCCCGATTACACTTTTGATGAGGCGCGAAAGTTGGGCGGCTTTCGCACCATCCTCAGTGTTCCGATGTTGCGCGAGGGGACGCCGATCGGCGTTCTGGCGCTGACGCGTCTCGAAGTTCGTCCGTTCACCGATAAGCAGATCGAGTTGGTAACGACTTTCGCCGACCAGGCAGCAATCGCGATCGAGAATGTTCGTCTGTTCGAAAATGTAGAGGCCCGCACGCGCGAACTCGGCAGGTCTCTGGAGGAACTGCGCACCGCGCAGGATCGGCTCGTTCAGACGGAGAAACTTGCCTCGCTCGGACAGCTCACCGCCGGCATCGCGCACGAAATCAAGAACCCGCTCAATTTCGTCAACAATTTTTCGGCCGTTTCAGTCGAGCTGATCGATGAATTGCGGCAGGCCCTTTCCGAAGCCACGCTCAGCGACAAACTGCGAAGTGAGATTAGCGAGATTGCGGACATGCTGCAGGGCAATCTCGACAAGGTCGTGCAGCATGGCAAGCGTGCCGATTCCATTGTCAAGAATATGTTGCTGCATTCGCGCGCCGGCTCGGGCGAGCGCCGGCCTGTCGACATCAACGCGGTAGTCGATGAGAGTCTCAATCTCGCCTATCACGGCGCCCGAGCCGAAAAGCAGGGGTTCAATATCACCCTGGACCGGTCGTTCGATCCGACCGCTGGCGAGGTCGAACTTTTCCCGCAGGAGATTACGCGGGTGTTGCTGAATTTGATATCGAATGGCTTCTATGCGGCGACAAAACGCAAGGATCAGGCCGGCGACAATGGCTATGAGCCAACTCTCGGGGCGGCCACCAAAAATCTTGGCGACCGCGTTGAGATCAGGATTCGTGATAATGGCACCGGCATTCCGCCCGAGGTGAAGGATAAGATGTTCAACCCGTTCTTCACAACCAAGCCAGCCGGGGAGGGGACAGGGCTTGGCCTCTCCATTAGTCACGATATCATAGTCAAGCAGCACGCCGGCTCAATCGAGGTGGATACGCGGCCCGGCGAATTCACGGAATTTAGGATTATTCTTCCGCGCACTGCGGTATCCCTTGCCAAATCAGAAGGACGAGCGTGACCATCCTTATTCTGGGGGTCGATGACGCCGCACCGAAGCGAAATTCGAGAGTGGTCCGGTGTATGATGATAAAGTGGTGGTGCGTCTCGGGAAGTGAGCCTTACGAAGTGTATTACGTTGCAAGAAAGTACGGGGTCAGAGCGGATACTGTGCGCAAGGTGATCAAACGCGTCGGCAACAGCCGAAAGAAGGTCTACGCAGCGCTGGAAAAGATGTAATTGCGCATTGCAGGAATGTCTTGGGGTGGCCATACGAGAGCGCGCCCTGCCCCCGCGGTTTGGACTAAGTATCACCTGCTGATCGACCTGCTGGCGATCAGGCTGAAGCTTGACGCGTCACGCTTCACGGCCCTTCACCAGTGAGGGAGATCAAAATTGCCGGCTGTCAGTTCTTGAACGGGCGCTTGTCCCGTCGGCGATCGTTCATCGGCTGGAAGGCGATGCGGCAGTGATAGGAGCAATAGGGCAAATCGTTTGCAGTATCACCTCCGCAGAAAAAGAAGTCCGTGCTGCCCGGGTCACCGACCGGCCAGCGGCAGGTCTTTTCCGTCAGCTGCAAAAGTGTCTTGCGCTGTTCGACGGGAATTTCGATCAGCTCCGGTTCGGGTTCGACGTCGTAGTCATAGGCGAGCGCAGTATTGCCGCGCATCGAGGGACGCGGCACCCGCATCATGTGGCCCGAGGAGCGGGCCTTGCGCGGCCGCGGGGCCGTCGATGAGGTGCTTTTGGCACGTCCGGAAAGGCCAAGACGGTGGACCTTGCCGATAACTGCATTGCGGGTGATCCCCCCGAGTTCGGCCGCGATCTGGCTGGCGGATAATCCATCCGCCCACAGTTTCTTCAGGAGCTCGACCCTTTCGTCCGTCCAGCCCATGGGGCTTTCTCCTTCGGATTCAAGGCCTTGGATGCAACCCAATCCCACCGTCGGACGCCCTTTCGGGGGCCAGACGCATACGCGCCAGGATGGACCAGAAAATCGCTCGGCAGCACGAGATGTCGTACTATCTGGTAAAGAGGCTACAATAGCCAGTGGCTCTTCTGCAAGCTGTTGCAACTCTCCTTTGCTAGCTACCAACAGGTTTTCCTTTAGAATCGGCGGTTGCTGCACGATTGAGTTGGACTGACTGCTTTGCGCTTGTGTTGACAGCGCTGGGACCGGCAATAGAATGAAAAAGTGCCGCCCGGCGAGGCGGCACATTTCTTTTCGGCGCGTACATGACACCGAAAAGCAGTCGGCAGTGGCCTGAATTGGTCGTGCACAGGCGAATTCGTTCGATGGAAGAATCTGGCCGTGAGTTCGCATCTATTGCCAACCTATGCGCGGGTCGATCTCGCTTTCGAGCGGGGCGAGGGCGCCTGGCTATTTACGGCTGAGGGCGAACGCTATCTCGATTTTACTTGCGGTGTCGCCGTCAATGCGCTCGGACACGCGCATCCGCACCTGGTCAGGGCCCTGACCAAGCAGGCGCACAAGGTCTGGCACGTTTCCAATCTCTATCGAATTCCCGAAGGCGAGAAGCTGGCCGACAGGCTGTGTGCGGCCAGCTTCGCTGACACCGTATTTTTCCAGAACTCGGGCGCTGAAGCGCTTGAATGCGCGATCAAGGTCGCGCGCAAATATCAGTCCGCTTCGGGCAAGCCGGAGCGCTACCGCATCGTCACCTTCGAGGGTGCCTTTCACGGCCGCACACTGACGACGATTGCTGCAACCGGCAACGAGAAATATCTCGACGGATTCGGGCCGCCGGTTGACGGTTTCGACCAGGTACCGTTCGGCGACCTCGACGCGGTCAAACGTGCAATCGCGCCTGCCACGGCGGCAATTCTGATCGAGCCGATCCAGGGGGAAGGTGGCGTGCGCGTCGCGCCGCCGGCTTTCCTGCGTGCGTTGCGTCAGCTTTGCGACCAACACGACCTGATGCTTGTATTCGATGAGGTGCAAACGGGTATCGCACGTACTGGCGAAATGTTCGCTTACCAGCGCAGTGGCGTTACGCCGGACATCATGGCCCTGGCAAAAGCGCTCGGCGGCGGCTTTCCGATCGGGGCTTGCCTTGCAACCGCAGAGGCCTCGAAAGGGATGACAGTCGGCACGCATGGTTCGACGTTCGGCGGCAATCCACTGGCGATGGCAGCGGGTAACGCGGTACTCGATGTGGTGATGGCCGACGGTTTTCTCGAGCGCGTGCGCAAGACCGCGCTCTTGCTCAAGCAACGACTGGCCGAGTTGAAGGACCGGCATACCTCGGTCATTGCCGAAGTGCGCGGCGAAGGCCTGCTGATCGGCTTGCGTATGTTTACGCAAGCCTCCGAAATGGTGGACGAGTTGCGCGCCGAGAAAATGATCACTGTCGCTGCTGGCGACAATGTAGTCCGGCTGCTGCCGCCTCTCATCATCGGCGAGAAAGAAACTAAAGAGGCGGTAGGTTGCATTGATCGCGCCTGTGCACGGCTCGCCCAGGCGCGTGTGCGGCCAGCCAAGGTGGTGTCATGACCACAAATGGCGTCAGGCATTTCCTCGATCTCATCGACGTTCCAAAGCCGGTGCTTGGCGGGTTGATCGATAAAAGTCGCGCCATGAAACGCGCGCGCGAGCACGGCATGAATACCGCGCCTCTCGCTGGAAAGACACTTGCAATGGTCTTCGACAAGCCGTCGACCCGGACCCGGGTATCCTTCGACGTCGCGATGCGCCAGCTTGGCGGCGACGCCATCCTGCTTACGGCGCAGGAAATGCAGCTGGGCCGCGGTGAAACGCTAGCCGATACTGCTCGCGTGCTATCGCGCTATGTCGACGCAATCATGATCCGCATCCTCGATCACGAGGCAGTGGTCGACCTAGCGCGCCACGCTGCCATTCCGGTTATCAACGGACTCACGCGACGCTCGCATCCGTGCCAGGTGCTTGCCGATGTGATGACGTTCGAGGAAAAGCGCGGGCCGATCCATGGCCGCACGGTGGCCTGGAGCGGAGATTCCAACAATGTGCTGGCGAGCTGGATGCACGCAGCCGAGCGCTTCGATTTCCAGCTACGAGTGGCGACACCGACAGAGTTGCGGCCGAAGAAATGGCTGATGGACTGGGTGAAATCGTCCGGCGCTGCGATCATAATCGGGGATGATCCAGAAGCCGCCGTCAGGGATGCAGACTGCGTGATCACTGACACCTGGGTGTCGATGGGTGATCGCGGCGGCAAACACCGGCACAACGTGCTCAAACGATACCAGGTCAACGCGAGCCTGATGGCTAAGGCCAAACCCGACGCGCTGTTTATGCATTGCCTGCCGGCACATCGCGGCGAGGAGGTCACGGACGAGGTCATCGATGGACCGCAGTCGGTGGTTTTAGACGAAGCTGAGAACCGGTTGCACGCCCAGAAGGGTCTGCTTGCCTGGTGTCTGCGCGTCGACGCCTGACTGCGTCGCTGCATGCAGGTTGTGCGAAAGGCTGGACGGACGGGCTCGCTTTCCGGGCGTTGGACGCCACATAGGCCCCATGATCGATCCTAAAATCACCATTCCTTCCCGCGAGCCATCGGCCAGCACCGCCGATGACACCGTCATGCCTTTTGAAGTGGCCAAGCTTGATTTGCGTGGCAGAGTCGTGCGGCTTGGTCCTGCCGTGGATCAGATTCTTGCACGGCACGCCTATCCGCAGCCGGTCGCTAAGCTCCTTGGCGAAGCTCTAGTGCTCACTGTCATGCTCGGCTCCGCCTTGAAGATCGAAGGACGTTTCATTCTGCAAACGCAAAGCGACGGCCCTGTGCGCATGCTGGTGGTGGACTTCACAGCCCCTGACAAAGTGCGCGCTTGCGCCCGCTTCGATAAGGACCGCGTAGCTGCTGCAATATCGTCAGGCGAAGCAGGTGGCGGCCCGCTGCTTGGCAAGGGGCACCTTGCGATGACCATCGACAAGGGGCCTGACATGAATCGGTACCAGGGCCTAGTCACGCTCAATGGCGGCTCGCTGGAAGATGTAGCGCAGGAATATTTTATTCGCTCGGAGCAGATCCCGACCCGGGTGCGGCTTGCGGTCGCCGAGGAACTGCGCGCGGGATCGGGCGGTGCCACGCACCGCTGGCGCGCCGGCGGCATCATGCTGCAATTCCTGCCTAGGGCCTCCAAACGAGCGCGTGTTGCCGATCTCAATGTCGGCCGTGCCCCAGATGGTCGTGAACCACACGCTGTCGAAGAAGACGACGCCTGGGCGGAAGGTCAGGCCTTGATTTCGACCGCGGAGGACATTGAGCTGATCGATCCGTCGCTTTCCAGTGAACAGCTGGTTTATCGACTTTTCCATGAGCCTGGCGTGCGCGTCTTCCGCGCGAGTCCGCTGCGCGCGGAATGCTCGTGCTCGCGCGACAACGTCGAGGCAATGCTCAAGAGCTTTTCGCAGGACGATCGCGACCATATGGTCGAAGACGGCAAGATTTCCGTCACCTGCGAATTTTGCAGCGCGAACTACCAGTTTGCACCGGGCGACGTCGAAGCCAAAACCTAATTGATGCTTCGCTCGGCGTAAGACGAATCGAGCGAGAAAGCGGGAATTTCAATATCGAAATACTCTCCCGCCTCCGTCACCATACCGTAACTGCCAACCATGAAACCCGATGGTGTCGGCAAGGGAACGCCGCTGGTGTACTCGAATGATTCACCAGCCTTGAGCGTCGGTTCTTCGCCGACGACACCCGGGCCTTTGACCTCCTGCAACCGCCCGGCTGCGTCGGTTATACGCCAATGTCGCGTTTTGAGTTGAACAGTTTCCACACCCAGGTTCGTAATGTTGATGGTGTAGGCCCAGAAAAAATAGCCGTTGGATGGCGACGACCGCTCCGAAACGAAACGGGGAGTCACTGTGACTTCAATCTTGCGCGTTACAGCACGGTACATCTATATGCCGCACAATTTACTTTACCAGGGCTTGCCATTCGCTTGATGCCCGGGATTATGGCCGAAAGACCGCACGAAAGAAAAGCCGCACATGGCCCCGGTTTCGACCGAACGCGATCTCCGACTTGATTTGTTTCGCGGGCTCGCGCTTTGGCTGATCTTCCTCGACCACATACCATCCAATGCGGTAAACTGGATTACCATCCGCAATTACGGTTTCAGCGACGCGACCGAGATTTTCGTTTTCATCTCGGGCTATACAGCGGCCTTTGTCTACGGCCGCGCGATGCAGCAACACGGGTTCATTGTTGCCTCTGCGCGTGTACTCAAGCGCGCGTGGCAAATCTACGTGGCACATGTGTTCCTCCTCGCGATCTATCTAGCCGAGATCGCGTATGTCGCGCACAGTTTCGACAATCCACTTTACACCGAAGAAATGGGGGTCCTCGATTTCCTTAAAAATCCAGACGTGACCATCTTTCAGGCGCTGATACTGAAGTTCAAGCCGGTGAACATGGACATACTGCCGCTCTACATTTTGCTGCTTGCATGGTTTCCGCCGATGCTATGGCTGCTCTTGCGCGCGCCATCAATCGCATTGATCGTCTCAGCATCGCTCTACGCGCTGATGTGGCTGTTCGAATGGAACATCCCAGCCTATCCAAGCGGAACTTGGTTGTTCAATCCATTTGCCTGGCAATTGCTGTTCGTGTTTGGCGCGTGGTGCGCAATGGGTGGGGCGACAAACCTATCACGCTGGGTCCATTCGCCCGTACTGATCGGATTGGCCATTGCCTACCTACTATTCGCATTCTCAATTGCGATGACTTGGTATTTCCCACGACTTGCGGTTTACGTGCCCAAAATTGTTGGTGACACGATTTATCCGATCGACAAAGCCAATCTGGACGTGCTTCGCATACTGCATTTCCTCGCGCTCGCCGTAATTACGGTTGCTGTGGTGCCGCGTAACTGGCCTGGGCTGAAGTCGTGGATTTTCTGGCCGGCGATCGTGTGCGGTCAGCATTCGCTGGAAACGTTCTGCGCCGGTGTTTTTTTATCCTTTGCCGGCCACTTCGTGTTCACGGAAGTTTCCAACCGTGTCTTAACGCAAGTGATTGTTAGCTTCGCCGGTATCGCCATCATGGTGGCCATTGCGGCATTGATTTCATGGTATAGACAGGCCGAACGACGAGGGGGACCGCACCCTCCCGCCGCAAAGCCGGGTTATGCGGGGGGCGACGTATGAGGAGACGCTTGCTGCTGCTCGCGGTGCTGCTGCTGGCCACCGGTCCTGCATGGGCCGAGCACCCAGCGGAGTGCGGCGTTGCCGAGAGCTTGATCGAGCCCAGCTTCCGCTTGCCGCATGTCACCCAAGCTCTAGAAACGAAGCGTCTAACCATATTGGTGGTCGGGGCCGGTTCATCGCAACTGCCGGCAGGCAATGCATATCCGGTGCGGCTTCAGCATGCGCTTGCCGAACAACTGCGTGGCGTCGAGGTCAAGGTTACGACCGACGTCAAAGCGGGACGCACTGCTGCCGAGATGGTTAAGGTGCTTCCGGCTGCTCTAGACGCGAGCAAGCCAGCGCTGCTGGTTTGGCAGACCGGAACTGTGGACGCGATGCTCGGAGTTGATCCAGATCAATTCAGCCAGGCGCTTGACAACGGCATAAAAACTGCCCACGCGGCAGGCGCTGATGTGGTTTTGATCAACGCCCAATATAGCCCCCGCACGGAATCGATGATTGCCCTTGGTACGTATGTAGAAGACATGCGTTGGGTTGCATTGCAGCAGGAAGTGCCATTATTTGATCGGTTTAGTATCATGAAATTATGGGGCGAACTAGGAACGTTCGATTTGTACTCGGCTACGAAAAAACTTGACATCGCCGAGCACGTCCACGATTGCATAGGGCGGCTGCTGGCCGATATGGTTATAGCAGCAGCCAAACCCGAAGAGCCGCCGACCAACGGCAGCCGTTGATTGGATAACGGAGGACGCGCCTTGAGCTACAATCCCGACCAACGGGTCGCGAAGTTGCTTGCTGCCGCCGCACTGGCTGCGGGGCTGGCTATGCCATTCTCAGCGCTTGCAGATATGGCGGGGCCAAAGTGCAATACTCCTCAAGATCTGATCCGGCTGGCACGCCCGCTGCCACACGTCGCGAAGAGGCTCATCGCAGGGGAACCGATCACCGTTGTTGCCATAGGCTCGTCGTCCACGTTGGGCGCAGGAGCAAGCTCACTGGCATCGAGCTATCCGAGCCGGCTCTCGCGCGAGCTTCAACAACATTTCCCAAAAGCGTCGATCACAGTCTTGAACCGTGGCGTAGGCGGTGAAGAGATCGCCGACATGCTTAAGCGGTTCGATTCAGCGGTAATAGCGGCCAAGCCTGATCTGGTGCTATGGCAACTCGGCACCAATTCGGTCATTCGCGGCCATCAGCTCGGCGACCATGTGGCTCTCATTCGCACTGGCCTCGCCAAGATCCGCGCTGTCGGTGCCGACGTTGTTCTGATCGATCCGCAGTTTGCACCGAAGGTCATCGCGAAACCCGACGCCGAGGCCATGGTTGCCTTGATCTCCGCGACTGCGAAGCACGATGACGTCGATCTGTTCCGCCGCTTCGAGGTGATGCGCCATTGGCGCGACGTTGATCATCTGGCCTTTGAAACGTTCGTGTCACCCGATGGACTGCACATGAACGATTGGAGCTATGCCTGCCTGGCAAAGGGACTCGGAAATGCCATTGCTGAGGCTGCTGAACGGCCAATAATGTCGGCGGCTGTCCTTTCGCATGTGATGCCCTAATATCGTCAGTCCCTCACACTTTATCCATCGCCTTCAATAGATCTTCGACCAGATCGTCGGAGTGCTCGAGGCCGGCTGAAAATCTGATCAATCCATCATTGATGCCGAGTTCTGCCCGCTGCTCGGGTGTCAACCGCTGATGTGTGGTTGTGGTTGGATGCGTGACCAAACTCTTAGCATCGCCGAGATTGTTGGTGATTCCGATCAGACATAAGGCGTTGAGAAAGCGAAAGGCGCCTTCCTTGCCGCCTTTGACT
>DATFXJ010000105.1:0-5335 GCA_035315965.1 Pseudolabrys sp.
GTAATGGCCAATGACGTTGCGGTGGGTTTTGGCGGTGCAAGCGGCTATCTCGAAATGAACGTGTACAAGCCGCTGATGATCTTCAACATCACGCATTCAATAACGATTATGACCGATGGCTGCACCAATTTCCGCAAGTTCCTGGTCGAAGGCACCAAGCCCAATCTGAAGAAGATCAACGAATACGTTGAACGCTCGCTGATGCTGGTAACGGCGCTTGCGCCCGTGATCGGCTACGACAAGGCGTCCAAGATCGCCCATTACGCGATGGATAACGACCTCACGCTGAAAGCAGCCGCCCTTAAACTCGGTTTCGTCACCGAAGAGGAGTTCGACCGCGTCGTCGATCCGGCGAAGATGGTCAAGCCGTACGTCGCGACTGCCAAGTAGTAGAAACGTCAAGTCCCTGAATCCCAGAAACGGAGGTTTAAAATTCCTATGAGCACTCAGCTACGCAACCGACTCCGTGCGTCGCGGAGCTTCTTTCTGACCCCGGGTTCCCGACCTGAACGCTTTCCGAATGCCCGCGCGGCAGGCGGCGACGCCATTATCGTCGATCTCGAGTCCACGGTCGCGCCGGCGGATAAAGGGCGAGCACGTGAGGCCGCGCTGGCTTTTCTGCGCGAGACACCGATAGCAGACTTAGTATGCATTGTGCGCATCAACAGCCCGCGCCTGATCGATGGTCTGCGGGACCTGCTCGCGTTTCATGAATCCGGCGCCGCACCCGATGCTATCATCATTCCCAAGTGCGAGTCCGCCGACGAGATCCGGCTCGTAGCCAGCCTCTTGGACGGCTCACAGTCCGCGGTCGGGATCGTACCGATGGTGGAGCTCGCACGGGCGGTCTTCGTCGCCCATCACATGGCCGAGGCGCACGAACGAGTCTGTGGGCTTTTCCTGGGCGGTGGTGATCTGGCCGCCGACCTTGGCGCCGAAGGGTCCTGGGAGAACCTGCTGTTTGCACGCTCGCGGATCGTGGCTGCGGCGGCGACAACCGGTATCGCCTCCATCGACGTGCCCTATTTCAAGCCCGATGGCGCCGGCCTGGAGCGCGAAGCGACAGCCAGCCGCAAGCTCGGCATGACCGGGAAAGGTGCTCTGCACGCCGAGCAACTCCCTGTCATTAATACAATTTTCACCCCTTCGCCCGATGCCGTCGCGCATGCCCAAGCTGTGGCGGCGGCGCGTGCGGCGAGCGGTACGAATACGCTGGTCCTGAACGGCCATGTGGTTGAGGCCGCAATGCTGCGGGAGGTCGACCGGGTTCTGGCGATCGCAGAGAAGCTTGGAAATAGTTCGAGCGCAGCCGCCAACCGTCAGGCTGCGGGATGACCGTGAGACTTGCAGGGTGCTGGATTACTCGGAACCTTATGTCGCAGCAACTAACTAAATAACCGAAAGCGAGGAATATTATGGCTACATCCACAAACAATCCTGATGTCATTCTTGTCGGCGCGGGCATTATGAGCGCTACCCAGGCGGTGATGTTAAAGGAACTCGATGCCAGTTTAAAAATTGAGATTTACGAAGTTCTGGGCAGCGAGGCACAGGAAAGCTCCAATGCATGGAACAACGCCGGCACCGGTCACGCAGCCCTCTGCGAGTTGAACTACACTCCGGAGAAGAGCGACGGCAGCATCGACATTTCAAAGGCTCTGGAAGTCAACACCGAGTTTGATCTTTCCCGCCAGCTCTGGGCCTATCTGATCAAAAAGGGCGCGATCAAAGACCCGCGGTCCTTTATCCATCCCGTACCTCACATGAGTTTTGTGCGCGGACCGGAGAACGTCGCGTTTCTTAAAAAGCGCTTCGCGGCGCTCTCTGCCCATCATTGTTATCACGGAATGGAATACTCGGATGACAAGAAGCAGATTGCGGAGTGGATCCCGCTGGTCATGGAAGGCCGAGATCGAAGCGAGCACGTTGCGGCGACGCGCATGGTGACCGGTACGGATGTGGATTATGGTGCCCTGACCAAGGATCTCCTCGATTCGCTTAAGGGCAGGGAAGAATTCTCGATACACTTTTCCCATCGAGTCATGGATCTGCGCCGCGACGGCGGCTTGTGGAATGTCCGGGTCAGGAATGAAAAAACCGGTGAGCACTGGGATCGCGCAGCCAAATTCGTTTTCATCGGCGCCGGCGGCGGCTCGCTCCCTCTACTGCAAAAATCCGGGATTTCCGAGGGGCAGGGCTACGCCGGGTTTCCGGTGAGCGGAGAGTGGCTTCGCTGCGACGATTCTCAAGTTTCTTCCCGCCACAACGCCAAGGTATACGGCAAAGCGGCGGTAGGATCACCGCCGATGTCCGTACCGCATCTGGACACGCGGCACATCGAAGGCAAAGTTTCTGTGCTGTTCGGGCCTTACGCGGGATTTTCGACGAAGTTTCTCAAGCATGGATCGTATCTGGATCTCTTCGGCTCCATCGATCCGGAAAATTTACTGCCGCTGCTGACCGTCGGTATGAGTAACTTCGCTCTCGAAAAGTATCTGGTCGGCCAGGTCCTTGAGTCCCCAGAGGAGCGCTTCGCCGCGCTCCGCGAGTTCTTTCCCCATGCAAAGGAGAAGGATTGGCGGCTCGAAGTAGCAGGCCAGCGTGTGCAGATCATCAAAAAGGATCCGACACACGGGGGGGTCCTGCAATTCGGTACAGAGCTTGTGAGCGCTGCCGACGGTTCCATCATTGCGATGCTGGGCGCTTCGCCTGGCGCGTCCACCGCAGTGGCGATCATGGTTCAAGTCATTGAGCGCTGTTTCCGAGAACAACTACAGAAAGGAGGATGGTCTGCAAAATTGAAGGAAATGATTCCTTCTTACGGTCAGTCTCTCATCGAGAACGCAGCCCTTTGCCGGCAGGTACGGGCTGAGACCGCGCCCGTATTGCAGATCAACGACATACGATCATGATCTCGGCAGATCGTGAGGTCGCGCACCAGACGCTCTATCAGGTCTCCACTGTTGTTTTCGCTCATAAGGCGAAGGAATCTGGGTCTGGAGGTGAGGACATGATAGAGTCTGGCAACCCAAGAAATGTTCCTATCGAGTCTTCGAACCAGAGGATGTATATGAAAAAAATCGTTGGATTTATTGGCTTGGCTTTTTTGCATCTCATAGTCGCCTGCGGCACCAGGGCTCCCTGGGACACACGCCAGTGGCAACCGGCTGCTGTAAGCGATTTCAAAAGCGTCGCGGGGAAATGGGAGGGCCTTCTGGCTTCAAACGACCCCATGGTGCTCAACTACGACCGGGCGACTCTCGTCATTGACGATACGGGGGCCTGCGAATCGGCCATAACGAGAACCATTACAAAGGTTTCAGGGATGTCAGTGAGCTATGACACGATCGGTGTGTTCGACGAGAAAGGAAAGTTAGTTTTGACGGATGGCAAACTGAGCACGAAATTCGACAAGGGCGGCCAAATGACAGCGCAGCTTTATATGGATCCAGCAAGTGGTGAGCGTATGCTCAAAGCTGAGGGTAAAAATTTTCAAGGGTTCACCTACTCCGCCGATCTCAAACGCACTGGAGACTCCGCCTCCGCAAAATGATGATCCCTTGCCTGGTTCGGCCTGACGCAAAAGGAGAGGTCAAGAGGTGAAAACAAACGCCCCTCGCCATTCAGTCGCACCGTGGTGAAGGAGGGGACGGGCTTCATCTCCTCAATCATTCGATCACGTAAAACTCCCATAATGCCTCCTTGAGTGAATTTGATTGACGGAGGCTATCACCGTGCGCAGGCAAAGAGTCACCGCCGCCAGGAGCAGGGTCGGTCCTCTAGCGCCCGATGCGCGTCTGGCGATGGACGATATCGGCGATCGCCGGATAGGTATCCTTGTAAGCTTCGTAGAATGGCTGATAAGCCGCGTGGCGGGCGCGGTCCGGCTCGACGCGCCTGACCACCAGCACCATGGCGTCCGACGCTTCGATCATGTTGCTGTAGCAGCCGACGCTCACGGCAGCGAGGATCGCCGAACCCAGGGCGGGCGCATCGGCAACCTCCGTCAGCACCAGCGGCAGGCCGGCGGTATCGGCGTGTATCTGCATCCATAGATCCGAGCGCGTAGAGCCGCCGCAGATCACGACCTCTTTCGGGGAGAAACCGTTGGCGCGCATGGTCTCGAAGATCAGCGCCGTGCCGAACGACACGCCCTCGATTATCGCACGGTAGAGATGCGCCGGCCCATGCTTGAGCGTGAGACCGGAGATCACACCGCGCGCATTCGCGTCGGTGTAGGGCGTGCGGTTGCCCTGGAAGTGATCGAGTACTACCAACCCTTCCGCGCCCGGCGGCAAGGCCTTCGCTTGGGCATTAAGCTTGTCGTAGCTGATGCTGTCGGGCAGCAGATGTTTGAGCCAGTTGACGATAGAGCCGGTGGAGGTCTGCCCGCCTTCTACGATGTAGAGATCGGGAATCACCGCGTCGGGATACGTTCCCCAGATGCCCTTGGCATGTAGCGGTTTGTCGCTGACGCCGAGTTGGAGGTGCGACGAACCGGTGATGAGCGCGAGACGTCCTGGCCGCACGACGCCGAGGCCGATCATAGCGATGAACGCGTCAGCGCCGCCCTGCGCCACCGGCAGGCCCTTCGGAAGACCCAGATGCTCCGCCGCAGCGGCGGTCAGCCCACCGATGACCTCGCCCAGCGGCAGCACGTCCCGCGGCCATTTCTCCAGCAGCGCCTCCAGCCCTAGGCAGCGCAGAAGGCTCGGTTGGTAGCCGCCGCGGCGCGAATCGTAGTGCCAGCGCACGGAGGCGTTGCAGATGCTGGCCACCATGCGGCCAGTCAGATGATAATTGATGTAGTCCTGAAACTCGCAAACATGGACGGCGCGGTCGAACAGCGCGCGCTCATGCCGATGGAGCCACAGCGCCTTCGGCACCATCCATTCCGCCGAAACCGGTCCGGCGCCCGCGCTGTTGACCTCCAGTGCTGGATCGCCGGAGGCCGCCACCTCTGCCGCCACGTCGCCCGAGCGCACATCCATCCAGATGAGCGCGGGACGCAGTGGCTTCCCCGCAGCATCCAACGCCACCACGCTGCAGCAGGTGGTATCAACCGAGAGGGCCGCCACCTCATCGGACCGGATCTTCGCTTCTTGCACGGCTTGGCGCACCGCCCAGCCGAGCGCACGCCACCAATCATCGGGATTTTGCTCCGCCCAGCTCGGCTGTGGGAAAATCGTTGAGTAGGGGGAAGAACCAAAGCCGCGCGGCTGACCCTGCAGGTCGAACACTCCGGCGCGCAGCGACTCCGTGCCGCCATCTACACCGATGACGTAGCGTTCGGCCATGTTCTCAATCCTGTCCCCGCAGGACGGCCATCGCGAAA
>DATFXJ010000106.1:0-8237 GCA_035315965.1 Pseudolabrys sp.
TAATGCCGGCGGTGGCTACATGAATGATTTCATGGGCCGCGAATTCTGGCGGTTCGTGCTGGTTCAGCAGGAAGTAGCTAAATTGGCGCAAACGGCCATCGAGTATCCTCCAATGCAAGCACCGGCGAGCTTCAACCTTGAAGCCGTAAAAAGGGAGGTTGAAGAAGCCGTCAGAAGGCATGCAGGCCAATAGTCGGCCGATCCTTCAATATACGCGGGCGCTCTCTAACGACGGGCGCCCGCGATCGCTTAGATCACGCAGCGGTTGACGGACGTTCCAGTTCGGACAATTTTTTAGCAGTCTCCACGATCATATCGATTCGCCGCTGTAATCGATTTTTCAGATCCGGGATGTTCACCTTGTCGGTGACGCGGTAAGCGTTGCCGACGCGTTCGACATAGCCGTGCTTCACCATCTCTTGCAGTCGCCGCACCACTGTTACACGAGGCAGCTTAAGAGTGGCTGCGATCTTGCTTGCGCCAACCGGCGAGCACATCACGGTTCGGAGAAAAACGTAAATGCCGATGGTCCGACAGGTCGCACTGTCGCTCTGGGACCCAAACGCCGCGCCGTAATCTTCGTTTACACTCCGGATGAGGCCGATATACAGGCGACACATGAGCATCCGCTCCCGCGCCAATTCGATACGGGGCGGCGGATGATGTTCCTCGATTAGGATAAAGTCGGAACCTGGTTCGCGCCACGTGTGTGAACTGATATGCTTCGCGCCTTGTTGCGCCCGGTGATTCTTATGAATTTGCATGGGCATCTGCTCGCCCAGGTAAGGTTACGGATTGACACGCTGCATCGACCGTCGGCGGGCGCCGACGGTCGATGATATGTCGCAAGGCTTAAGCGGTCAGTGTTGCGAGCTTCGCCCTCAACACATCAATCGTGGGCTTTATGATCTCGGCTACACCGGGGAGCGCTAGCACTCTATCGAATAGCTGATTGAGCGCTGGCATGACGGGGTTGACCAATCCAGAGAGCAACTTCCGCTGTCCGTCCGACAATTGCCCAACCATCCCGCTAACCTTGTCGATCTGAGCCGTGGCCGCCTGCAGTCTAGGCAGCGCCGCCTGCGCTGAGGCGGTATCGGTAATGTCGCCGAGTGCTGTGCGCAAGCTGCCAATGCTATCGGTGACCTGCTTGCCAATATCGACACTGCCCACAGTCAGACTTTGAACAGTGGTGACGCCCTGCTGAACAACCTCTTCCGCAGGTCTGCCCAACAGGTAGATGAGCAGCGCGGCAATCGCCAACGCGGGGATGATCCAAAGAAGCCAGTTAGTAGAGGCGGACGCTGCCGCGACGCCAGAGCGCCGCGTATCGTCAAGTGTTCGCGCCACTGACGCGGCAGCGGCTCGTGTCGTTTCGCCGCCTGCCATGATGGCTCTCTTTGCCGAATCGCCGAGCGAGTCGATGAGGCCAGTACCGCCGAGCATTCTGCCGAAGCCGGACGGAATTGCATCGACGATGTTGTCCTTCTGGCTTTCGAGAAGATTGGCGATGCTGCTTCCATCGAGACCGCGGGCCCCTTGCTGCTGGGCGATTGCGCCCATGACAACTGGGGTCAATGCACCGAGCAGCGAGCCGCTCGCGCTAGACCCGATTCCGGAATATTTGCTGATAGCACTGGCGAGCGCCGTCTGGTCCCGGTCGCCAAGGAGCGACGCGAGCATCCTTGTGCCGCGTTCGGCGACCGTTTGTCCCGCAGCGCCAACCATGCCTGGTAACTTGTCGAGCGTGCCGATCTCCTGCTTTGCAGCGTCTGCGAGTTTTTGCGGACCGCCGGATCTATTGGCAACACCGGTGAAAGCGGCCAGTAGCGCCGGCACCCCCGCGTCGATGGCGGAGGAAGCATCGTTGCGATCAAGGCCGAGCGCGCTTGCGATGCGGCCGATCATGTCAGGCGTCAGAAATTTCATAATCAGTGATACGAGGTTTGTGGCCATGGGCTTGTACTCCCGCATTCGTCACTGAATGAGATTCTCGTCCGGGCAGGGCTCGAGTCGAGATGGACCTTGGCCCATCTCGCTAGACCTGGCGCTCTCGCTCAATTGTCGCTGCGTAAGTGCCGTTCACCGAAAAGAACGCAGTGCCTACGGCTTACCCTGGTAATCTTGGGGTATCAGAGTGCTCGTGCGTATCGGCAGTCTTGAATGAAATCGCGAGCGGTCAGTGGATGAACTCCGAGCGCGGTGCGCGGTCTGTTCCGTGTCCGAATTGCTCAAGGTTGCCTGATCGAGACCAAACAGCACACGTTTGTCAGTTGTCGCCGCTGTCGTTGAATGCTTTGCCAATCGCATTTACCCGCCGAGTTCATGCCGACGCACCGATCCTTTTTCCAGCGGGAGATCGCTTCGTAGCAATTGACCTTTGTCCTACAATTTTCCGGTGCGTTGTCGATCATTCACCCAGCAGTAATCGCTGCGCGCGCGGTAGGGTTAACGATCGAGCCAATGCAATATTCAACGTCACGTTGCGGGTTCACCACCGCCTCTTGCTACCGCAGCGCCGACCAGCCGTTCGGTCACCAGTTAGCGCCGAACATCGCGCATCCGTGTGCGACCACAGCATTCACTCCACAGGTGTCCAAAGTCTTTGGCGGCGTTCGTTAAGAGTTCGTTCAGGGTTAGCTGACCGACCATTCACCGTGAGCTTCGTGCCGGTCAATCCGATAAATCAGACATTTGCGCTGCTTTCGCGACGGCGGGACAAAAGTAGACTGGCGCTCAACGGCCTCCCTTGCACGATGCCTCCCACGCCGCGTAACGTCGGCGCCAGAAAACATTTCAGCGGTTGCATCAGGGCGGCCAAGGGGAGGATCACAGAAATGCAGGTTTCGTCGTTTGTTCGTGCGGCCCTCGCGGCGGCTTGCGTCACGTTTATGCTTGCGGGTGTTGCCGGCGCGGCCGACTATCCCACCCGGCAGCCGCACATCATCGTAGGTTACCCCCCCGGCGGCACGACCGACATTGTGGCGAGGCTCTTCGGTGACTGGTTTAGCAAACGGCTCGGCCAGCAATTCATCGTCGAGAACCGGCCCGGTGCCGGCAACAATCTCGCAACCGAAGCGGTCGTCAAGGCGCTACCTGACGGCTACACGATAATTCTAGTCAACCCGGCCAATGCCATCAACGCCTCGCTCTACAAGCACATTAATTTCGTTTTCCTGCGTGACATCGACCCGGTCGCCGGCGTCATGCGCGTGCCAAACGTGATGGAAGTCCACCCATCGGTGCCGGCGAAAACTGTTGCCGAATTCATCTCCTATGTGAAGGCCAATCCGGACAAGGTCAACATAGCCTCGTCAGGAAACGGCACATCGATTCATCTTTCGGGCGAGCTTTTCAAGATGATGACTGGCACGAGGATGACCCACGTACCGTATAAAGGTTCAGCGCCAATGCTCACCGATTTGCTAGGCGGTCAGGTCCAAGTAACATTTGACAACCTGCCATCGTCGATCAACCACATCAAAGCCGGTAAGCTACGCGCACTGGCGGTAACCACTGCAAAGCGCTCGGATGAGCTACCCGACGTTCCGACCGTCAGCGAGACAGTGCCTGGCTATGAGGCGAGCGCGTTCTTCGGCTTCGGCGTGCCGAAGGGAACGCCGCAGGAAATCGTCGATATCCTGAACAAAGAGGTCAACCTGGCGCTGAAGGATCCGGCCATTTTGGCCAAGCTCAAGGAGCTCGGCGGCACACCGATCTCCGGATCAGCCGCCGACTTTGGCAAGCTTGTCGCTGATGAAACAGCCAAATGGGAAAAAGTGGTCAACGCGGCCAATCTGTCGGTCAACTAGAGAACGTTGCCGTACCGCCAAGAATGACGACACGCAAACGTCCCCAGGAGCTGCGCAGCCATCGCTGGTTCGGCGTAAGCGACCTGCGCGCATTCGGTCACCGCTCGAGATTGCGCCAACGCGGCTACGACGATGCCGATTTCAGCGGCAAGCCGGTGATCGGCATAATCAATACCTGGAGCGACATCAATTTCTGCCACACTCATCTGCGCGATCGCGCAGAGGATGTCAAACGTGGCGTACTGCAAGCCGGCGGATTTCCCATCGAATTGCCGGCAATGTCACTATCCGAGCCGTTCGTGAAGCCGTCGACCATGCTCTATCGCAACCTTCTGGCCATGGAGGCCGAGGAGCTTCTGCGCAGTCATCCGATCGACGGTGCCGTCCTGATGGGTGGCTGCGACAAGACTACGCCGGGCTTGATCATGGGCGCCATCAGCATGGGCCTACCGTCGATCTATGTACCGGCGGGCCCGATGCTGCGCGGCAACTGGCACGGACAAGTGCTCGGCTCGGGCTCCGACGCGTGGAAGTATTGGGACGAGAAACGCGCCGGCCGTATCACCGAACAGGATTGGCAAGAGATCGAAAGCGGGATTGCCCGCAGTTTTGGCACCTGCATGGTAATGGGTACGGCCGCGACCATGATGGCGATCGCCGAAGCCCTAGGTCTGACCCTACCTGGTGCATCATCGATTCCCGCCGCCGATGCTGGTCATCCGCGCATGTGCGCAGCCGCTGGCCGCCGCATCGTCGACATGGTGTGGGATGATTTGGTGCCGCAAAAAATTCTGACATCGGCAGCGTTGGATAACGCCATCCGGGTCCACATGGCGATGGGCGGCTCGACCAACGCCATCATTCATGTGGTGGCGATGGCGCGCCGCGCCGGGATAAAGCTCGGCATGAACCGTTTTGACGAAATTTCGCGGGAAATTCCCGTGCTCGCCAATGTGCGGCCTTCCGGCCAATTCCTGATGGAGGACTTCTTCTACGCCGGTGGCTTGCGGGCGCTGATGGTGCAGCTGAAGAGCTTGCTCGAACTTTCATGCCTGACCGTCACTGGAAAAAGTATCGGCGAAAACATTGCTGGTGCGGAAGTCTATAAGCGTGAAGTCATCCATCCGCTATCGGACCCGGTGTCGCGCGAGGGTGCGACGGCCGTGCTCACCGGCAATCTGGCCCCGCGCGGCTGCGTGATGAAGCCGTCGGCAGCTGATAAACGGCTGCTGCGCCACCGCGGCAAGGTGATCGCTTTCGAGGACTACAACCACATGGCACTTGAGGTCGAACGCGATGATCTCGATGTGACACCCGACCATATCGTCGTGCTCAAAAACGGCGGTCCAAAGGGCGGCCCCGGTATGCCGGAATGGGGCATGCTGCCGATACCAAAAAAGCTCGTAAAACAAGGCGTGCGCGATATGTTGCGCATTTCCGACGCGCGCATGAGCGGCACCAGCTACGGCGCCTGCATTCTTCATGTGGCTCCCGAAAGTTTCGTCGGCGGTCCGCTTGCTTTCGTCAAGACCGGCGACGAGATCGAAGTCGACGTCCCTGCCCGCCGCATTCATCTGCATGTTGCGGACGAGGAAATCGCCCGCCGCCGCGCTGCCTGGAAGCAGCCCGCACCGCGCTACCCGCGCGGCTATGGTGCACTTTACTCGCAGCATATCGGTCAGGCCGACGAAGGCTGTGATTTCGATTTTCTTGCACCGCTCGGACCGATTCCTGAACCGGAAATTCACTGAACACGCGCGCCGATGATGCGCTTAAGTCTCGCAATGCGCGGAGAGTTATTGAAACTTCGGCTGCGGCGATCTACACATGCCGTCATGCCCGGTTTCGCCGGGCATCCACGTCTTTGGATTCCCTCGAAGCTTGCATGGCTGGCGCAAATTCAGCCTAGATAATGTGACCGACGATATTCCCTTCGATAAAGCTCTCGAGCTCGCCCCCGACATGGTTGACGAGCCGATACCCGGCGTGAGGCGGATAATGGCCAACAATCCGGGCCCCTTCACGTTCAAAGGCACAATCAGCTACATCATCGGCCGCGGCAAGGTGGCGATTCTCGATCCTGGTCCGGACGATGCTGCGCATATCGGCGCGCTCCTCAATGCCGTGCGCAACGAAACGGTGACGCACGTTTTCGTCACCCACACCCATCGCGACCATTCACCGGCGGTGCCGGCAATTAAGAAAGCGACCGGCGCTATCGTCTATGCCGAAGGCCCACACCGGGCCGCGCGGCCCCTATATATCGGAGAGCTTAATCCGCTCGACGCCAGTGCTGACCGTGACTTCCGACCCGATGTCGCGCTGAACGATGGCGCGGTGGTGACCGGCGACGGCTGGGCGATTGAAGCGGTCGCGACGCCGGGCCACACGGCCAACCATATGGCTTATGCCCTCAAAGAAAAAAACACGCTGTTCGCGGGCGATCATGTCATGGCATGGGCGACATCCATAGTTGCCCCGCCCGACGGAGCTATGAGCGACTATATGGATTCACTGGCCAAACTCGCGAGACGCAACGAGGCAACCTATTTTCCCGGCCATGGGCCCGCCATCGGAAACGCCTCGCGGTTCGTCAATTACTACATCTTGCACCGCAAGGCCCGCGAAGCTTCGATCCTGCATCGTCTGTCCAAGGGTGCGACTGACATTCCGACAATCGTTCGCGCGATCTATATCGGCATCGATCCGCGCCTGACCGGCGCCGCTAGCCTTTCGGTGCTTGCGCATCTTGAGAATCTCGTCGCCCGCGGTTTGGTCGAGACCGATGGTCAGCCAGCGATCGATGGTGTTTATCGCTTAGCTGGCTGACGCTTCTCGGGCTGACCTTTTTTCGTTGGTAGCGCTTTCTTTTCGGGCAGGGAACGCGGTTCAGGCGTTGCGGTTACGGCATCGTCGATGTCTTCGAGCAGACTGCGAATTCGTGCAGCATTCGCGCCGAGATCGTGGGTGCCAAAGCGCGACGCCGACCGCATATCGATACGGGTGCCCTGGCCGCCCGGGCTTACTCTGATCACGACGTCATCGCGGAACCCCATGATCGGAGTGCGCGCTACCGCCTCGATCACGCCATCGCGGCGCGTCAGCGTTGGCGGGCGACTGTCTCCTATGAACCATTTGCGTTTGGTTACAAGCGCGAGCGCGGTGTCATACGCGACTTTGGCCGGTACCCCGAGTTCAAGCGACGCAACATCGGGATAGGCGGCACGCTGGAGCGCGGCCACTGCCGGTCCTGGATAATCGGTGCGCCCTCGAGGCCGCAGGCGTGCCAGCACTTCGAAGCGCGGGGGATTGGTCGTATCCGTGGTGATGTCGGAAATTTGCGGCAGCCGCATCGCGCGGGTGCCGAGGTAAGCAGGGTAGGCGAGCAGCGACAGGCCCAAAAACAAGCCTAGGAGGGCGCGACCGAGCCCTCCAAGCCCCTGTCGCCAGATAACGACGAAAGCTGCTACGGCGAACAATATGGCAATGCCCGCAAAAACCAAAGCGGCGGCAAAAGTTGCTAGCGCCGGTACGGGCTCCAGCAGGCCGGAACGTACAATGATGATCGAAAGCACGGCGACGGCAATAGCGAACCAGCCCAGTCGGGACGACCAGATTGCGACCCTCGACACCGGCTGGTCATGGAGCGGGCGTCGCGCCATATTCATGATCCGGCGCAGATTTGCTTAAGCGCGGCCCATTCCCTCACTTCAAGAAAGGGCACCGACAGCCGTGGGGCAGCGAGCTTGTTAATGGCGGCGATGCGCGCTTTGGTTTCTGGATGATCCATCAAAATTTTCATGCCCGGTTCGGTGGCGCCGCCTATCTTGTCGAGAATGACCGGGAGCGCCCGCGCGTCTCCACTGGCCTTGTTCATAAGATCGGTGCCATAGGTGTCCGCCGCCGCCTCAGCCTCTCGCGAATATGACGATTGCAGCACGTTCCTCGCTGCAAATACAACAGCGCCGCCGCCGCCGAAATCTCCGAGCAGCACACCAAACAGAATCGACAGGCCGGCACCTTCCGCCATAGAAAATCCCGCATAGATGGGGATCAGCAGGGCAATCGCGACGAGGAAGCCAAGCAGAAGCTCCAGCGCTGTGCCGGTATATTCAAGTGCCTCGCCGGCAATTTCGGTGTTTGACCAAAGAAAACGGCGCACATCGGTAGCCAGCCAGAATCGGTATATGCCAAGGGTGATGATTAATAGCGCTGCGCCCCGAATGAGCAACCGCCAATAGGACCAACGCTGCCCTAGGAATCGCACGCCGCCCTTTGCGGCGACCCCGCCTGCATCGAAACTGGCCATGCTCAGCAGGAATAATGGCTAGCGCGAAAGCAGGCAACGCTATTTAGCGCGCGGGGCCAATTTCGCTGCCGTCATTGCATAGCTCCGCCCCGAGGACGCGTCCGCCTTTAGTAGCC
>DATFXJ010000107.1:0-18001 GCA_035315965.1 Pseudolabrys sp.
TCGAGGTCCGAGCCAAACTGGGCGAAGGCAGCCATTTCGCGGTATTGCGCGAGTTCGCCCTTGATGCGGCCAGCAACTTTCTTCATCGCTTTGCTCTGCGCGGCGGAGCCGACGCGCGACACTGAGAGCCCGACGTTCACCGCGGGACGGATGCCTTGATAGAACAGGTCGGTTTCCAGAAAGATCTGCCCGTCGGTGATTGAAATCACATTGGTCGGTATGTACGCCGACACGTCATTAGCCTGTGTTTCGATCACGGGAAGAGCAGTGAGGGAACCAGCCTTGTACTCGTCATTCATCTTGGCGGCGCGCTCCAGCAGGCGCGAGTGTAGGTAAAAAACATCGCCCGGATAGGCTTCGCGTCCGGGTGGCCTGCGAAGCAGCAGCGACATCTGCCGATAGGCAACCGCCTGTTTTGAGAGATCGTCATAGATTATGACGGCATGCATGCCGTTGTCGCGGAAATACTCGCCCATGGTGCAGCCGCTGAACGGTGCCAGGTACTGCATTGGCGCCGGATCGGAGGCGGTTGCCGCAACGATAATGGAATAGTCGAGCGCGCCTTGTTCCTCGAGAACCTTGACGAACTGGGCGACCGTGGAACGTTTTTGACCGACCGCGACATAGACGCAGTAGAGTTTGATCTTCTCGTCGGGCTGCGCATTGAGAGGCCTTTGATTGAGGATCGTGTCGAGCGCAATCGCGGTCTTCCCGGTCTGACGGTCGCCGATGATCAGCTCGCGCTGGCCGCGGCCGATCGGGATTAGCGAGTCGATCGCCTTCAGGCCGGTAGCCATGGGCTCGTGCACGGATTTGCGCGGAATGATGCCGGGCGCTTTTACGTCCACCCGAGCGCGCTTCTCAGCCTTGATCGGACCCTTGCCGTCGATGGGATTGCCAAGCGCATCGACGACGCGGCCGAGCAGCTCCTTGCCGATCGGCACGTCAACGATTGCGCTGGTGCGCTTGACTGTCTGGCCTTCTTTGATCTCCCAGTCATCGCCGAAAATGACCACACCGACGTTATCAATTTCAAGGTTAAGCGCCATTCCCCGCACGCCATTCTCGAATTCGACCATCTCGCCTGATTCTACATTGTCGAGGCCGTAAATACGGGCGATACCATCGCCGACTGAGAGCACCTGGCCGACTTCGGTGACTTCCGCCTCCTGGCCAAAATTCTTGATCTGCTCTTTGAGGATGGCGGAAATTTCTGCGGCGCGGATATCCATCAGCGGGTCTCTTTCATCGCTAGCTTGATCGAATTGAGTTTTGTGCGGAGGGAGCTGTCGACCATGCGGCTGCCGACCTTGACGATCAGGCCGCCGATAATGGCGGGATCGACCTTGATCTCGAGATCGACATCCCTGCTCCCTGTCACGGATTTGAGTGCGCTCTTGAGCGCTTCGAGACTGGTGTCGCTTAGCTTCTCGGCGACGGTCACTTGCGCGACCATCTCGCCCTTGTGACGCGCGATAAGAATGCGATAGGCGCGGATCATATCGCGGACCGCGAACAACCGCCGATTGGTTGTGATGACTCTGAGGAAATTGGCGGTTAGCCCCGTGATACCGGCCCTCACGAGTATCGCCGAGAGCGCTTTGAGTTGCTCGTCCGCGTCAAAAGCCGGACTGCGCACCAAACGATTCAGATCGGCACTTTGGGCAACGAGCGTATCGAACTGATCGAGGTCTTTCTTGACGTCGTCGACGGCCTTATTGTCGAGAGCAAGCTCGAAAAGAGCGGTGGCATAACGGCCAGCCATGCCGGAGATGATTGGATCTTCGCCTGCCACGTAGCACGCTCGTTGCTTATTACACTCACAGTCGCAACGCCGTCGCGAAAGGCGGCGCAAGCTTTTGGAATCCAAGAGGGAATTCCGATCGCCAGGGACGTCACGAAAGCGCGCAGAACCCCTGAAATCGAAGGCTAGCTAACACAGCGAGAACGGCGGTGCAACAAGCCGGGCCCGTTTGCCGCAGGTGTTGCGCACGTGCGCGCCGACAAGTTTGCATCGCTGGAATGCCTCGCCACGCAAGCCCTGGCCCGCTATAGCGGGCTAGCGAACGCGCACGCAAACGTGATGCCGCTGCCACTCCGCAGGGTCTCCAACGCAATGCCATACCCGAAAACGAAAGGCGACGCCGCAACGACGGCCAAGCTTTTGGTCGTGCTGCTTGCTTTTGCCTGGGGCCTGAACTGGATCGCCGCTGCGGTTGCTTTGCGCGAGCTGAGCCCCTGGAGCTTGCGTGTTGCGGGCTCGGCGATCGGCGCTGCGACCTTATTCCTCGCTGCGACCGTTACCGGTTATAACCTGAAGGTGCCGAGCGGCGATCGTGTCCACGTGATAGTGGCCGGATTTTTCAACGTCGCAGGCTTTCAGATTCTCTCCGGCTTCGCGCAGCTAAGCGGCGCGACTACGCGCGCCATCATTATCACCTATTCTATGCCAATCTGGACGACCGTACTAAGCCATTTTGTTCTCGGCGAGCGGCTGAACGCAATCCGCTGGTTCGCTTTCGCGCTGTGCGTCGTTGGAGTGACGGTCCTGCTGTGGCCATTGTTTGCCGACGGATTTCAGCCATTTGTCTTTTATTCGCTTGGCTGCGCTCTCAGCTGGACGTTCGCAACCGTATACATCAAGTGGGCCAATGTAACGATCGAGCCGCTGGCGAATGCCGCTTGGCAATTACTGTTCGGTCTGCTGTTCATTACCGCCGGTTCATTCCTTTTCGAAGGTCACCCACGGCTTTGGCCAATTGAGAATAAGACGATTTTGGCAGTGCTTTTCGTTGGATTCTTCGGCGTCGGCCTCGCGCACTTTCTGTGGTGGTCGATCGTGGACCGGCTGCCGGCGATCACGGCATCGCTCGGCTCGTTGTTGGTGCCGGTGATTGGAGTCAGTGCATCGGCAATGGTCCTTGGCGAACGCCTAACTGTGCCCGACATGGTCGGTTTCGCAATGATTTTTTCCGCGGCCGCCTGCGTCCTGCTTCAACCGAACGTGCGCCATGACGAGATGCCCGAATAGCGAATGAGAGGCTAAGGGATACAATGGCGTTGCGGTGAACGTCGCGCCGGACTGAAACCGCCGCTCTGTGATACCCCGCGACTGCCGCGAAAGCAGCCGCTAAATCAATTTAGTAAAAACTCTGCGGATCGACGTCCACCTCCAACCGGACATTGCCGCGCGCCTTGGGTGCGTTAGCAAGCCATTTGCGCAGGTAAGCAGACAGATCAAAGGCGCGCGGTGACTTTACAAGAAGTCGGAATCTGTGACGGCCACGCACCACTGCGATTGCCGCCTCCGCCGGACCAAGTACGCGAACGTGCTCGTCCTCCGGGGCAGCTTTGACGAGCGTCCGGCCGTAAGCTTCTGCTGTGTGTCTTTCGTTCGCGGTGACGATGAAACTGGCCATCCGTCCGAATGGCGGGTAGCCCGTACGCTCGCGTTGCTTGATTTCGTTATCATAGAATGCCTCGCGATCACCGGAAATCAGCGCTCGCATCACCGGATGTTCCGGTTGATAGGTCTGCAGATAGCCGAGACCCCACCCCTCCTCGCGACCCGCGCGGCCAACGACCTGGTGCAACAGCTGGAATGTGTGTTCGGCGGCACGCGGATCGCCATTACCAAGCCCGAGATCGGCATCGACTATGCCGACCAGATTGAGCTTGGGAAAATGGTGTCCCTTGGCAACGAGCTGCGTACCGATGATGAGATCAAAACGACCCGCTGCTACGTCGTCGAGCTCCCGCCTCAAACGCTCGACAGATTCCACAAGGTCGCTCGAGAGCACCAGAATGCGGGCTTGCGGAAACAGCTGCGCTGCCTCTTGCTCAAGCCGTTCGACGCCTGGCCCGATGGCTGTAAAGCTTTCGGTGGTATGGCAATTCGGGCATTCCGCCGGTGGAGGGATGGAATACCCACAGTGGTGACACACCAGCCGTCGCTTGAACCGATGATCGACCAGCCAAGCGTCGCAATTCGGACATTGCACACGGAATCCGCAGGCACGACACAGCGTTAGCGGTGCGTAACCGCGGCGATTGAGAAACAGCAATGCCTGTTCGCCACGGGTCAGCGAAATGGCTACGACCTCGGCAAGGCGGGGCGAGATGAAACGTCCGCGGAGCGGGCTCTCGCGGCGCATATCGATTGCCTCGATTGATGGCAGATGCGCGCCGCCAAAACGCTCTGGCAAGTGAACGTGCCGGTAGCGGCCTCTACGCGCATTGACTTCCGATTCGAGCGACGGTGTTGCTGATGCAAGAACGACAGGAATTTTCGCAATCGATCCTCGAACAACCGCCATGTCGCGTGCGTGATAGCGCGCACCGTCCTCCTGTTTGTAGGCCGGATCGTGCTCTTCATCGACAGCAATAAGCCCGAGGTCGGCGTATGGCAGAAAGAGTGCCGACCGCGCACCGACGACCACCGAGATCTCGTTCGTCGCCACCCCCGCCCATGTGCGCGCACGCTTGTGTGGTGAAAGCTGCGAGTGCCATTCCGCTGGACGGGCGCCGAACCGAATAGCAAACCGATCCAGGAATTTCGCGGTCAGAGCGATTTCGGGCATCAAGATCAGGGTCTGCCGCCGTCGCCGGATATTTTCGGCCACCGCTTCAAGATAGACTTCCGTCTTGCCCGAGCCTGTGACGCCGTCTAGTAGCGTAACGGTATAACCGCCTTTGGAAATGGTTGCGCGCAACGCATCGGTGGCCGCCAACTGGGCCAGTGAGAATTCCGGCTTGCGGAAATCGGGGTCCGGTTTTGAAACCACCGGCTCCGGAGGCAATAAAATAGTTTCCAGTGTGCCTTCGTCGATTAGCCCATTGATAACACCGGTGCTGACACCCGATTCCTGGGCAGCCTCCTTTTTCGAACGGACAAGCCCATCGGCAAAAAGCTGAAGCGCACGCGCGCGCGCCGCAGTCATTCGTTGTGGCGCCGGCCCGGCGAGCCGTACACAGACGCGCTCTCGGCCAGGACCAAGATGCTCGCCCCTGCGCAACGCCATGCGCAGCACCATGCCGCGCGAGGCAAGCGTATAGCCGGAAACCCAGTCGACGAACTGACGAAGCTCGGTCCTCAGCGGCGGGACGTCAAGTTTTTCGTCGACGTCTTTCAGGCGGTCATGCAGGCGCGGATTCGGATTGAGACTTTTGGCCCAGACCACGCCTATGTATTTGCGCGCTCCGAGCGGCACCACCACCAGATCGCCTGGGGCCAGGTCGAGCCCTACAGGCACCCGGTAGGAATAGGTCTGGTCGAGCGCCAGCGGTACCAGAATATCAACAGTTCGAATGGCCATAGCGCTTGGTCTGGCCGATTCCGGGCGGTTAAGGAAGGGTGAACGAAGCAGTGCCACTCTTCGCTTTATGAGCGAATTCGAGGCCAATCGCGAGGTTGCCGCCGAACTTGCCCGTTGGCTAGGTCATCTCGGCGCGGAGCGACGCATGTCGGCGAAAACGCTGGACTCCTATCGGCGCGACGTCACTCAGTTCCTTGGCTTTTTGGCTGGACATCTGGGTGGCGCGCCAACGCTGAAGCAATTAGCCAAACTTACGCCGGCCGATGTGCGCGCCTTCATGGCGGCCAGGCGCAGCGAGGGAACCGGCAGTCGCTCGCTGATGCGTGCACTTGCCGGAATACGTTCGTTCGCGCGTTTCCTCGAGCGCAAGGGGAAGGGCAAGGTTGCCGCGCTCACTGCAGTGCGCGCGCCCAAAGCTCCGAAAACATTGCCAAAGCCCATAGCTGTTTCTGCCGCCGTGCAGATTACCGCCACCGACCTGCGCAAAGGTGAGGCGCGCGAGCCATGGATCATCGCGCGTGACGCGGCGGTACTGGCTCTGCTTTACGGCTCCGGCTTGCGTCTCTCTGAGGCACTCTCTCTCAAGCAAAGCGATGTTCATTCCGATACCGAAGCTCTGGTTGTCACCGGCAAAGGCAACAAGACGCGAATGGTGCCCATACTTCCGCAGGTCGCGAAGGCAATCGTTGATTACGTCATAGTCTGTCCGTTCAAACCTCCACCGGATGGACCTCTATTCGTCGGCGAGCGCGGCGGGCCGCTCTCGCCCCGTATTGTCCAGTTGACAATGGCCCGCTTGCGTGGCGCGCTCGGATTACCCGACAGCGCAACACCGCACGCATTACGTCATTCCTTCGCCACGCATCTGCTAGCACGCGGTGGTGACCTTCGGGCGATCCAGGAATTGCTTGGGCACGCCTCGCTTTCAACAACCCAGATCTACACGGCCGTCGATACCGAGCGTTTGCTGGAGGCCTATGCAAGCGCACATCCGCGTGCTCGGTAGAGTGCGGCAGCCTCTTGCACCGGCCCGCGCTCTGCTATCATTGTACCGGCCGGTCAAACGGAGGGGTCAATTGAGCGCACACGAAAATCTGGAGCACGCCGAGCATGTCGAGCATGCGTCGCAATCCAACAAGAAGATTGCTCTGCAAATTGCCATACTAGCTTTGTTCCTAGCGTTCTCCGAAACGCTGGGCAAGAGCGCGCAAACGGCGGCCATTGCCGACAACATCAAGGCCTCAGATACCTGGAATTTTTTCCAGGCCAAAACCATCCGACAAACGTCATTGCGCATAGCGGCCGATGGGCTGACAGCGCAATTGCCGTCGATGGCTAATGACGAAGCCAAAGCTGCAATTGCCAAGCAGATCGAGTCTTGGCGCAGCACCGTTACCCGCTACGAGTCGGATCCGAAGGAGATGGATGGTCGCAAAGAGTTGCGGGCCATAGCTGAAAAGCTTGAGCACGAGCGAGACACCTGGCTGGCACGCTACCACCAATACGAGTTCGCCTCGGCCGCATTTCAGATCGGCATTGTGCTAGCATCGGCGCAGGTCATCACAGGCATTGTAGCGCTGGGTTGGCTGTCCGGACTCCTCGGGGTCTTCGGTCTTGGCTTCATGGCGCTTGGGCTATGGGCGCCGCACGCGCTCCATTTGGCCGGACACTGAATGCGTCACGCCGGATGATTGCGATAAGAGCCTGCACACGCATGAGGCAGCGGAATGATCGCCGGGCGCGCACTGGTCTGAGCATCCAGACGATTTTACGGATGCGAGGCGCGATCGGCTCGGTTTGCGTGTAGGCCCAGTCGTCCACACGACCCAGTCGTACATCCGTTAGAACTAGGGCATTCCAACAGTTTTGCCGCGCGTCGCGTCGAACACGGATGCGGTAACGCCGAGGCCAAGAAAAGCGTCACGATGGTGCAGAGCCAATTTGGCCGTGGCGATGAAATAAACTTCCCAACCGCTATTTTGACCTTGCCCAGGGGCCGAGATTAACGACACGCGCGACAATGGTCTCAAGGTGATCCCACGGCCACGCTTCTAACAGCAGCAGCAACGCGAGGATGACCCAAAACGGGCGGAATGCTTTTCGGCGCATGAAACAAATTTAGGCTCCCGGGCAGTAATGGCGGGAGCCCGCGGCATGCTGTCCTCACCATCCACCGCCAACACGTTTATGAGCTGCTGGGTCTGGTTCTTGGTACTCTGCAGACGACGAAGAAGTGCCCTATGACCTCACCCGTCCTCCATCGACATTGAGGGTCTGCCCGGTCATGAACGCGGCATCGTCGCTGGTGAGGAAGGACAGCGCGCCGACCAGATCGTCGGGTACTTCCACGCGCTTGATCGCCTGCATCTGTGCGACCGCGGCAAATTCCTCGTCCATCGTCTTGAAGCCGGGGCGTGGTTCGCGCGCGAGTGTGCCGGGCGAACGCGTGAGCCCTGGCGCAATTGCGTTGACGGTGATGCCGTCGGGAGCGAGATCGGTCGCGAGCGCGCGTGTAAAGCCAACTATCCCACCCTTGCTCGCGACATAGTGGGCAAAGCCGGTAACGACAGAGCCGAGCGTGCTCGATGCCATATTGACTATCCGGCCCCATTTGCGCGCCCGCATGCCAGGCACGAAGGCGGCTGTCACCAGGAAAGCACCGTCGAGATTGATCGAAAGGACCTTGCGCCAATCGGCGAAGGTCATGTCGAGGAAATTTTTCTGCGGGAAGATGCCGGCGCAATTTACCACGATTTCGACGTGTCCGAATTTACCTTGCACTTGCTTCGCCATCGCCGCGACACCAGTTTCCGAGGATACGTCGCAGTTCACCGCAAGCGCCTGCCGCCCGGCCGCTTCGACCAACTTCACGGTCTCCTGGCCATCTGTAAGATCCGCAATCGCAACATGCACGCCATCCTCAGCCAACCGCTTAGCAAAAGCTTGCCCGATGCCGTTGGCACCGCCGGTGATCACGGCGACTTTGTCTTTGTGGCCTTTTGCCATATAGGCCCCCGTTTTCTTCCTGTCACCGGCCCTAAGCGAGAAGGCCGGGACAAGCCCGGCCATGATTAGGTTACATATGAATCGCACGTTTCGCCACAGCCATCGCCGCTTCCTTCACCGCTTCAGGCAGAGTCGGATGTGCGTGACAGGTGCGTGCGATGTCTTCGGCTGAGGCGCCGAACTCCATGGTGATGACGGCTTCCGCGATCATGTTGGCTGCGTCTGCACAGATCAGGTGAATGCCCAGCACACGGTCGCTCTCCGCATCAGTCAGGATCTTCACAAAGCCATCGGTGGTTAAATTGACCTTGGCACGGCTATTCGCCGTAAACGGAAACTTTCCGACGTTGTATGCAACGCCAGCAGTTTTCAGCTCCTCTTCGCCTTTCCCGACGGTAGCGATCTCCGGATAAGTGTAGACCACATTAGGAATAGCATCGTAATTCACGTGTCCGGCTTGACCGACGAGAATCTCAGCCAACGCCACACCTTCGTCCTCGGCTTTGTGCGCCAGCATTGGGCCCGCGATCACATCACCAATTGCCCAAATCCCCGGAACACTGGTCGCATAGTCATGATCGACTGCGACGCGCCCGCGCTGGTCCAGTTTGACGCCAAGCTCCTTGAGACCAAGACCTTCGGTGAAGGGTACCCGACCGATCGCGATCAGTACCACATCAGCCTCAATCGTTTCGACTGTGCCACTTTTCGCAGGCTCGATCGTAGCTTTGAGGCGATTTCCTGACGTATCGACCGCCGTGACCGTCGACGACAGCTTGAACTTCATGCCCTGTTTCTCAAACAGGCGTTGCGCCTGGCGGCGCACTTCGCCGTCCACACCTGGCAAGACTCCATCGAGAAATTCCACCATCGTCACCTGAGAACCAAGTCGTCTCCAGACCGAGCCCAGCTCGAGGCCGATGACTCCGGCCCCAACCACCAACAAGTGCTCAGGCACTTCCGGCAGCGACAGCGCTCCGGTCGAAGAGACAATGCGCTTCTCATCAATCTCGATGCCTTTCAGGCGAGCTACGTCCGAGCCAGTCGCAATGACGATTGATTTGGCCTCGAGGGTCTGGTGCCTGCCACTTTCGGCCTTAACCTCCACCTTGCCGGGTGCTGTGATGCATCCACTGCCATGGTAGGCGTCGATCTTGTTCTTCCTGAACAGAAAATCGACGCCTTTGACGTTGCCTTCGACGCCCTGGTCCTTGAAGGCCATCATCGCCTTGAGGTCGAGCTTGGGAGTGGAAACACCTATACCCATTTTGGCAAACGTATGGCCCGCCTCCTCAAACAGTTCAGAGGCGTGCAAGAGTGCCTTCGACGGAATGCAACCGATGTTGAGGCAAGTGCCGCCGTAGGTAGCGCGTTTCTCGACCACCGCAGTCTTCAGGCCGAGCTGGGCTGCACGGATGGCGCAGACATAGCCGCCTGGGCCGGTCCCAATGACGATGAGATCGTAGACCATCAATCTACTCCGCACTCTCAATGGGCATAGCCGGGCTCGTCCCGGCCATCCACGTCTTAGGAACAAGGCGTGGATGCCCGGCACAAGGCCGGGCATACCGAAGAAGTTATAGATCCAGCACGAACCGCGCCGGATCCTCCAGACCTTCTTTCACGCGCACAAGGAAAGTGACCGCCTCGCGGCCATCGACAATGCGGTGATCGTAGGTCAGCGCGAGATACATCATTGGCCGGGGCTCGACCTTGCCGCCGATGACCACTGGCCTCTGCTGGATTTTGTGCATGCCGAGGATGCCGGACTGCGGCGCGTTCAGTATCGGGGTCGACATCAGTGAGCCATAAACGCCGCCGTTACTGATAGTAAAGGTTCCACCCTGCATCTCTTCGATCTTAAGCGCACCATCACGCGCGCGGCGGCCGAAATCGCCGATTGTCGTTTCGATTTGCGCGAGCGACATTTGGTCGGCATCACGCACCACCGGCACCACTAGGCCCCTCTCTGTGCTGACCGCAACACCGATGTGATAGTAATTTTTGTAGACGATGTCCGTGCCATCGATTTCGGCGTTGACCGCAGGAATTTCTTTCAACGCCTGGATGCAGGCGCGCACGAAGAAGCCCATGAAGCCGAGCTTCACCCCATGCTTCTTCTCGAAAAGATCCTTGTACTGATTGCGCAAGCCCATCACCGCGCTCATATCGACCTCGTTAAAGGTCGTGAGCATGGCGGCGGTGTTCTGCGCGTCCTTCAGCCGCCGAGCGATGGTTTGGCGCAGCCGCGTCATATGTACGCGCTCTTCGCGCGCAGCATCGTCAGCGGGTGATGGTGCGCGCATCTGTACCGGCCAACTCACCGGAGTTGGCGCCGCCGCGGCGCGCTCGATCGCGTTCAGCATGTCGCCCTTGGTGACCTGCCCATGCAGGCCGCTACCGGTGATCTTTGACGGGTCAACGCCGCTTTCCGCCGCCATCTTCCGCACCGATGGAGGCATAGGCATTTCACGCGGTTGCGGCTGCTCGGGACCAGCGCCGATTGGCCTCGTTCTCGCGGTTTTCTGGTCGGGCGCGCCTGTCGGGCTGATCGCCGGCTTAGTCGGCCCAGCACCAGCACCTTCCTTGATCTGACCGAGCAAAGCACCGACGGCAACCGTTTCACCGTTTTTCACCGCGATGTTGGAGAGTACGCCATTGGCCGGCGCCGGCACTTCCAGCGTTACTTTGTCGGTTTCGAGCTCGACCAGTGGCTCGTCCACCATCACCGCATCCCCTTGCTGCTTGAACCATTTGCCAACCGTCGCTTCGGTCACCGATTCGCCCAAGGTGGGTACGCGGATGTCAGCCATGGTCTTTTGCCCCAATTCTGCACCGTCATCCTGAGGGCGAGCGAACCGAGCCTCGAAGGATTGCGATTCTTATGTTCGTCATCCTGAAGTGGCGATCGGCGATTGCCCTCGAAGGATGACGGATTTAGTCATCCCAGCGCCTCGTCTAGAAACTGCTTGAGCTGCGCCAGATGTTTCGACATTTGCCCGACGGCGGTCGAAGCCGAAGCCGGACGCCCGGCATAGCGCATGGTGCGGTGCTTGGCGCCGATATGGTTGAGCACCCACTGCAGAAAGGTGTCGACGAAGAACCAGGCACCCATATTGCGTGGCTCTTCCTGACACCACACCATCTCTGCTTGCTTAAAACGAGAAAGTTCGGCAATCAGCGCTTTTGTCGGGAATGGGTAAAGTTGCTCGAGACGCAAAATATAGATGTCATCGATACCGCGCTTCTCGCGCTCATCATAGAGATCGTAATAGACCTTGCCCGAGCAGATCACGACGCGGCGGATCTTGTCGTCGGGGACAAGCTTGATCTTCTCATTCGGCAATAATTGCGCGTCATCCCAAAGCAATCGATGAAACGAAGTGTGGTTCGTTAATTCGTCGAGACGAGAAACCGTGCGCTTGTGACGAAGCAACGATTTCGGCGTCATCAGGATCAACGGCTTCCGGATCTCGCGTTTCAACTGCCGGCGGAGGATATGGAAGTAGTTCGCGGGCGTTGTGCAGTTGGCGACTTGCATGTTGTCTTCCGCGCACATTTGTAGATAGCGCTCGAGCCGTGCCGAGGAATGCTCCGGTCCCTGTCCCTCGTAGCCGTGCGGTAACAGACAGACGAGACCGGACATACGCAGCCATTTGCGCTCACCCGAAGAGACGAACTGGTCGAACACGACCTGCGCGCCATTGGCAAAGTCGCCGAACTGTGCCTCCCAGAGCGTCAAAGCATTCGGCTCGGCGGTGGAATAGCCATATTCGAAGCCGAGCACGGCTTCTTCCGAGAGCATCGAATTGAGTACCTCGAAGCGAGCTTGAGGATTGCCAATATGATTGAATGGGGTGTAGCGCTCCTCCGTGTTCTGATCGAATAACACTGAGTGACGCTGCGAAAACGTGCCGCGCTCGCTGTCCTGACCTGAAAGACGAACGCGATGCCCCTCCTTCAATAGCGAGCAGAAAGCGAGTGCTTCGCTTGTGGCCCAATCGATGCCTTCGCCGGTCTTGATCGTCTTGGCGCGCTGATCGAGGAACCGCTGGATCGTTTTGTGGACGGCAAACCCTCGAGGGACGACCGTGATTTTCTTGCCAATCTCACGCAGTACGGTTGCGTCGACACCGGTGTTGCCCCGGCGCGGATCGTCGGCATCGCGCGCCGCTTTCAGGCCTGACCAGCGACCGTCAAGCCAATCAGCCTTGTTCGGCTTGTAGCCCTGGCCCGCTTCGAATTCGGCGTCGAGGCGCGTGCGCCAGTCCGCCTTCATCTTCTGGATTTCGGCTTCGGTCACGACGCCTTCGCCAACGAGTCTCTTGCCGTAGATTTCAAGCGTGGTTGGGTGCGCGCGTATCTTCTTGTACATCAGCGGCTGGGTAAACGAAGGTTCGTCGCCCTCGTTGTGGCCGAATCGCCGATAGCAGAACATGTCGATGACCACCGGCCGCTGGAATTGCTGCCGGTACTCGGTCGCTACTTTAGCAGCAAACACGACGGCTTCCGGATCGTCGCCGTTCACGTGCAGGATCAAAGCCTCGATCATCTTGGCAACGTCGGACGGATAAGGCGACGAACGCGAATAGCGCGGGTAGGTCGTGAACCCTATCTGGTTGTTGACGATGAAATGCAGCGACCCACCGGTGCGGTAACCTTTCAGATCGGACAGTCCGAAGCATTCCGCGACAACGCCCTGGCCCGCAAACGCTGCATCGCCGTGGATCAACAACGGCATAACCATGATACGCTCGTCGGGTTTCGCATGGTGCTGGTCCTGCTTGGCGCGCACCTTGCCAAGGGTGACCGGATCGACGATTTCAAGATGCGAGGGATTCGCCGTCAGTGATAAATGCACTCTGTTATTGTCGAACTCGCGATCGGATGACGCACCGAGGTGATATTTTACATCGCCCGACCCCTCTATCTCGTCCGGCGTCGCCGAGCCGCCCTTGAATTCGTTAAATAGCGCGCGGTGCGGCTTACCCATCACTTGAGTCAGTACATTAAGGCGGCCGCGGTGTGGCATTCCGATACAGATTTCCTTCACGCCGAGATTGCCGCCGCGCTTGATGATCTGCTCGAGCGCGGGGATCAGCGCTTCGGCGCCATCTAGGCCAAATCGTTTGGTGCCCGTGTATTTGACGTCGAGGAATTTCTCAAAGCCTTCTGCTTCCACCAGCTTGTTTAGAATCGCACGCTTTCCTTCGCGCGTGAAGGTAATCTCCTTATCGTGGCCCTCAATGCGCTCCTGGATCCAGCTTTTCTGTGCGGCGTTCGAGATATGCATGAATTCGACGCCAAGCGTTTGACAGTAGGTGCGGCGCAGAATGGTGACGATCTCGCGCATAGATGCGAAATCGAGACCCAGCACCTTGTCGAGGAAAATCTTTCGGTCGAGATCGGCGTCCGTGAATCCGTAGGAGCGCGGATCGAGCTCCTCCTCGTTTTTCTCTGGCTCGAGCTCGAGTGGATCGAGCTTTGCGTGGAGGTGGCCGCGAATGCGATAGGCACGGATCAGCATCAACGCGTGGAGGGAATCGCGCGTCGCCTGCATCACCTCGGCGGAGGCAAGCTCGACGCCTAAAGCCTGCGCGGTGACGGAGATTTTTTCGCCGAGCTTCCTTTCGCTTTCGGCCCATTGGCTATCCAGTGCCGCCACCAGGTCGCCATCGGGGCGCAGCGGCCAGTTCGGTTTCCTCCAGGAGGCGCCGCGCGCACTCTTGACGACGTCCGATTTTTCGTCCTTCAGGCTCTGGAAAAAGGCGCGCCACTCGGCATCGACCGCAGCAGGATCGGTCTGGTATTTGGTGTAAAGGTCTTCAATATAGGCTGCGTTTCCGCTGTAGAGAAATGACGTGTGGGCGAAGATGGCGTTGGCGTCCTGGCGGGACATGACGACTTTCGAATCCTTGTGTTTGGAACGTGCTGCACCCACCCCCAATGCGCTCAGCGAGGACAGCGGCGCAGTAACTTCTTTTATCTTTATTTATGACGCGTGTAAGTCGACAAAAGGGGTAAATCTGAACCGGGATTCGACCTTTCCGGATTCGCATGGCAATTGCGCCTCTTTTCGCTGTCGTGCCGTAGAAAAGAGAGGGCCTCGATAGCACCTAGTCCATGTCGTAACTGGGATAGGAGCAGGAGTAACGGGCTGGGCTGGGGTCTTTCTCGGCAGATCGGCGGCGATAACTCGAACCGACGTCCTAGCTGTTGCCAATCTGGCACACGTAATTGCATCAGGCCCTAGAGTTAACAAACGCCTAACGTTTGATAAATCAATAACTGTCAAATACTTAGGAGATCGCGCAATGTCCTGCCAATCCGCGCTGGCGATGGCGACACCTTGATGCCTGCGGACTCCATGGCTGCAATCTTGGATTCGGCGTCGCCCTTGCCACCTGAGATGATCGCACCAGCGTGACCCATGCGACGGCCGGGTGGCGCGGTGCGACCGGCGATGAAACCGACCGTGGGCTTCTTGCGCCCGCACCTAGCCTCGTCCTTGAGGAATTGCGCGGCGTCCTCTTCAGCCGCGCCGCCGATCTCGCCAATCATCACGATCGACTCGGTTTTCCGGTCGGCAAGAAACATCTCTAGAACGGCGATGAATTCAGTGCCCTTAACGGGATCGCCGCCGATGCCGACCGCGGTCGTCTGGCCGAGATTCTCGCGACTCGTCTGGAATACCGCTTCATAGGTAAGAGTGCCGGAGCGCGACACAATTCCAACTTTGCCGGGCTTGAAAATGTTGCCCGGCATGATGCCAATCTTGCATTCGCCCGCGGTCATCACGCCCGGACAGTTGGGCCCAATCAGTCGCGACTTCGAGCCAGTAAGCGAGCGCTTGACCTTGACCATGTCCAGTACGGGAATGCCTTCAGTAATGCAGACGATCAGCGGGATCTCCGCCTGGATCGCCTCGCAAATGGCATCGCCAGCGCCAGCCGGCGGCACATAGATCACGCTTGCATCACAACCAGTTTTCTCCTTGGCCTCGGCAACTGTGTCGAACACAGGCAGGTCGAGATGTGTCGAGCCGCCTTTACCGGGTGACGTCCCGCCGACCATCTTGGTGCCATAGGTGATTGCCGCCTGCGAATGGAACGTGCCGTTTTTGCCGGTGAAGCCCTGGCATACAACTTTGGTGTTTTTGTCGATCAGAATTGCCATCGCCTGCTACCGTTTGACTCGATCCATGACATGACATGAATGCGTTCATCAATTGCCCTGCACCGCCTTCACGATCTTCTGCGCGGCATCGTCAAGATCATCACCCGATGTCACATTCAGCTTGGACTCAGCGATGATCTTCTTGCCGAGGTCGACATTGGTACCCTCCAGACGCACGACCAGCGGAACCTTTAATCCAGCTTCCTTAACCGCAGCGACCACGCCTTCGGCGATTACGTCGCATTTCATGATACCGCCGAAAATATTGACAAGAATCCCCTTCACGTTCGGGTCGGACGTGATGATCTTGAATGCTGCGGTGACTTTTTCTTTCGTCGCGCTGCCGCCGACATCAAGGAAGTTTGCCGGCGCCATCCCGTAGAGTTTGATGATGTCCATCGTCGCCATAGCAAGACCGGCGCCGTTGACCATGCAGCCGATTGACCCGTCAAGAGCGATGTAATTCAGATCGTATTTCGAAGCCTCGATTTCCTTCTCATCTTCCTCGGTCAGGTCGCGCATAGCGACAACGTCGGGATGACGGTAAAGCGCGTTGCCATCAAAACCGACCTTCGCGTCAAGGCAAATGATCTTATTGTCTTTGGTCACCACCAGCGGGTTGATCTCGAGCAGGCTCATGTCCTTCGTCGTGAAGGCGGAATAAAGCTTTGGCAGAACTGTTTCGATCTGCTTCGCGAGATCGCCCGTCAGCTTGAGCGCCTGCGCAACGCGCCGGCCATGATGCGGCATGATTCCGGTTGCCGGGTCGACCGAGAAGGTGAGAATTTTTTCGGGCGTCTTGTGGGCGACCTCCTCGATGTCCATACCGCCTTCCGTGGATACAGCAAAGGCGATACGCGAAGTCTCGCGATCAATCAGCGCCGACAGATAAAATTCGCGATCAATGGCCGACCCCTCCTCAATATAAAGTCGGTTGACCTTCTTACCTTGCGGACCGGTTTGGTGCGTGACGAGGGTCGAGCCGAGGATACGTGCGGATTCTTTTTTTACGTCACCGATGGACTTGACGACTTTGACGCCGCCGGCCTTGCCGCGACCGCCGGCATGGATCTGCGCCTTCACCACCCAAACAGGGCCACCCAGTTGCTCAGCGCCCTTGATCGCCTCGTCGACACTGAATGCGGGAACGCCATTGGGCACCGGAACGCCGAATTCGCGTAATACCGCCTTAGCCTGATACTCGTGAATATTCATGCCATGCTCCCGGCCAAAAGCCGGCGTGATCTTAGTTGTCGAGATTGGGCGCGATCTTCTTGCAGGCGTCGATCAAGCCCTGCACCGCGGCAGCTGATTTTTCAAACATCGACCGTTCACTGCTGTTGAGCTCGATCTCAACGACGCGCTCGACACCTTTGGCGCCTATCACCACTGGCACACCGACATAAAGGCCCCTGATGCCATACTCGCCGTTGAGCCAGGCAGCGCAGGGCAGCACCCGCTTCTTGTCGAGCAGGTAGCTTTCCACCATCGCAATTGCCGAAGCCGCTGGTGCGTAAAAGGCCGAACCTGTCTTGAGCAGATTCACAATTTCCGCACCGCCGTTCGCAGTGCGCTTCACGATTTCATCGATGCGGGCCTGCGTCGTCCAGCCCATTTTGACGAGGTCGGGCACAGGAATTCCTGCCACTGCCGAATAACGGGTGAGCGGCACCATGGTATCGCCATGGCCCCCGAGGACGAAAGCCGTGACGTCTTCCACTGACACCTGGAATTCGTCGGCGAGGAAATAACGGAAACGCGCCGAGTCGAGTACACCCGCCATACCGACAACTTTGTGTTGTGGCAGGCTACAACTTTTCTGCAGCGCCCAGACCATGGCGTCGAGAGGATTGGTGATGCAGATCACGAAGGCATCGGGCGCGTATTTTTTTATTCCGGAACCCACCTGACCCATGACCTTGAGATTGATGTCGAGTAAATCGTCGCGGCTCATGCCGGGCTTGCGCGGCACGCCAGCGGTAACGATGCACACGTCCGCACCCTCGATGGCATCGTAGCTATTGGTGCCGGTGAACCTCGCGTCGAAATCATTGATGGGTGAAGATTCAGCGATGTCGAGGGCCTTGCCTTGGGGGATGCCCTCCATGACATCGAACATTACGGCGTCGCCGAGCTCTTTCAATCCGATGAGGTGGGCCAGCGTGCCGCCGATCTGGCCCGCGCCGATCAACGCAATCTTGTTACGCGCCATGGTGGAAAAACTCTCGACTTTGTGTGGCCGCGGAGCGCGGCCTTGTTGTGGTTAACCGGTTAGGTCTGGCGCGACAAGAAGCCGGACCACGAGAAACTTGTATACATTATACCAAAGATTAAGAGCACGCTCAGGTTTCGACGATCCTCGCGATCTCAATGTAGGGACCTTGTCGCGCACCATGCGGAAGGCCGAGATAAGATTGCGATCGCATCTCGATTAGGCGCGAGGCGGTGCGCTTGAATTCACTGGCTTCATAGCCCTCGGTAGCGAGATAAAGCTTGTCCGGCTG